>SHBB01000229.1 GCA_004213565.1 Sandaracinaceae bacterium
GTCCCCCGCGATTCCTGGGCTGCGTTGCTTCCTCGGTCACGTGCTGAGAGCACGCTCCCTCGTCGCGCCTTGCCCAGAAAACGCGGGAAACGGCATGCTCGGTCCGGTAAGCGGTTCAACTCTTTAGCTCTCACTCAGGGCGCCTCGCGGTCGTTGCCGCACTCGTCGCGGCTCTCGTCTCCGTCGCAGACCGGCGGCACGCAGCGAGGGGCGCCTTCGCAGCCGGCGCCGCCGCAGCGGTCGCAGCAGATCGTCCCGTCCGCGCAGCGCGCCCCGTCGTGGCAGGACTCGCCCGCCCGCCGCTCGTAGCACCGCGTCGCCCGCTGACAGCCGAAGGCCTCGTCGAAGATCTCGAGCGGTCCGCAGTTGCAGGCGGGCGCGGTGCAGGCATCCGCGCACAGCTCCCCGCACACGCTGTCGCAGCAGGTGTTCTCCCAGCGTCCGCCGGTGTCGAGGCAGAGCGTCTCCCGGTCCGGGCGGGGCGGGAACGTCGGGCAGTCCGCGTCGACGCACCCGACCCCGGGCTCGAAGCGCTGACCGAGCCCGCAGTCGCAGACCGGGCCTCCCACGAAGCAGTCGATGGGCGGCGGGAAGCCGCACGTGTAGTGGCCGCACTCCTCGGCCCACCAGCGCCAGTCGCCGCCCGTGCTGCGGCAGAGCTGGGCCTCGCAGCTCGCGTGCGCGGCCTCGCAGGCCTCGAGCGAGCCCCAGGTGGTCCCGCAGTCCGCGCCGACGCAGGCGCCGCAGTCGACGACGACGCAGCGGTCGCCCTGCCAGTAGAAGTTGGGCGGACCGTCGCACAGGAGCTCGGGGCAGATCTCGGCGCGGGCGTCCTGCGGGTCGCACAGCTCGCGGGGGCCGCCGGCGTCCAGCGGAGGGTCGCTCGCGTCCACGAAGACGCGGCCGCCGTCGAGCGGAGGATCGCTCGCGTCCGTGAAGACGCGGCCCGCGTCGTCGCCGCGCCCGTGGGAGTCGCCGCAGCCGAACGCCAGGAGGGCGCAGAACAGCTGTGCCACGATGAGCCGAGATCGCGCCATGCGCCCTGGGTCAGCAGGGATCGGGCCAATCCCTACTTCGCGAGCCGGAACCCCGAGAGCTGCCAGCGCGCGCCCGACGGGAAGAAGTTGCGGTAGGTCGGTCGCGTGTGGGCCCGTCGCGTCGTGCACGCCCCGCCTCGCAGCACGTACTGGTTGGCCATGAACTTTCCGTTGTATTCGCCGAGCGCGCCCGGCAGCGCCCGGTAGCCCGGGTAGGGCACGTAGGGGCTCGCGGTCCACTCCCAGACGTCGCCGAACATGCCCGACAGCTCCCCCGCCGCCGACGGCTTCGGGTGGAAGCGTCGGTCGTCCACGAACGCGCCCTCCGCGCCCGCGTCGGCCGACGCCACCTCCCACTCGGCCTCGGTCGGCAGCCGCGCGCCCGCCCACTCCGCGTACGCAGACGCCTCGAACCAGCTCACGTGCGCGACCGGCTCGGCCGGGTTCAACGGGCGGAGTCCCCGCAGCGTGAACACGTGCCACCCGTCTTGCGTTTTCTTCCAGTACGCGGGCGCCGCCCAGCCGTGCTCCTGGACCGCGGCCCAGCCCTCGGAGTGCCAGAGCGCGTGCTGGCCGTAGCCGCCGTCCTCGATGAAGGCGAGGTAGTCGCCGCAGCTCACGGGCCGCGACGCGAGCGAGAAGGACTCCAGGAACACGCGGTGTCGCGGCCCCTCGTTGTCGAAGTGGAAGCCTGCGCCCTCGAACCCGATCTCGCGCACGCCCTCGTCGAAGCGCGTCCACGCGAGCGCGGGGCTCTCCCCCGGCCGCTCGTCGAGCGCGTCCTGGTAGCGCGGGTGCAGCGGGTTCTGCGCGAAGACGTGCTTGATGTCGGTCAGGAGCAGCTCCTGGTGCTGCTCCTCGTGGTGGCAGCCCACCTCGATGACCGACGACAGCGCGTCGCTGACGCCCGTCGCGAAGACCTCCTCCATCTTCGCGTCCACGTGCGCGCGGTAGGCCATCACCTGCTCGACGGTGGGGCGCGACAGGAGACCGCGCCGCGGCCTCGGGAACTGCGCGCCGACGGTGTTGTAGTAGCTGTTGAAGAGCACCGCGTAGGCGGGGTCGAGCGGCTCGTAGCCGGCCAGGGCTTCGCTGACCACGAACGTCTCGAAGAACCAGCTCGTGTGGGCGAGGTGCCACTTCGTCGGGCTGACGTCGGGCATCGACTGCACGACCATGTCCTCGGGGGCCAGCGGCGCGGCCAGCTCCCTCGAGAAGGCCCGGACGTCACGATAGCGAGCGCGCAGATCCAGCATGCGAGAACTCTAGCGTCTACCCGGTGCGGAAGCGCGTCGCCTCGTGGCCCGCGGGCTGTGGCACATGCCCACGTGTCGCGGTAGGGTCGCGCGTCGTGACTTTCCTCCGCAGTTCCGCCGGCTTCGCGTCGACCGCGTGCCTCCCCTTCCTCATCGCGCTCCTCACCGCGTGCGCCAGTGACGCGCCCGGTGGGGTCACCGGGATCGCGTCGGAGGGGGTCGTGGTCATCGACGACGAGGCCGTGGTGTTCGACGCCGAGACCGTGCGTCTCCCCCTCGGCGGGCACGAGGATCTCCTCGCGCTCGACACCTCGCACGTCGTGGCGAGCGCGGTGCGAGGCGGCTTCCTTCGGCACGTGCGCAGCGTCGAGGCGGTGGGGGACGAGGTGGTGATCACCACCGCGCCCGCGGAGCTGGGCGACGCGGTCGTGGAGATGCGGCTGCGCGAGCGGCTCATCGAGCGGGGCGGCCAGCTCTCGGACAGCGCGGAGGGATCCGTCGGGGCCGCGCGCGAGGCGCTCGAGGTCGCGGAGTTCCGCACGGTCTTCGGTCCGCAGCGCGTCCACGAGGGGCTGAGCATGGACGTCGACGTCGAGGGCCAGCTCGACTTCGACCCCGCGCTCGACTTCGAGCTCGACGTCCACGATCGCCGGGTCGACCACTTGCTGCTGCGCGCCGCGGGGGACCTCCAGGCGGACCTCCACGTGCACGTCGACGTTCGCGCGGACAACCAGTCGCTGGGCTACAGCCACGAGCTCTGGAAGTGGGAGCGACCGTTCTTCCACTTCATCGGCCCCGTGCCGGTGGTGGAGGTCGTCACGCTCGAGCTCGGGGTCGGCGTCGGGCTCGAGGTCGACGGCAACCTCGTCGTCGACATCGGCGGCGGGATCGACTCCACCGTGGCCCTCGGCACGGTCCTGGAGGACGGCGAGTGGAGCGACATCGGCGAGCGCACCTTCGAGATCCGCGACGCCCGGGCCTCGGTCTCGGGGAGCGGCTCGCTCGCGGCGGTGCAGATGTTCGTCTACGCCAAGCTCTCGGTGATGCTCTACGACGTCGCCGGCCCGTACGTGCACGTGCAACCGAACGTGCGCATGGTGCGGGACGACGGGTGGCACCTGGGCACGGTGGGCGTCTACGGCGAGGTCGGGATCGACGCGCAGGTCCCCGTCATCGGGAGCGCGCTCGGGGTCTGGGACCGGCAGCTCTTCGACGTCGGGCTCGTGTTCCACGAGTCGGAGACGAGCGAGGCCCTGATGACGCCGCCCGAGCCCCCGCCCCCGGCTTCGAGCTGCGGCGAGGTCCCACCCCAGGGGAGCTGCCTCGCGGGGGTGCTCACCGATTGCGTGGACGGCGAGGTGGTGGTCCGCGACTGCGCCATCGAGGGGCTCGGCTGCGGCTTCGCGCACGGTGAGGATCGGTTCGCCTGCGTGGAGGGTTGCGGCGACGTGGACGGGGGCGGCGCCTGTCACGGCGCGAGCCTCCGCTACTGTCGGGCCGGCGCGCTGAACGTGGTCGAGTGCGGGGCGCGCTGCGAGCGACCCGACGAGCGCTCCCCCGCCTACTGCATGTGAGCGGACGAGTGAGAAGCCTGCTCAGCCTCCTCGCCGCGACCGCGCTGGCCTGCTCGGCGCCCGCCGCGCCGGACGGCGGCGCGATGGACGCCTCCGCGGAGGACGCGGGGCCCACGCCGGATTGCTTCGAAGACGTCGACTGCGACGACGGGGACGGATGCACCCTCGACCGCTGTGTCGAAAGGGGATGCGGCCACCTCCAAGATCCCGAGTGTCTGCGTTGTGAGTCCGAGGCGGACTGCGAGGGGCGCGTCGCGCCGGGTCCCTGCGGGCTCGTCAGGTGTGAAGGAGGCGCGTGCGTGCGGGTGCCGAACCCCGAGCGAGAAGGCACGCCCTGCGAGGACGGCGAGCTCTGCACCCAGTTCGATCGCTGCGCGGGCGCGGAGTGCGTCGGGGATCCGGTGGAGTGCAGCAGCGGCGACCCGTGCCTCGACGGAGGCGCCTGCGACCCGGCGACGGGTGAGTGCACGGACGGCGGCCCCCGCCCCGAGGGCGCGCCCTGCAACGCGGACGACGACGGCTGCACGATGGGCGACAGCTGCCGGGGTGGCGTCTGCCTGCCCGGGCCGGCCGCGAGCTGCGATGACGGGGTCTCGTGCAGCGCGGACGCCTGCGTCTCGACGGGACCGGGCGCCTTCGAGTGCGAGTCACGTCCGGCGGCCGGGCAGTGCCTGGTGGACGGCATGTGCTGGAGCGACGGCGAGCGTCGGCCGGGGAGCCAGTGTGAGGTCTGCGACCGCGCTGCGCCGACGGAGTGGTCGAGCGAGGTCGGCCTCTCCTGCAGCGACGGCGACGCGTGCACCGACGACGACGCCTGCGACGGCTCGGGCACGTGCACCGGGACGCCGCGTCGGGACTCCTCCGAGCCCAACGACAGCCGCACCGCGGCGCGCCTCCTCGGCACGGTGTCGGATCGCGCCGCGTGGCCCGAGGGCTCGTTCCAGGCGAGCCTCTATCCCGTCTCCGACGAGGACTGGTTCCGCTTCCGCGTGACCGACGACATCGGCGGCGAGGTCGAGCCCCGCGTGGAGCTCAGCTCCGTCCCTCCGGCCAACGACTACGACCTCTGCGTGTACTGGGACTGCGACGGCGCCGACGTGG
The DNA here is from genome assembly GCA_004213565.1 of Sandaracinaceae bacterium. Classification (GTDB taxonomy): domain Bacteria; phylum Myxococcota_A; class Polyangia; order Polyangiales; family Sandaracinaceae; genus JAVJQK01. The sequence goes on from SHBB01000229.1 coordinate 4,969, forward strand.
GCGTCAGCTGCATCGAAGGGTCGGCCGACTCCTTCGGCGGGCTGAACGGCTGCTGCAGCCGACGGGGGGCCTCCGCCGCGGACGAGGTGCGCTTCAGCCCGAGCTGCGTGGGGAGCAGCGAGACGGGCACGGCGTACGTGCGCGTGGTCCGCTTCTCTGGCCCCTGGACCTGCGAAGCCTTCACCGTGCGGTGGGGGGACGACTGAGTTTGTGGGGCGGGGCTTTTCAAGCCCCTCCCCCCCACTGCGCCGGGTGAGCGATGTTCGCTCCGGGCGCTGCGCGCCCTCCGCAAACATCGCTCACCCGGCTCCGCGGGGCCCCCCCAACCCAAGTCGGGCGACTTCGTCGCCCGTGTCCCGCGCTTCGCGCGTGAGCCACGCGGCTCGCGCTTTCGCTTCGCGAAAGCTGGCCGCCCGCTGCCGCGGGATCGGGCCTCGGGCTCTTGGGCGGGGTCGGGTCCGACCCCTCCCCCCCAACCCACTCCGCGCGCCTTCGGCGCGCGAGTCCCGCGCTTCGGATGTCAGCGGGGCGCGAGGGCAGGGCGCGTTGCGGTCTCGTGCAGCCGCAGGGCCCACAGGCCGCAGGAGAAGCGCCCGAGCGCCGACACGACGAAGAGCGTGCGGAGGATCGGTGCGCCCGCGACCTCGACCACGCTGGCCGAGGCCAGGGCCGCGAGGGCGAAGCCCACGCCGGCCGCGGCCGCGAAGGCGGCGAGGAAGAACGGGCGCTGCTTGCGCGGGCTGACGGCCAGAGGCCAGTCGAGGGACGCGATGCCGTGACCTCCCCAGAGCACGCCCGCGACGACGGCGTCGAGCAGCAGCGGCCACCAGGCCTCCGGGGTGCTCATCGCCCAGAGCAGCGGCATGGCGGCGATGCCCATCGAGCAGAGCGCGAGCGCGCGGCGGGCGCCGTGGCGCTGCACGTAGCGTCCCCACATGTTGGCGGTGGCGATGCGCGAGGTCGCGACGATCAGGCCGTGCATGGCGAGGAACGAGAAGCCCAGCGCGAGCGAGTCCAGCACGTGCAGCGCCCAGAAGCAGGCGGCGGGGGCGATCGCGGCGCCCCACGCGAGCTGGTAGAGGAGGAAGTCTCGCGCCTGCGGGTGTCGCAGCACGTCGAGGAAGTCGCGCAGGTCGCCGGGGTGGCGCTGGCCGTGGCCCGGATCGACCTGGAGCGCGAGGAACACCCCGCTCGCGACGCCGGTCGCGGCGGCGACGGCGGAGAGGATGGCCAGGGCGGGCGCGGGGTCGTCCGTCCCGTCGAGGAGCGCCGCGGTCCCGAGCGCCGCGGCGGCGCCGGCGCCCGTGAGCCAGGCGGTCCGGACGCCGAAGAAGCGCCCACGGATCCGGGCCGGGACGAGGTCGCCGACCCACGCGCTCCACGCGTTCGTACCCACCACCGTGAGCGCGCCCGACGCGAGGGTGATGGCCACGAGCATCTTCAGCGCGACCGCGGCCTCGACGCCGAACGCCGGCACGAGCGCCATCGGCGCCCAGACGAGGCGCGCGAGGGTGAGGCTGACGATGGCCAGGCGCCGACGGTCGACCCGGCTCGTCCACCACCCGGCGGGCAGGTTCATGATCTGCGACGCGACCGGGATCGCGCCGAGCGCGCCGATGGTGGTCGCGTCCGCGCCGAGGTGGAGCGCCCACCCGGTGACGACGGCGCCGGTCGCGCAGGCGACGAAGACCTCGGCCACGGCCCCCTCGGCGATGTTGGCCCAGAGCGAGCGGCGCCGGTCGTGGCGGGACGCGCTGGTCGCCGACGGAGCGGCCGGCGCGAGCGTGCCGGGCGCGAGGAGCCCCGGCCGCATGATGGGCCTGGCGTTGGCGACGCGCGCCAGAGCGGAGAGGAAGCGGTGGGCCAACGACGGGATCCGGGCGCCGCAAGATGAGCACGCGCGGGCCCCTCGGCCAGTGAATTCAGAGCGGCGTGTTCGCGCCGCTCCACGCGACGATCGCGCCCGCCTCGTCCCGGTGCGCGATGGCGGTGGCGAGGTGCTGCTGGTACTCGCCGTCGTGGCGGCGCAGCCGGAAGTGGACCCGGTAGGCGCAGCCGGTCTCGAGCGACGCGCCCCAGCGCTCGCCGACCTCCTCGAGGTCGTCCGGGTGGACCAGCTCCGCCCAGCCCCAGTCGAGCATCTGCTCGCGGCTGCGCCCGAAGTACGTCAGCACCGCCGCGTTCACGTAGTCCAGCTCCCCGTTCGGGCGCGCGGTCCAGAGCTGGACCGGGCCGTGATCGAAGAGCGCCGGGATCTCGGGATGGGTCACGCCTCCTCCGCCGCGCAGAGCTCGCGCAGGTGCTGGAGGCGCGTCTCGGCCTCCGCGTCGTCATGGTAGACGCGCAGCGTCTCGTGGATCGACTCCAAAGCGCGGGCGAGGTTGGTCGACGTGAGATCTCCGGGGCTCAAGCCCGCGCGCGCGAGCGCTCGCCGCATGGCCGGCCGCTGGACGACCCGCGGGATGGCCGACCGCTCGCAGACGTCGTCGAAGAGGGACCCCACCGATCCGCTCTGAGGGCAATGGCGCCAGGACGCAACTCTTCGTCAGTTCAGGTACGCCGGAGCGTCGTCGCCCGCGTCCACGCGGCGGTGGAAGCCTCGGCTCGTGGCGCTGAAGCCCGCCCCCCGAAGCGGCTCGGCGAGCACGGACTCGGCCGGGTCGCCCCCGTCGACGCGCTTGAGCAGGACCGCGCGCGCGTTGCGGCCCCGGCCCGACGCGTCGGCCAGGCCGCGGACCAGCGCCGCGATCGCGCGGGCGTGGTCGAGGGGCTCGTCGACCGGCGGCAGGAACGTCGTGACGCTGTGCCCCGTCTTGCCGACGTAGCCCACGAGGTGCCCCGCGCGCAGGACCACTCGCGCCCCCGCGGTGCGGGCCGGCCGCCCCGAAGACTCCGGCCAGCGGATCGCGGCGCCGTACACGTTCGCGGGGTCGTCGGAGGCGATGAGCCGGACCTCGTCCTCGTCCTCCGCCTCGCGGTGCTTGCGCAGGCGATCCTCTGCGCCCGGCAGCGCGAACTGCGCGGCGCCGAGCCCCGCCACGAAGTAGCCGCGCCGCACTCGCCCGGCCTGCTCCATGGCCTTGAGCACCGGGTACACCGCCGAGAAGCCGCCGGGGATCCCCTCCGACTGCACGGCCTCTCGCGTCAGCACGCCATGCCTCTCCAGGAGCTGGGTCGCGAGCGCCTCGGCCCGCTCGGTCGGCGTGGGCCCCTCCACCGTGGGCAGCAGCGACCAGCGCCCCTCGGACCCCGGAGGGCCCGCCCGGCGCGTGGCCCGCTTGAAGAGCCGCTGCCTCCCGCGCGGTCGCTCGTCCCCGCCGCGCAGGTGGCGGACGGGCATGAGCGTGTCGTTGGTCACCTCGCCCGCCCAGACCATGTCCCAGAGGGTCTCCAGCACGTCGTGCGAGAAGCCGCCCGTCGCGTCGGTCAGCTCGCGGAAGAAGACCGCGCCGCGCTGCGAGAGGCAGTCACGGATCTGGCCCGCGAGCGCTCCCTCGACGGGCTCGGGCGGCGGCGCGAGCAGCGCGTAGTGGTCGGCGAGGTAGAGCGCGACGCGCCCGTCTTTCGGCCCGAGCGAGCCGACCCCGCGCCAGATCACCTCGCCGCTCGCGCACAGCTCGTCGAGATCGCGGCGGTCGTAGCCGCGCAGCCGGGAGGGCAGGGTGTGCGCCTCGAGGGACGACGCCGGGATCGGCGCGCCCTGGAGCTGCTCGATGACGCTCACCAGGGCCTCCGGGCCCGAGCGCCCTCGGCCGATCCCGTGCCAGTCGAGCGCGAAGCGGGCGAGCGCGTCCGGCTCCACCGGCTCGATCTGCTGGCGCAGCTTCGCGAGCGAGCGCTGCTTGATCTGCCGCAGCACGTCGACGCCGACCCACTCGCGCGTGCGCCCGCCCGGGAGCAGCTCGCCCTCGAGCACCTTGTCCGCCTCCTGCAGCCGCTCGAGCACGATGCGCACGGCGCCCACCCCGAGCCCGTAGCGGTCGGCGAGCGCCTCGACGGTGAACGGCCCGTGCGTGCGGGCGTAGCGCGCGACGAGCTCGCCGAGGGGATCGTGCACCGCCTCGAGCAAGGCCTGCGGCAAGCCCTGCGGCGGCACGAGCCCGAGGCCGTCGCGGTAGCGCGCCATGTCCTCGACCGCGATGAAGCGCGGCTCGTCCGCGATGGAGACCGGCACCACCCGCCGCGCGCGCGTCAGCGCGGTGAGCCAGCCCTCGACGTCGGCGGCGTCCTCGCAGCGCGCCTCGATCTCCGCGCGGCTCAGGTCACCGAGCCCGAGCAAGAGGTCGTGCAGCGCGTCGACGTGCCCGACGAGCCGGCCGCTCAGACGCTGGAGGCGATGCTCCACCTCGTGGATCGCCTCCAGATCCAGCAGCTCGCGCAGCTCGGGCTCGCCGAGGAGCTCGCGCAGCTGGGCGTGATCGAGCGTGAGCATCTGCGAGCGCCGCTCGGCCAGCGGCACGTCGCCCTCGTAGATGAAGCTCGCGACGTAGTTGAACAGCAGCGACGACGCGAAGGGCGAGGGCGAGCGCGTCTTGACGCTCGTGACGAGGATCCGCCGCTCCCGGATGTCGGTCAGGATCTCGATCAGCCCCGGGAGATCGAAGACGTCGCGCAGGCACTCCCGGTACGTCTCGAGCACGATCGGGAAGTCGCTGAAGCGCGACGCGACCTTCAGGAGCTGCGCGGCCTTGCGGCGCTGCGCCCAGAGCGGCGTGCGCTGACCGGGGCGCCGCTTCGGCAAGAGCAGCGCGCGGCCGGCGTTCTCACGGAAGCGCGCCGCGAAGAGGCTCGTGGACGGGAGCTGGTCGACGATGAGCCGCTCGACCTCCTCCGGGTCGGGCAGGAACCAGGCGTCGTCCGGCGGCTCGTCGGCGTCCGGCAGCCGGAACACCATCCCGTCGTCCGAGTACATGACGTCCGGATCGAGGCCGAGCTCGTGCGCGAGGCGCTGGTTGACGGCCGTGCTCCATGGGGCGTGCACGCGGGCGCCGAAGGGCGACAGGACCGTCACCACCCAGTCGCCGATCTCGTCGATGAAGCGCTCGATGACGATCGCGCGGTCCGTGGGCAGCCGCCCCGTCGCCTCGCTCTGGTCCTCGAGGTAGCGCAGGAGGTTCTCGGCCGCGCGGGGGTCCAGCGCGTGGTGCGACTCGAGCTTCTTCAGCGCGGCCGGCCGCGTGGTGGACGACAGCTCGCGGGTGAGCGCGCCGATCGCCTTGCCGAACTCGAGCGGGCGGCCGGGGCGATCTCCATGCCAGAAAGGCATCTTGCCGGGCTCGCCCGGGGCCGGGGTCACGAGGACGCGGTCGTGGGTGATCTCCTCGATGCGCCACGAGCTGGCGCCGAGGAGGAAGACGTCGCCCTCGCGAGACTCGTAGACCATCTCCTCGTCGAGCTCGCCGACGCGGATGGGCTTGTCGCTCGACGCGAGGAACACGCCGTAGAGGCCGCGGTCCGGGATCGTGCCGCCGTTCGAGATGGCGAGCATCCGCGCGCCCCGCCGCGCGCTGAGGGTGCCGGCGATGCGGTCCCAGGTGACGCGCGGCCGGAGCGAGCTGCCCATCTCCTCGCTCGGGTAGCGGCCGCTGAGCATGTCGAGCACGCCCTCGAAGCTCCGGCGGGGCAGCTCCGTGAAGGGCGCCGCGCCGCGGACCAGATCGAAGACCTCCTCGACCGTGCGCTGGGTGTCGACGACGTGCGCGACGATCTGCTGCGCGAGCACGTCGAGCGGGTTCTTCGGGTAGAAGGTCTGTTCGACCTTGCCCTCCACCACGTGCCCGGTCACCGCGGCGCAGGCGAGCAGGTCACCGCGGAACTTGGGGAACATCACGCCGCGGCTCACCGCGCCCACGTGGTGGCCCGCGCGCCCGATGCGCTGCACGCCCGACGCGACGGAGGGCGGCGCCTCGATCTGGATCACGAGATCCACCGCGCCCATGTCGATTCCGAGCTCGAGCGAGCTCGTGGCCACGATCGCGGGCAGCTCGCCGCGCTTGAGCTGATCTTCGATCTCCGCGCGGATGTCCTTCGCCACCGAGCCGTGGTGGGCCTTGGCGATCTCCTCCTCGGCCAGCTCGTTCAGCGCCTGCGCGAGGCGCTCGGCGAGCCGCCGCGAGTTGCAGAAGATCATCGTCGAGCGGTGCGCGCGGATCAGCTCCACGAGGCGCGGATGGATCGACGGCCAGATGGAGGTGCGCCGCGGCCCGGCGGCGGCGGGCCCGCTCTGCAGCTCCTCCACCTCGGCGAGCTTGGCCATGTCCTCGACGGGGACCTCGACCTTCAGATCGAAGTCCTTGCGCGAGCTGGCGTCGACGATGCACACGGGCCGCGCCCGCGTTCGGTCCCCGCTCACTTCGAAGCCGCCGAGGAAGCGCGCGACCTCGTCGAGGGGGCGCTGCGTCGCGCTCAGCCCGATCCGCTGCACCGGGTGGTCGAGCATCGACTGCATGCGCTCGAGCGACAAGGCCAGGTGCGCGCCTCGCTTCGTGTCCACCATCGAGTGGATCTCGTCGACGATCACCGTCTCGACCGTCTTCAGCATCTCCCGCGCCCGCGACGTCAGGATCAGGTAGAGCGACTCGGGGGTGGTGATGAGGATGTCGGGCGGGTTGCGCCGCATCTTCTCGCGCTCGGACTGCGGGGTGTCGCCGCTCCGCACGGCCACGCTCGGCACCCGGTGCGCGTCCCCCGCGCGCTCGGCCGTGACGCGGATGCCGTTGAGCGGCGCGCGCAGGTTGCGCTCCACGTCCACGCCCAGCGCCTTGAGCGGCGAGATGTAGAGCACGCGGACGCCCGGGTCGGCCTTCGGCGGGCCGAACATCAGGCGGTCGATCGCGACGAGGAAGGCGCTGAGCGTCTTGCCGCTCCCGGTCGGCGCGAGCAGGAGCGTCGAGTCTCCCGAGGTGATCGGGGGCCAGCCCTCCGCCTGCGCGGCGGTCGGCGCCTCGAACGAGGTCTCGAACCATCGTCGAGTGCAGCGATGCGCGAAGGAGAGGGGGTCGGTCATGCGAGCGATCAGGATGGCATGGGCCGGCGGGTGTCGCTCCGACCAGGCTCGGTTCGCGGGCCTTCTCCTGCCAACGTGCTGTCAGGAGCCTGGTCCATTTCGTCCCGTGGCCGGGAAGGGAGTATCCTGGGCGACGGGTGCGGACCGACGAGTTACCGACGGAGTGGCCGTGGGCGGTGGGGGAGTCCCCTTTCCGCATCAAGGGGACGGCGTACGCGTTCCACATGGAGTTCGTCCGGGAGGGCCTGCCCGGGGGCCTGGCCGCGCAGGGGGAGGCGCTCGACGATCCCGCGCTCCAGCGCTTCTTCGCCCAGACGTTCTTCACGACGAGCTGGTACGACGTCTGGCCCCTCATCCAGGCCGGCCGCGCGTGCGGGAAGGTCGTCGGCAAGCCCTTCGAGGAGTTCGTGCGGGTTCGCGCGCAGCATCAGGTGGAGCGCGATCTCGGGCTGGTCCGACGGGTGCTCCTCCGCGTGCTGAGCGCGCGCTCGCTCGCGCTCCGGGTCCCCTCGCTCAACGCGTCGTACTTCGACTTCGTCGCCGTCGAGTCGAGCGCCGACGGGCGCGTGGTGTCCGGCGTCTGCCGCGGCCTGCCCGGGCCGATCGTGCGCTGGTATCAGATCGTGACGGAGACCTTCATCGCCGAGGTGCTCCGCCGCAACGGCGCCGAGGACCACACGATCGCGTGGGAGTCACTCGAGCGGGACGGAGACGCGCATGGCGTGCCCGTCTTCGCCGCGCGCTTTCGCATCGAGCTGCCCGCGTAGTCGCCGCGGTCCTCCGGGAGATCAGTCCCGGAAGAAGAGGACGTAGACCGCGATCAGCGCGACGACGCCGAGCACCACGAGCAGGGGCCAGAACCCGGCGCTGATGGTCGGCTTCTCCTTCGCGGGCTCCGGCTCCGGCGCCGCGGGCCGCACGGAGGTTCGACCGGACGGTCGCCCCGAGTCCGTCTCGGGCGCGGGCGCCTTCTTCTTCTTCTTCGGGCTGGGCGCGGACGCCCCGGAGCCTCCGCTGGCCGCCGCGGGGGCGGGAGCGTCGTCGGGCTCCTTCTGCTTCTTCTTGCGCTCCCGCTTCCGGGCCCGCGCCTGCTGCTTCCGCTCGCGCTTGGTCTTCTTGCGCTTCGTCTTCTTCTTCTTCTTGCGCGGCGCACCACCTGGAGACGCCGCGGCTGCCTCGGCGTCGTCGCCCGAATCGTCGTCGTCTGAATCGTCCGTGTCCGAGTTGGCGTCGTCTGAATCGTCCGTGTCCGAGTCGGCGTCGCCCGCGTCGGCGTCGGCGTCGCCCGAATCGTCGGAGTCCGAGTCAGCCTCGTCCGAGTCGGCGTCATCCTGCTCGGCCTCGGCTGCCTTCGCCGCCGCGGCGGTCGCGGCAGCGGCGGCGCTCTTGGCTGCGGCCGCGGCCGTGGCAGCCACCTCGGCCGCAGCGGTCGCCGCGGCGGCGGCCCCGGACCCAGACCCGGGAGCCTCCTCGGACGCGGCAGCCTCCTCCGAAGCGGCAGCCTCCTCGGAGGGGCCCTCGGACGCGGCCTCGGACTCGGACGCGGCCTCAGAAGCGGACTCGGACGCGGTAGCGGATTCGGACGCGGTAGCGGCCTCGGACGCGGTAGCGGACTCGGACGCGGATTCGGACGCGGTAGCGGCCTCGGACGCGGTAGCGGCCTCGGACGCGGTAGCGGCC
>SHBB01000023.1 GCA_004213565.1 Sandaracinaceae bacterium
GGCGTGTCCAGCGCGCCGGGCCGACGACGAAATGCTGAAGCATTTCGGAGGAGCGACTGGCGCGCTGGGCGCGCCGTCCCGCCGGCGAGGCGCGCGCAGTCATCTTTGCCGGACACTGCTAGACCGCGCACGGCCTGTGTGCACAGGGCCGCTTTCGGGTGCGTCGGAGTCCGCATGGGCTATCCTCGCGCGCCGTGTCCGAGGACCCCGAAGTGAAGGCGCCGCCGCGCGCGCGTCGATGGCTGGTCCCGCTGATCGTCTTCGCCGTCACCGCGGCGGTCTACGTGCTGGTCACGGGGCCGCGCACCGAGGGGCCTTCACCCAACAACCACTTCGCGCACCTGGCCGAGAGCTGGCTGAACGGCGAGCTGTCGGTCCTCGGCGGCCGCCCGCCCGGCTTCAACGACTGGGCCTGCGTCGACAGCGAGACGGGCGAGGTCTGCCCACCCATCGCGCAGCACCGGGCCGAGCCGCGCTACCGCTGGTACGTCAGCTTCCCGCCCTTCCCCGCCGCGGTGCTCGCCCCGGTGGTGGCCATCTTCGGCACCGACTTCTCGGACCCGCTCATCTGGGCGCTCCTCGCCGGCCTCGCGCCCGCCTTCCTCTACGTGCTGCTGCGACGGCTGCGCGAAGAGGAGCTGAGCCCCCGCAGCCCGCGTGAGGATCTCTCGCTCGTCACGGTCTTCGCGTTCGGGAGCGTCTACTTCTTCACGAGCGTGCAGGGCTCGGTGTGGTTCAGCGCGCACGTCGTCGCGTCGCTGCTCCTCGTCCTGTTCCTGTACTGGAGCATCGGGCTGAAGAACCCGATCCTGGCCGGGCTGATGCTCGGGCTCTGCTTCATGACGCGGCCGAGCACCGCGCCCTGGGCCCTCTTCTTCTTGCTCGAGGCGATGCGTCACTTCCGCCGCCCCGAGCCGCGCACCCTGCACGACGGCGCCTCGATCTGGCGGCGCGCCTGGGTCTGGCTCCTCGAGACCGACTGGCGCCGCGTCATCAAGCCGTGCCTGCTCTTCGCCGCCCCCATCCTCGCCATCGGCGGCGTCGCGATGTGGATGAACGCCGCGCGCTTCGGCAGCCCCTTCGAGTTCGGCCACGAGTTCTTGATGATCCGCTGGCGGCCGCGCATCGAGAAGTGGGGGCTGTTCAACTTCCACTACTTCGCGAAGAACCTCGCGGTGATGCTGGCCGCGTTCCCGTGGCTCAGCGCGCTGCCGCCCTACGTGATGATCAGCCGTCACGGGCTCGCGCTCTGGATCACGTCCCCCAACCTGGTCCCCGCGCTCTGGCCGAAGAAGGTGAGCCCGCTGATGGTGGGCCTCTTCATCGGGACCGCGCTCGTGGCCCTCCTCGACCTCTGCTACCAGAACAGCGGCTGGGTGCAGTTCGGCTATCGCTTCAGCCTGGACTACATGCCCGGGCTGATCGTGCTGCTGGCGCTGAGCGGCCGCCGCTTCGGGGTGGGCTTCCACCTCCTGCTGGTGTTCGCGATCGCGGTCAACACGTTCGGCGCGATCACGTTCGACCGGGCGGCGGTGTTCTACGACGACGACGGCTCGCAGGAGCGCATCTTCCAGCCCGACTGAGTGGCGAGCGCTCCCAGCGGAAACGGCTCGTCGACGATGGCTCAGCCGCCATCGCCATGGTATCTCGGGGACGGCAGGGGCATCGGGAGGGGAGAACCGAGTGCGCGTTCGGGCACGCGTCGATCACCAAGACGTCGCGGTCGAGTCCACGGTCGTGGGGCTCAGAGTCGACGAGGGGCTGTCACGCGCGTTCGACGTACACGTCGAGCTGCTCAGCCCCGACGCAGAGATCGATCTGCACGCGATGCTGTGGTCGACGATGGCGGTCACGCTGTCTCCCGAAGGCGCCACGTCGACGGAGTCGCGCTCGTGGCACGGCGTGATCGAAGAGGCCCAGCACCTGGACGCGGACGAGGGCTGGCATCGCTACGCCTTCCGGCTGCGCCCCACCGTGCACGGCCTCGCTTACCGCGTCCGGAGCCGCATCTTCCAGGACCTGAACGTCGTCGACATCATCACGCAGGTCTTCGCCGACGCGGGCATCCCGAGCGACGCCTTCCGCTGGGACACGCAGGGCGAATACCCCGTGCGCCCGTACACGACCCAGTGGAAGGAGAGCGAGCTGGCCTTCGTGCTCCGCCTCCTCGAGGACGAGGGGATCTTCTACTGGTTCGAGCACTCCGAGGTCGACCACGTGCTCTGCCTGGGCGACGGCCCGAGCGTGCATCGCCCGATCGACGGAGACCCTTTCCTCCCGGTCCAGAGCCACGAGGAGCAGGAGACCGACGCGGTCTGGCATCCGCTCCTGCGCGCGCAGCCGGCGCACGATCAGTACCTCTCGCGCGACTGGAACTTCGAGACGCCGGACGCGCCCGTCGAGGCGCAGAACGGCGAGGAAGGTCAGCAGCGCCTCTACGAGTACCCGGGCGGCTACGGGGACGCGGCGGACGGCGGTCGCCTGGCGAACGTCCGGCTCGAGGAGGCGTGGAGCCGACGCGTCGAGCTGACCGGCCACGCGAGCTGCCTGCGGCTCGCCCCCGGGACCAAGTTCGAGCTCACCCTCGTCGAGCCCGCCACCCTGGCGCGCGAGTACCTCCTGCGGGACATCACCCACGCGCTGCGCGTGCCCGAGCGGAGCGAGGCCGGCGCCTCGGCCGTCGGCGAATACGAGAGCCAGTTCACGGCCCTCCCCTCGGACGTCCCGTTCCGGCCCCCGCGCGTCACGCCCAAGCCGCTCGTGCGCGGGCTGGAGAGCGCGGTGGTGACCGGGCCCGCGGGGGAGGAGATCCACGTCGACGCGCACGGCCGGGTCAAGGTCCACTTCTACTGGGACCGCGAGAACCCGCTGGACGACACCTCGAGCTGCTGGATCCGCTTCGCGCAGATGAACACGCAGGGCGCGATGATCCTCCCGCGCCTCGGCTGGGAGCTGCACGTGGCGTTCGAGGACGGCGACCCCGACCGGCCGGTGGCCCTGCACAAGATCTACAATCAAGAGACCCTGCCCCCATATGGCCTCCCGGCCGAGAAGACGCAGATGTCCCTGCAGTCCTCGACCTCGCCCGGCGGCGGCTCGACGAACGAGATCCGGCTGCAGGACGGCAACGGCGGCATGGACTGGTTCCTCCACGCCTCGAAGGATCTGGGCGTGGTCGTCGCCAACGACGAGAACGAGACGGTGGGGGTCGACGCGAGCGAGTCGGTCGGGGGCGTGATGACCTCGGCGGTGGGCGGAGACGAGAGCGGGACGGTCGGCGCGAACCAGGCCATCAGCGTCAGCGCCAACGCGGCCACCGAGACGGCGGGCTCCAAGACGGTCAGCGTCGGCGGCAACGACGACTGGGGGATCACGGGCAACTTCGGCTTCTCCACCGGGGCCGACCGGAGCGAGACCATCGGCGGGCTGATGAACGTGCTCGCCAACGAGATCACCGAGACCATCAACGGCTCGCTGACGCGGACGGTCGGGGCGGTGCAGACCATCGCGAGCGCCACCGCCATCGCGGAGACGGTGGGCGGCAACAAGACCGAGACGGTCGCCGCCGCCAAGGCCATCATCACGCCCGGCGAGCACGCCGAGCAGATCGGCGGCGTGAAGTCCCTGACCAGCGGCGCGGTCACGGTGAAGACCGGGACCGACGTGACCTACGGCGCCAAGGGCGCCATCGCGGTCACGGCCGGCGGCGTGATCTCGATCACCTGCGGCGACGACGCGATGTTCTCGGGCTCGCAGGTCCGGGTCACCGCGGGCAGCGCCACGCTGAAGGGGGGCGGGGGCAAGATCACCCTCGGCGGCTCCATCACCGTCGACGCCAAGAAGTTCGGCGGCAAGGGCGGACCGACGCTCATGATCAAGGGCACCACGGACTACAAGCTCTGATGACCGCCAGCCGACACAGCCTGACGATCGACGGCGCCGCCTCGGAGCGGTGGGAGGTGACCTTCGCCGAGATCCACGAGCGCCTCTTCCGCCCGACCCGCGCGCGGGTGCGCGCCCAGACCCAGGAGCCGGTCGACCTCGACGCCCTGGTGGGGAAGGACGTCTCGCTGGAGCTCTTCGTCGAGAGCCAGGAGGGGCGCGCCTTCCACGGCGTCGTGCTCGAGGTCGACGAGACTGCGCTGGACGAGGACGCGTTCGAGGTGGAGCTCACGTTCGGCTCGAAGCTCACGCTCCTCGAGCTGGGGCGCGACCACCGCATCTTCCAGGAGATGAGCGTGCCCGACATCGCGCGGGACGTGCTGGCGCGCGCTGGCGTCGACGCCATCTGCGAGTGGTCCATCAACGCCGACTACGAGGCGCACGCGAACGTCGTCCAGTACGGGGAGAGCGACTACGACTTCATGACGCGTCTCCTGCACGAGGAGGGCATCTCGTTCCTCGTCGAGCAGGACGCCACCGCGGAGCGCGTCGTGTTCTTCGACGACGACACCGCGTTCTCCGCCATCGAGGGGACGTCGATCCTCGAGCACGTCTCGCTCGAGGCCGCGTCGCGCGAGGGGCTGCTGCGTCAGGCGCTCGTGCGCCGGGTGGCCTCCGATCAGGTGATGCTCAACGACTACGACCTGGCGGCGCCGGCCACCGATCTGCGCGTCACCGCCGAGGCCGACGAAGCGACGGGGCGCGAGGTCTATCTCCACCCCGCGGGCTACACGGACACGGGCCGGGGGCAGCGGCTGGCGGACCGCGCGCTCGAGCGCCTGCGCGTCCGGACCTGCACTCACGAGGTAGAGAGCAACGTGCCGCGCGTGATGGCGGGCCGGTTCTTCTCGGCCATCGGGGCGCCGCGCGCGGACCTCGACGGCGACTTCCTCCCCATCGCGGTGGAGCACCGGCTGGTCCCCGCGGACGCCGGCGCGGACGGCTCCAGGATGGGAACCGCGACGCGCTACGAGAACCGCATGGAGCTGATCCCGCTCGACGTGCCCTTCCGTCCCCTCGAGGCGGCCGCCGCCCCGCTGGTGCCCGGCGTGCAGCACGCGTGGGTGACGGTGCCCGGCGGCGAGGAGATCCACACCGACGACTACGGCCGCGTGAAGGTCCGCTTCCCGTGGGATCGGTCGGGCGTCACGGACGACGGCAGCAGCACGTGGCTCCGCGTGAACCAGAAGGCGCTCGGCGGCTCGATGATCCACCCCCGCGTGGACTTCGAGATGATCGTCGGCTTCGAGCTGGGCGACGTCGATCGCCCCTCGGTCACCGGCCACCTCTACGAGGCCGAGCACCCGCCGCCCTACGCGCTGCCGGGGGGCAACACCCGCAGCAGCATGCAGACCGCCACGACCGAAGGAGGGCCCGGTTCGAACGAGCTCCGCTTCGAGGACGCGGCGGGCTCGGAGGAGATCTTCCTCAACGCGTCCAAGGATCTGACCGTCTCCGTCGACAACGACACGCAGTGGGAGGTGGGCGCGAACCAGACGCGCGACGTCGGCAGCAACGAGACCCTCAGCGTCAAGGCCGACCAGTCCACGAGCGTGACCGGCAACCGCTCGCTGAGCGTCGGCGCGAACCAGACGGTCGACGTCGGCGGCGAGTACGGAGACGGAACCGGCGCCGACCTGGGCGTCTCCATCGGTGGCAACCGCATGGTGCAGGTCGGCGGCGATCACTCCGAGGACGCGGGCGCGTCGCTGAGCCGCACGGTCGGCTCGCTGCAGTGTCTGACCGGCATCGCCGGGTACGCGCGCACCGTGGTCGGCGACGCGTCGATCGACGTGGGCGCGGCGTGGGCGGAGCTGGCCGGCGGCGCGCGGGGCCTCTCCATCACGGGGAGCTACAGCGAGTCGATCGGCGCGCTGAAGTTCATCAAGGCCAAGAACGTCGCCGTCTCGTGTGACGCGGCCTACACGATGAACGCGGCGGTGGAGACCGTGAAGGCGGGCGGCGGCCGCACCGACGACGCGAAGGGCGCCGTGGCGCTCACGGCGGGCGGCGCGCTGAAGGTGAAGGCGAAGAACATCGTCTTCGAGGGCAAGAGCAAGCTCGTCTTCCGCGGCGGCGGAGGCAGCATCGAGATCAACAGCGCGGGCATGGTCAAGGTGAAGGCGCCGAAGGTCACCCTGAAGAACGCGAAGGCCCTCAACCAGATCATGCACAAGAGCGGCTGATGGCAGACTCCACCTACATCCGCGCGTTCCTCAGCACGGCGGCCTGCTCGGCGACGCCGCAGGTCCTCGCCGTCCGCGGGGTCGAGAGCATCAGCCAGCCCTACGCCTATCAGGTCGACATCGAGACGGACGACCTCGATCTCGACGCGGCGGTCGGCGCGGCGGCTTACGTCGTGATCGCGGACGAGCAGGGCAACGAGCGGCACGTGCACGGGTCGATCGAGCAGGTCGCGCTCATCGGCACGCCGACCCCGGAGGTCCTGCGGGCGCGGCTCGAGCTCCGCCCCACGCAGCGCCGCTTGGTCCGTCGGCGCGGCTACCGGATCTTCCAGGAGCTGACCGTGCCGGACATCGTCAGGCAGGTGTTCACGGCCGCGGGGCTCGGAGAGGACCTCTTCCGCTGGGACATCCAGGGGAGCTACGAGACCCGGACCTACTGCGTGCAGTACGACGAGTCCGAGTGGGACTTCGTCAGCCGGCTGCTCGAGGACGAGGGGATCGCGTACACGTTCGAGCACGACGCGGCCTCGGCGGTGATGGTCTTCTTCGACGCGTCGGACCGGGTGGAGCCGATCGCGGGCGGCACGCTGCGCTTCACCTTCGGCGATCGGGCCCACGACACCCTCGGCGACAGCCGGGTGTTCGGCTGGCAGCGCCGCCGCAAGCTCGTGGAGGGCAAGGTCGCGCTCGACGACTACGACGGCCTGCATCCGTCGCTGGACCTGAGCGCAGAGGCCGAGAACGACGAGCCGCACGCGCGCGAGCACTACGAGTACCCGGGCGGCCACGCGGTCGGCGGCGAGGCGCAGCGACGAGCGGCGGTGCGGCTGGAGGAGCGCGCCCGGCGGAGGCGGACCGCGCGCGGGCAGACGGACTTCCTCGCCCTCGCCCCGGGGCGCCGCTTCGAGCTGCTCGACCACCCGAGCGCCGCGGGCGAGCACGTGGTGACGAGCGTGGACGTCGCGTTCGTCCTGCACCCGTCGGCCAACGACGCCGGCCCGCTCTCCGTCCCCGCCGCCGAGCGACACCGCGTCTCCTTCGAGTGCGTGCCTCGCGACCAGCTCGTCCGCCCGGAGCGGCGCACGCCGCGCCCGCAGATCTTCGGGGTGCAGACGGCGCGCGTGACCGGCCCCGCGGGCGAGGAGATCCACTGCGACGAGCACGGCCGAGTCAAGGTGCAGTTCCATTGGGATCTCGACGGCCAGCTCGACGAGAAGACCACGTGCTGGATTCGCCCGACGCAGGAGCACACGACCGGCTCGGTCATGATCCCGCGCATCGGCTGGGAGGTGCTCGTCCAGTTCTACGAGGGAGACCCCGATCGCCCGGTGGTGCTCGGCCACCTCTTCAACCCGCTGCACACGCCGGCCTACTCGCTGCCCGCGCAGAAGACGGTCACGGGGCACCGCAGCGTCTCGTCCCCGGGCGCAGGCGCGATCAACGAGGTGATGTTCGACGACGCGGCGGGCTCGCAGAAGGTGGGCGTCAACGCGGGCAAGGACCTCACCATCAACGCGGTCGACAGCAAGAACATGCAGACCGCGAACGTGATGGCGCACCAGGTCGGCGCGAACCGCACGTTCTCGGTCGGCGCCGACCACACCATCTCCCTCGAGGCGAACCACGACGGCGCCGTGGGCGGCGATCACTCCCTCGACGTCGGCGGCAATCGGACCGTGCGGGTGAGCGGCAACGCCGCCGAGTCGGTCGCGGCCTCCACGACGATCAGCGTCGGCGGGCTCGAGAACATGATGATCGGCAACCCGCTCGCGGCCGTGCTGAAGATCATCGCGAGCGAGGCCATCGCGGCCGCGGAGGGAGCCGCCGCGCAGGCGGCCGACCGCGTCCAGGGCGCCCTGCTCGCGCCGATCCAGCCCGCGCTCGACGCGGTCAGCGGCGCGCTCGGAGAGGCGTCGAGCCTCGCCGGCCCCGCGTCCGCCATCCTCGGCGCCGACAACCCTGCGGTCGCGCTCTATGGCGACACGCTCGGATCCATCAGCGAGGCCACCACCCCGCCCGATCTCGCGGGCATGGCCGGCGGCATGGCGTCCGCGGTCGCGAACGACGCGCTCGCCGCGGCCGGGCTCGGAGGCGGCGACGGCGGCGGTGACGGCGGCGGCGGCGGCGGCGGCGGCGGCGGAGGCGGCTCGGGGGTCTGGGGCACCGTGGTGGGCGCGGACATGACCGAGACGATCGGCGCGCTCGGCGCCATCAACTCCGCGTACGGCGTCAGCTTCAACGTCGGCGGCTCCAGCACCGAGACCGTGGGCGCCGCGCGGGCCGAGCTCGTCAAGGGCGGCCACTCGGAGAGCTGCGCGAGCAAGACCGAGACGGTCGGCGTCTACTTCGTCAACGCGGCGGAGGGCTTCGGGGTCGAGGCCACGGGCGCGATCGCGCTCAACACGGCGTCGTCCAAGTGGACGCTCGGCAAGGGCTACGCAGCGACGGCCTCCGGGATCTGCGCGGTCACCGCGGCGAGCGTCTCGCTGGACGCCTCGGAGACCATCACGCTCAAGTGTGGCGGCGGCGAGGTGATCATCGACAAGAGCGGGATCTCCTTCAAGGGCGACATCCAGGTGACGGTCGAAGGCAGCACGATCGAGGCGGAGCCTCCGGCCATCGCTCCCGGATGAGCTCGACGTCGACGGAAAGGTGAGGACATGCACGCGAAGCTGAGCATCGAAGACGAGCGAGAGGCCCCCGAGGCGGCGCCGCGGCTCGTCTACACCCAGGCCCCGGTGCTGCTGGGGAAGCTGCTCGAGCCGGCCGAAGGCGGGCGCTGGCGCGTGGATCTCGGCGCGGTGCAGCGCGACCTCGCGGTGGACGAGAGCGTCGACCCGGCGCTCCTGGACGAGGCGCACGCGGCGGGCGCGCGTGTGCTGGTGGACGCCGCCGGGGAGCCGACCATCGTGGGCGTCGTGGCCACGCGGCGCGCCTTGACCGTCGACCCGGAGGGGCGGGTCGAGCACTCCGTCCGCTCGCTGAAGGTGACCGCGGAGGAGGAGGTCTTGCTCCGCGTCCCGGGCGCCTTCGTGCGGGCCAAGGCGCGCGAGATCGAGGTCTACGGGGATCGGGTGTTGACCCGCGCGCGGACCCTCGCGAAGGTGCTCGCCGCGATGATCAAGCTCAACTGAGGGACCCCATGGACGGCGCTCAGGGACACCCGCGCAGGGACACCACACCGGACGCGCCGGGGCACGGGGCGCGTCTCCCCGAGATCCGGGCGGAGCTGGACGGCGCCCTGCTCCTGGTGACGAAGATCGAGGACGACCGCCTCCCGCTCGAGGAGGCGGAGCGGGCCCTCGGCGCGGCGCTCGAGCACGTCTACGCGGCCCTGGCCGACCTCGGCGACCACGCCCTGTATCGCGCCGAGACGAAGGCGGCGGTCGACCGGGTGCGCGAGGCGTTGGCGCAGCTCATGACCGTCCCGAGCGAGGACCCGGTCGCGGAGCGCGCCGCGGCCACCATCGCCCGGGCGCTTGGCTCGCTCCAGCAGGTGAGCTGGTCGCTCGTCGACGGTCTCAGCCTGCCCACCGAGGGCGCCGCGCGCGTCTGGCTCGCGGCGAGCATGCACACCCCGCGGCTCCTCGATCTGCGGCGCCGCGTGCTCCGGCCCGCCATCCCGCTCGAGGCGCGCCCGCCGTCGATCCCGGTCGCCGAGCCCGAGGTGATCCCCGCCGCGCCCAAGACGCTCGAGGCGCTGCTCTCGCTGGCCGCCGCGCACCGAGAGCGGCTCGCCGCGTTCGAAGCGGACGCGGAGGAGGAGGAGGAGGAAGAAGCGCCGCCGCCCGCGCTCGCACCACCCCCGCCACGGCTCGACGAGGCCCTGATCCGCGAGCGCTTCGGCGAGGCCATCACCGACGAAACGCTCGTCCGCGAGCGCGCGCGCGACTGCATGGACGACCTCGCGATGCTCGGGCGGATGCGCCGATGCACCGACCCCGAGCCGTGGGCGAGCGGCGAGGAGAGCGAGCGGCGGCTCCTCACCAAGGTCGACGCCATCGCGGCCTGCGGCGTTCAGGTCTTCCCGCACCTCGTGCACTTGCTCGACGACCGCCCGATCCCCGACCCCGAGCTCACGTTCGGCAACGTCTTCTTCTTCCTCTCGATCGCGGGGGACGACGCGTTCGACCAGGCGGTCCGGCTCCTCGAGGTCGCGGAGCTGACCGAGCCGGGCATGCTTGAGATGTGCACCGACGCGCTGGTGTTCGCGCCGCACCCGCGGATCGACGGCGCGCTGCGGCGGTGGGCGCGCCGCGCCGAGCCCGACTGGCGCGCGATGGCGGTCGAGGCGCTGCGCCGCCGCCGCGCGCTGGATCGGGGGCTCTTCGACGCGCTCGGGAACGACGACGATCCGCGGGTGCTCGCCTCGCTCGCCCGCGCCATCCCGAGCTTCGCCGGGGGCGCGCCGCCGGGGGCGCTCGGCTGGTTCCTCCAGCACGAGGCGGAGGACGTCGTGCGCGGCGCGCTGGAGAGCGCCCTGAGGCTGCGGCAGCGGATCGGCTTCGACCGCGCGGTGGAGTTGACGCAGGCCCAGGACGGCGCGTGGGCGGACGCGGTGATGTTCGTCGCGATCGGGGGCGGCGACGACGCCCTCCCGGTGCTCGAAGACGACATCGCCAGCGCCGGCTCACCGACCGCGCTCCGCGCCCTCGGCTGGTACGGCCACCCTCGCTTCGTGCCGTTCCTGCTGGGCCGCCTCACGCACGGCGACGAGGCCTCGAAGGCCGCAGCCCTCGACGCGCTCGAGCGCATCACCGGGGCGTCGATCATCGACGCGGCGCTCATCGTCGAACCCGAGCCGGGCCAGGAGCCGTTTCGCGGGCGCGCGCCCGAGTCCTACGCCCCGCCGGGCCTGCTCGACGGAACGCCCGAGGCGTGGGCGGAGTGGTGGGAGCGGTGGAAGCCCGACCAGCCGGGGCGCTTCCGCTGGGGGGCGCCGCGCTCGACGCGCTCGACGGCGCACGAGCTGTGCGAGCCCGAGTTCCTCCAGCGCGATCGGCTGTGGGCGCTGCTCGAGCACGGGCTGTACGCCCCCGCGCCGCCGCTCGACGTGGTGGACCTCGTGGTGCGTCAGAGAGCGGCGCTCGTCGGCGTCCGGAGAGGAGCGCCGCAGGCATGAGCGGCGAGCTTGGCGCGTCGCTCCTGCCGGATCGGGTCCATCTCCGGGACCGCCCGAGCGTGACCCTGCTCCGCCCCGTCCTCCAGCTCACCGTCTACTTCGAGCCCACCCTGGAGTGGGCGCACACGACCGCGCCCTCGCTGCTGCGCAGCTTCCTGGCCCTGCGCTCGCACAGCCCGCCTCGATTGTTCCGCGTGGCGTCCGACGCCAGGTGGCGCCCCCTGCCCGACCCGGTCGAGGAGCTGATCGACGCCCTCCCCCCGTCCTCCTTCGGGACCGGCCTGCGCCCGGGCTTCCGGCTCCGCGTGGTCGATCACCCGGACGCGCCGTCACACGCCTTCGTCTATCGCGAGCACGATCCCCGCCTTGGCGCGCCATCCGGATACCTGCAAGTCACACTGCCCATCGACCGCGACCCCGAGGAGCTGGTGGCGCTCGCGATCGAGATCGCCCAGACCGCCCCGATCGACCAGGCGCTGGCGGGCTACGCGTGGTCCTGGAACGAGCAACTCCCCCGGAACGCCTTCGGCGCGGTGGCTCGCAGGGCCGAGCGCTACCTCGGGGTCGACGTCCAGCACCCGGACGCGGCGTCCTGGCACGCGCACGAAGTGCTGCTCGGCGCCGGGTGGCTCACGCTGATCGGCGGTCGGCTGTCGCGCGCGCTCGGGCTCGACCTCGACCGCGCCGCGGCCACGCTGAGGAGCCCCGAGGTCGGCGCGACGTGCATGTCGCTCCAGCACGCGCTCCTCATCCGCGCCGGCGCGGCGCCCGAGGTGGGCGACGTCAACGCGATGGAGCTGCCGCTGGCCCAGGCGCGGGTCACGGCGGCGCTGGCGCCGCACCTCGGGGGCGACGAGCCCGCGCTCCCGGGTGTGTTCTCGGAGCCCGAGACACCCGAAGACCACCCACCCGAGGGGCGCACCGCGGCCTGGCGACGCCGCCTCCTCAGCGCCGACGCGCAGCCCGACGCGCCGCCCCCCGCGGAGACCCTTCGATGAGCACCCCCGCCCCCCACACCCCGATGGCGTTCCTCAAGGGCGGCGCGGCCGGGATGTTCTCCGCCGCCTGCATCAAGGCGCTCGCGCGCGCCGGCTACCAGCCGGAGGACTTCGGCAGCTACGACTACGTCGCCGACCAGATCAGCGAGGCGCGCCTGAAGACCGATCGATACAACCTCGCGAAGTACGGGGACCGACTCGGGCTCCCGCCCGACAAGCCCCCGGGGCGACGGAAGCGCGCCCAGGACGCGCTCGCGGAGTGGCGCGCCGAGAACTCCGGCATGCCGCCCAAGCCCACCCCGCGCGACATGCACCTGGCGGGCTCGCAGTCCGGGCACCTGACGATGAACTCCGCGTATCAGCGCGACCGCGGCAACCCGTGCACGTCGGTGGTGGACGGCTTCGAGGAGAACCTCGCGCCCTGCATGCCGCACCACGGCTCGACCTCCACCGCCAACAGCGAGCACCACTGGGTCTACACGCAGGAGTGCAACGCCGACGGGTGCGCCACGCTCGGCGCGGAGCCTCCGCCGAACCCACCGGGCACCTGGAAGGGCGTCAAGGATCCGACCGTGGGGCAAGCGCCGCCGGCCGCGAACCACACCTACCCCGCGGGGGAGCTCGACGCGGACGAGGCGGCGCGGATCCAGAACCTGCCGCGCGTGCAGGAGGAGAACCTCGCGCCCGAGGGTGGCCACCCGCAGCCCGGCACCCAGAAGTCGCAGGCCGGGGCCGGCGCCGAGGGCCCACAGCCGGGAGACGCGGCCGCGGCGGCGGACGCGAACGGCCCCTCGGGCAACCAGGCCGGCAGCGCGCCCCTCTGGCAACAGGAGATCACCGGCGAGACTGCGGGCGACTGCATCGACAACTTCCGCAAGGCGGCCATCTCCGCCATGAAGCAGCACTGCGCCGACAACGTCGCGAAGAACCAGGCCGCCGCCACCGGCGGTGACCCGAACAAGACGCCGCAGCAGTACCAGGCGGAGCTGCAGGCGCAGATCGACGCGGCCGAGGCGTCGGGGGACTCGAAGGAGGCGAAGCGCCTCAAGGGCAGCCTGACCCGCGCGCAGAACGCGCACTGCCGCGCGGAGATGGGCGCGCGGATCGGCACCCCGGGGGAGCGCACCGACGCCCGCGTGCCGCCGGCCACCACCCCCAAGCCGCCCGACGCGAACCCGCCTGGGAACCTCACCCCGTTCGGCCACTACCAGTGACGAGGCCCTCCATGACCGTGAAAGACTCCGCGAGCGCCCTGCAACGCCACTTGATGAAGCACATCGAAGCGCAGGACTTCTTCCGCGGCGAGGCGCCCGAGGTGAAGGACGACATGGCCTTCGAGCTGCAATCGTCGCTGCCGATGGTGGGCCAGCCCAAGATCGCCCTGATGTTCGTCTTCCACGACGCCATCCCCGAGGGCGACCCGAGGGTGGCGCGGTGGGTCGACGGCTGCCTCGCGTCCGCGCGAGCGGCGCTCCCCGAGGTCTTCGAGACCGCGCCCGTCGTCGTCCACACCACGCAGGCCTACCCCGGAGAGATGTGACGTGCGGTCGCGGGAGGTGACGGCGGAGCTGGACCACACGTTCGCGGCCGCGAGCGGGCTCGGGCTCGAGGCCTGTCACTTCATCGGGCTGCGCTACGACCTCGAGGAGGGCTTCCGGCCTGGCCGCGGCGAGTCGTTCCTCTGCCGCCTCGAGAGCGGGCGGATGCGGGTGCACCTCGGCGGCGCGTGCTGGCTGACGGATGTGTTCCAGGCCGACGACGGCGCGGTGTTCGTGTCGGAGGCCCACCACGGCGTGTACGTCGGACAGGACGGCGAGACCTTCCGCCACTTCGATCTGCCCGGCACGACGAGCGGCGTCGGCGGCTGGGCCGGGCACGTGTTCGCCTGGGGCCTCGCGCCCGGCGGCGGCCCTTCGATGTGGCGCTGGACGGGGTCGGGGTGGGACGCGCTCGTCGCGCCCGGCTTCGTCTCCCACGTCGCGGGCCGCGGGCACGCCGGCTTCGCGGTGGGGCGCGCGGGGCGGATCGCGCGCTTTCAGGCCGGCCGCTGGATCCCGATGGACGAGCCTGTCGGCTGCGTGCTGTCGGACGTCACGATGCGCTCGGAGGACGAGGCGTACGCGACGGCGCTCGACGGCTCTCTCCTCGTGGGCTCGTCGCACGGCTGGAGCGTCGCCCTCCGTCACGAGCAGCCGCTCCTCGCCGTCGCCGCCTCGGCCGAGCAGGTGTGGGTGGGCGCCGACTACCCGGCGGGGCTGATGCGCTGGGTGGACGGAAGCCTGGAGAGCGAGCGTCGCAGCTTCGACGTCCGGCGGATCGACGCGCGCGGGCGCGTCCTCGTCACCACCACGACCGACCTGCTCGAGCTGCGCGGCGGCGACATCGCAGCCGGCTTCACCTCCGACGCCTTGGCCGAGGCCCTCGCCTCGATCCCCGTCGAGCGCCCTTGAGCGAGCGCCGCTACAGCCGCGACCACCTGTGGTGGGAGCCGGACGGTCGCGTCGGGGTCACGCGACATCTGTTGAGCTTCGTGCACCCCATCGAGCGCCTCGAGCTCCCCGAGCCCGGGTCCGAGCTCCGCGTGGCCGAGCCCTTCGGCTGCGTCGTGGGCGCGAAGAGCGCGGTCGATCTCTACGCGCCGTGCCGTGGGCGGGTCGTGGCGACGAACTCCGATCTGCTCGCGGACCCCGCGCGGCTCGGCGAGCGTCCGGAGGAGGTGTGGCTCCTCCGCGCGGAAGGCGAGCCAGGGCGCCTGCTCGACGCCGAGGCCTATGGCCGGCTGCTCGAGGGAGCGGCGTCCCGCTGAGGGTGGATCACCTCGAAGAGCACCACCCCGCGGTGCCCCTCGTCGCTCGAGCCCGACACGAGGAAGGTCGTGCCGGCGGGATCGCCGCGGCGGAGCCCCTCGCAGCCGAGCATCACGCCGGTGGGCATGGTCGCCGCCCCGAGGTCTCCGAAGTGGCTCGGGAGCATGTCGAGGCTGCCGTCGGGCGTCATCGCGATGTGCGCGGCGCGAGGCCACGCGAGCTGCAGCTCCTGGATGCGAAAGGTCTCCCCCGTCACGTCGCACAGCCACCAGTCGAGCGGACGCCCCTCGCGCTTCAGCCGCTTGGCGACCGCGACCGCCGGGCGTGAGAGCCCGAGGCCCAGGAGCCCCACGTCGTCGTCACGGGTCGCGACCTCCTCGCCCGTCGCCGCCGACATCAGGCGGGCCATCGGCGTCATGCCGAGCTCGCGCGCCACCTGCGGGCGCGCGAGCACGAGCGCGGTCGCCGCCTCGCCGGGCACGAAGGCCTCGCGCCACTCCGAGTCGAGCACGCGCTCTCGCTCGAAGTGCGCCTCGAGCACGAGGGGGTCGTAGTGACTGTCCGCGCCGAGCACCACGGCGACGTCCAGCTGTCGCTGCTCGAGCATGCGACCGACGTCGAGCGCCGCGTAGGCGAGGGAGGCGTGCCCGCGAGCGACCGAGCGCGCCACCACGTCGAAGCCGCGCTCGAGGAAGGGCCCGACCACCGCGCTCTCGAGGCGACGGCGCAGCTGGCGGCCCGACCGATCGCCGCGCTCGAGATCACATCGCGCGGGCAAGCAGAGGAACAGACCGAGCTTCGCCTCGCGCGGGATCTTCGCCAGCGTGCCGCCGATGGCGTCCAGGGCCCGACTGGCGAGGGCGACCACACGCTCGACCCCGACGAGGCGCGGATCGAGCTGCCGCACGCGCCCGAACGACAGGACGTTTCCGCTCGGGAGTCGAAAGGGCGACTCCACGAACGCCGTCAGCTCCGCGCGCCGAAACGCCCACGTCTGGTGCGGGTCGAGCCCGAGCGCGTTGCACGTGCCGACGTCCACGAGCACGGGCTCGCGCGAGCTGTCCTCACCGAAGTGAGCCACGGCCAGGCTCGAGTCCATCATGCGCGCACCCGTCGCGGCGCTCGCCTCATCACACGCCTCATCGCACGCGCTCCTTCTCGTGCACCTGGACGAAGCGCACGTCGGCCGCGCGGCGCGGGAGCTTGACGGCGCTGCGCCAGGTCAGCGTGGCCGCCCGCTCGTTGGGCTCGATGAGCACGGTGTCGAGCTGCGGAGGGTGCTCGGTCAGCGCGTCGGTGGTCTGCAAGCCGACGAAGAAGCGCAGCCGGGGCAGCTCGAACGCGAACGGCCCCTCCTCGTGCATGCCCGCCACCTCGACCCGCTCGCCGCCCCGCAGCGGCGTGGCGGTGATCTGATCGGGCGGCGCGCACTGGTAGAAGCGCGGATCGAAGTCGAGCGGCAGCAGCGGCATCCGCTCCTCCATCCACTGCGCGTCGCACGTCCCGGCGTACTGCCGCCGCGGCACCCAGTGCCGCCCGATCGCGCCGAGCCCCGCCGGGCTGGGTCGGGTCCGTTGACTCTTGATGAGCTCGTTCGGGTCCTCGACCTGCGGGCCGAGCTTCCCCTCGAGCTCCTCGATGTCCCGCACCACGCCGCACCCGTTGGGGTTGCGGGGCTCCTCGAGCGGCTGCTCCGGATCGGTCTCGTAGTCGGAGCCTCCCCATGCGGCCTCCCACCGCACGGCGACCGCCTCGAACGGCTCCGGATCGGTGAGGACCATCTTGCCGATGCCGCCCTTGTACCAGACGCGGGGACCGAACACGCGCAAGCTCTTCTGCACCGGTCCGACGCGCACGTGGACGTCGAGCGAGCGGACCGCCTCACGGTAGGGCGCGACCGCGCTGCCCGCGACGAGCACGTCGGTGCTGGGCTTGCGCGTGCACAGGTCCGTCGGGAACCGGATCGAGCTCGTCTCGGGCGCGTCCGGGTCCCAGGGCTCGTCGGCCACGTGAACGGTGGCGCCCGACGCGCGAGAGACCTCGCCCCGGCGAGAGGCGACGAAGCGCTGCTTGATCAGCACGACGCCGAGGAGGGAGCCGTCGACGTCATCCAGATGCGGGATGACTTCGACCGTTGCGCGAGTGCCTGTGCGAAGGGGAGGCGGATCCACCGGGGAGCCGAGAGGCTACATCGAGTTGCCCATCCCGGGATTCCCGGTGATGGCGATGGGCATGCCCTCGAAGTGCACCGTCACGGCCGGTACGGGAAATGGCCAGGACTTCTTGCCGGTCTGGAAGGTGCTGACGTCCTTCTGCGAGCCGGGCTGGTTGCCGTTGCAGGACTTCACCTTGCTCTTGGCGTTGAGCGTCTTCTTGCCCTTCTGCTTCACCTTGCTCGTCCCCGGGTCGAGCTTGCTGGAGCTCGCCGTGATGGGGTACGGGAGCGGCGCCGGGGCGCCGGCCGCCGCGCCGGGCGTGATGCAGAAGTTGGGCGCCATCGGGACGACCTGGTGGCCCGAGTCCTCGCAGACGATGTCCATGGTGAGCACCTTGACGCCCATGACCGAAACGTAGCCGACGCGGGCCCACGCCACAAAAGGAAACGCCGGCATCTCGCCGGCGCGATCCAGTCCCTGTCGGGCGGCTCAGGCGAGCCGGGCGCACGCCTCGAGCTCGAGCTCCCCCATCTCGGGCATGCAGCTCGAGACCAGCGCGGGCTCGTCGGGCCGCGCGTCGATGCGTCCCCACAGCGACGCGCGCGAGCGCCCTGCGTCGTCCAGGCTCTCGAGCCCGGCGAAGGTGTTCTCCTCCCAGTCGCCGCGCCACGCCTCGGAAGGCGATGATTGCGTTCGCTTCTTCATGTCTACGACCCCCCAGATGTCGGTGGAAGACACCAAGGTGACGCCCTCCACACGAACAAGTAAGCACGGGACGCGAGGACGATCACGCCACGCCGCGTCAACCACGTCGCGTCATCGGGGCGACGCGGCGCGTCAGGGGTGCGCTTGACGCGGTCCGGGCCAATGCTCATACACACGCCCCCCTTCTCTGGAGTTTTTCGAGCATGAGCGAGCCGACCCTCGAAGCCGTACGCGACGCCCTCGCGCGCGTGCTGGATCCCGTCTACGACAAGCCGATGCTCGAGCTGGGCACGCTCGAGGACGTCCGCGTCGAGGGGGGTACCGTACAGGCGACCGCGGTCCTGGCCAGCCCCTCCGAGGCCCTGAAGGACACCGTGCGCGCGCGGGTCGAGGAGGCGCTCTCCGGGCTCGACGTGAAGCTGGCGCTGATGTTCAAGACGCAGGTCCCGACCCGCGAAGTCATGGGCGACGACCCCATCCCGGGCGTGCGCAACATCATCCTCGTGATGAGCGGCAAGGGCGGCGTCGGCAAGAGCACCACCGCGGTGAACCTGACCCTGGCCCTCAAGGCGATGGGCCTGCGGGTCGGGCTGCTCGACGCGGACATCTACGGCCCGTCCATCCCGACGATGATGGGCGTGAGCGGTCACCCGGTCAGCAAGGACGGCAAGCGCATCGCGCCCCTCGAGCGCTTCGGCGTCTCGATGATGAGCATCGGCTTCCTGCTCGAGGACGAGACGCAGGCGATCGTGTGGCGCGGACCGATGCTGCATGGCGCCTTGTCGCAGTTCTTGAAGGACGTCGACTGGGGGGAGCTCGACTACCTCGTCCTCGACCTGCCGCCGGGCACCGGGGACGTCGCGCTCACGATGGCGCAGCAGCTCAAGGTCACCGGCGTGGTGATGGTGACGACCCCGCAGGAGGTCGCGCTCCAGGACGTCTACAAGAGCGTCTCGATGTGCGCGAAGCTCAACCTGCCCATCCTCGGCGTGATCGAGAACATGAGCTGGTTCGTCGACACGGCGGGTGTGCGGCACGAGCTCTTCGGCGCGGGCGGCGGCCAGAAGGTCGCGGACTTCGCGAAGGCCCCCCTGCTCGCGCAGGTGCCGCTCGAGCCCTCCGTCCGCGAGTGGGGCGACAAGGGCATGCCCATCGTGCAGTCCCGCCCCGACTCCGACGTGGCCGGCGCCTTCCGCGCCGCCGCCGAGTCGCTGGCCGAGACCGTCGCCAAGCAGCACTTCGCGCGCACCGGCGGCGAGAAGGCGCCGCCCGAGAAGGGCCCCACGCGCCTGAAGATCGTGCGCTGATCAGAGCACCGCGCTGATCAGAGCACCGCGTCAGGCGACGTGGGAGGTGTCCCGGACGGCGCCGAAGCGCGGGGTGCGCCGCCAGACGCCGGACTCGTCCCCGTAGAGCTCGCTCTGGTGGGGCACGCCGTCGAAGGCGAGCCCCATGCGGCGCGGGCCGTGGCTCGAGCGCCAGACCACGCGGCACGGGAAGACGTATTCGACGCCGTCGTCGGGCGCCTCGACGCGGAGCACCACGCGCGTCCCGGGATCCTGAGGCGCCGAGGTCTGCACGCACACGCCGCCGCCGCCGAGGTCACGGATCTCTCCGAGCTCGAAGCCACCGGCGCGCGTGAACTGCACGCGCATCGGCAGCGCGACCCGGGCGAGGCGACGACGCCGCGCGTCCGGCACCTCCCCCATCAACAGCCGATGCAGACCCATGCGACGCACCCGCTCGTCGTCGTCGAGGGGGATGTCCAGGTGCCGCTCCTTGCTGCTGAGGAGCTGGTACTCGTAGATCATCTCGAGCAGGTTCCGCACACGCCTCTCCTTCTCTGGCACCGCACCCGTCGACTCTGCGAGAGCCGTACCGACCACGGGGACATGCGGTTCATGGACGGATGAGGGGCGAAAAAGTTTCGCGGCGTGAACCGGGGAGCCTGGCTATGGTCCGGTCCGCGACTGGAATGTCACACCCATGGACCTCTTCGATCACGCGCATGAACGCGACCCCGAAGGCGCGCCACTGTCCGAGCGGATGCGGCCGCGCTCGCTCGCCGAGATGGTGGGCCAGCGGCACGTGATCGGCGAGCACCGGCTGCTCGCGAAGGCCATCCGCGCGGACCGGGTTCCGTCGATGCTGCTCTGGGGTCCGCCCGGCACCGGCAAGACCACGCTCGCGCGCGTCGTCGCGCACGAGACCAAGGGCGACTTCGTTCCCTTCAGCGCCGTGATGGGCGGCGTGCCCGAGCTGCGGCGGCTCATCCAGAAGGCGGACGAGCGCCGGAAGCTCTACGGCCGCCCGACCATCCTCTTCGTCGACGAGATCCACCGCTTCAACAAGGCGCAGCAAGACGCGCTGCTGCCCCACGTCGAGAAGGGCACGGTGGTGCTCATCGGGGCCACGACCGAGAACCCGTCCTTCGCCGTCAACGCGGCGCTCCTCAGCCGGGCGCGGGTCTTCCGGCTCGAGGCGCTGCCGCCGGACGCGGTCGAGACCCTGCTCCGCCGCGCGCTGAAGGACGCCGACCGCGGGCTCGGCAAGCTCGGCGTGAAGGTCGAGGGCGACGCGCTCGCGGTGATCGCGGAGCTCGGCCGAGGCGACGCGCGCCGGTCGCTGGACGTGCTGGAGCTGGCCGCGCGCGAGGCGGCCGCGTCAGGCAACCCGATCGACGAGGCCCTGGTGCGCGAGGCGCTCGCGGAGAAGACGCTCCTCTACGACAAGAGCGGCGAGGAGCACTACAACGTCATCAGCGCGTTCATCAAGTCGATGCGCGGCAACGACCCCGACGCGGCCATCTACTGGATGATGCGCATGCTCGAGGCGGGCGACGACCCGATGTTCATCCTGCGCCGGCTCATCATCTTCGCGAGCGAAGACGTGGGCAACGCCGACCCGCAGGCGCTGCAGGTGGCGGTCGCGGCGGACGCCGCCTTCCGGCGGCTCGGCATGCCCGAGGGCCTGTTCGCGATGTCACAGTGCTGCACGTACCTGGCGAGCACCGTCAAATCGAACGCGAGCTACGCGGCGTGGACCTCGGCGCGCGACGACGTACGCGAGCACGGCCCGTTGCCCGTGCCGATGAAGCTGCGCAACGCGCCCACCAAGGCCATGAAGGAGTGGGGCTACGGCGAGGGGTACCGCTACCCGCACGGCGAAGGCGGGCACGCGGCGGGCGAGACCTATCTCCCGGAGAAGCTGGCCGGGCGGCGCTACTACGAGCCGCGCGAGGCGGGCTTCGAGATCAAGATCCGTCGGCGGCTCGCCCGGCTGCGCGGCGAGGACGTCGAGGAGAGCTGACCGTCAGCGGTCCCAGGTCCCGACCAGCGCGAAGCCGCGCGCGTCGACCTGCACGCGCACCTCCCCGTCGCGGCCCGAGCGACGCAGCAGCTCCGTCCCGTAGCCCTCGACGAGCGCGTGCCAGAGCGTCGCCGAGTGGAGCGCCTCGGGGGCGTCCACCGCGCGATAGACCATGCGGTGAGGCCCGGTCTCCTCGATCTGAAGCCGACCCGCGTGGCGCAGGATCACGTCCCAGACGTATGGCGCCACGTGGAGCAGCGCGGTCGGGATGTGCGCGTACTGCCGGACCCAGCAGCGGAGGATGGGCGCCACGGGTCCGAGATCCATCGCCGCGCTGAGGCGCGCGTGGCCGAGGCGACGCAGCGCAGGCGCTCCCTCGTCGCCCCCCACCGCCTCGAGCAGGCGGCGGTGGCCCGCGAAGGAGACGTAGGGGCGCCTGCCCGTGTCCTCGAGCCAGTCCTCCATGTCGGGATCCCGCTCGAGGAGCGCGCGCTCGATCTCCTGCCAGCGCCCCTCGTCGATGAGGAGCCGGCGAACCCCGTTGACCACGGACGAGGAGATCTGACATTCCGCGCGCACTCGACTCCGATCAACGGCGTGAGGAACCCGGAATGACGGGCCCCGCCTGGGGACGAAGCGCCGCGCACGTCGAGCCCCTCACGCGAGCGTGTCCTCGCGCAGGTAGTTGGCGAGCGCGTCGCTGACGCTCGCGAGGTTGGCCGTGAGCTGCCGCAGGAGGAACGCCTCGGCCGTGCGCGCGAGGGAGCCGGCGAGGAAGGTGGGGATGGCCCGGACCCGATCGAGATCGATGGACAGCTCCCCGTTCATCTCGATGCGCGTGCGGCCCTCGTCGAGATCGATGAAGGTGGTCTGACCGCGGCAGCGCACCGCGTTGCGGAAGGCGTGGGGCTCGATCACCCAGTCGCACGTGTAGCCCGCCTCGTCCCAGGCCGCGTGATCGTCCCACGAGAGCACCCGGGCCTCGAGCGCGCTGGCGAGCGAGGTCGGCAGCTCCGTCGCGCCGTGCCACACGTTGTGGAGGTGCACGATGTCGCCCTGTCCCTGCCGCTCGATCACCTCGATGGACCGCACGTTGGGCAGGAACTCCACGAACGCCGGGAGGTCGTCGCGGTACGCCGCGAAGACCGCGTCGCGCGAATGACGGAGCACCGAGTCGGCCTCGATCCGCATGGGTGCGCGTTCATAGCGCGCGTCGGGCGCGCGCGCGAACGGACGCTCAGCTCTCGAAGCAGGCGGCCAGGGACTCGACCGCGCTGCGCCGGAACTCGGGCACGTGCAGCATCGGCAGCATGGTGCGCGGGAGCTCCGGGAGCTGCGCCTTGAGCTTGGCGATCGCGTCCTGCTGCGTCGCCTCTCGCAAGGCGCGCTGACGGCCCGCGAGCGCGAGCGCCGAGGCGGACGAGCCCGGCTGGAGCTTGGCGGGGAGCGCGGCGATCGGGGCGCGCTCCTGGGACTTGAAGAGCTTGGAGAGCATCGAGTTCACCACGAGCCCGCCGACGGGCATCGCGATGTCGGGCCCGCCGAGGGCCGCGTGGAGCTCGATCGTCTCGTTCGCCGGCATGTCCTCGGGGAGCGTGACGAGCACCGCGGCGCTGCGGCGCCGATCGCGGAAGAGGGCGCGCGCCTTCTCGGCCTCGTTGCGGAGCAGCCCCGGCGGCGCGACGTCGCAGATCACCTGCGGCACCCGGAGCATGTCGAGCGCGTGCCCGGTCGCGGGGCCGTCGACGATCACCATGTCGTAGCGGGGCCGGCCGGACTCGTCCCGCTCCTCGGTGTGAAAGTAGGCCTTGCCGAGCATCGACCACGCCTCGATGCCGGGCGTGCCGCGCAGGACGGCCGCGACGAAGCGGTTCTCGAAGATCGCCTTGTAGACGCTGCGGACCTTCAGGACCATCAGGCCGTACTCCTCGAGGGCCACGGCGGGGGTCATGTTCACCGCCTCGAGGTTGGGGGCGACGCGCTGGTTGCGGGTGCCGATCGCGTCGACCTCGAGCAGGTGGCTCAGCCGCTCCTTGGCGTTGCACATGGCCACCAGCACGCGCTTGCCGCGCTTGGCGGCCGCGAGGGCGATGGCGGCGCTGACGGTGGTCTTTCCGACGCCGCCCTTGCCGGTGACGAAGAGGAACTCGCGATCGAACAGCTCGGTCATCGGCGGCGTGGAGCCTGATCCGTCGGGAGGGGCTTTTCAAGCCCACCTATGTTACCTGGAGCGCACGCGAAGACGGCGAGGCCCGAGAGCCCCGCCGCCGCGTTCTCGCGTTCGAAGTGCCGCGCGTCTACCGACGACGCCGGAGCCCGAAGGCCGCCGCCGCGCCGAGCAGGGCGAGCAGCCCGAAGGCGCCCGCGGTGTTGCCGGGGCTGACCGTGCAGAGGCCGTCGCCGCGGCCGCCGTCGCGCCAGCCGAGCCCGCCTCCCGAGCTGCCGCCGCCGTAGGGGTCCGTGCAGACGTTGCTGCAGCTCACGTCCGGGGCGCGGTTGAGCTCGTTCGTGACGTTGATGAAGCCCGGCAGGTCGCCGCCGTCCGCCGCCTCCAGGATGAGGTCCTCGCCCAGGTGCTCGACCGCGAGGTCCGCGGTGAGGCGGGTGATGTACGGGGCCTCGACGTGGCGCGAGGCGACCTCCCAGTCGTCGCGCGCGTAGTGGGGCTCGCCGTCGTCGTCGTAGGAGACGTAGTTCTCGAGCTGCCAGGTCGGCGCGTCCATCGCGTACTCGGCGACCCAGGTGCGGCCGTCGTTCGCGCTCGCCGCCGCGTCGTAGAGCGCGTCGTAGTCGAACTGGCCCGTGTCCCAGTCGTACGTGAGCGCGTCGCGGTCGACCTCGCCGATGGCGAAGTTGGACGAGCCGTAGCGGCCCTCGGCGATGACGAAGAGCTCGAGCCCGACCGAGCCCTCGACCCCGGCCGCGACCATGCGGAGCGGGAAGGTCGGGTTGAGGCCGGGCATCGTCACGCGCACCGGCTGCATCTGGTTGACGCCGAAGTTGGGCGAGAGGCGCAGCACGGCGAAGTCCATGCCCTGCTCCGTGTAGTGGCGGATGGTCGGCAGGATGGAGTCCGGCACCGCGTAGTAGTGGTCACGCAGCCACTGCACGAGCGCGTTCGGGTCCTCGGAGCCGATGGTGACCGTCTCGTACGGGCCGATGCTGGCCTGGTGATGCACGGTGACCTCGCTCGCCCCGGCGTCCGCGCTGCCCGAGCGGTCGGCGGAGCCCGCGAAGAACCCGCCGCACGGGTCGGGGCAGAAGGTCTGCGGCGCCTGTGGGGCCTGGAGGGTGATCCGGGTGGTCTGCTCGAGGGCCTCGAAGAAGGCGTTCTCGGCCAGCTCCACCGGCGCGCCGTTCCGCACCGGGAGGACCCAGACGAAGTCCTCCGGGTCGCCCGCGTACTCGATCTGGTCCCAGAGGGTCGTCTCCTCCATCGAGATCGAGACCGCCATCTGATGACGCGTCACCACGGTGGGGCTGCCCGTCGGGGCGAAGCAGCCGCCACACGCCTGGGCCGGCTGGGGCGCCGCCAGCCCCGCGAGCCCGGCCAGGCACGCCAGCGCGCCGTATCGAATGCTGTTCTTCATGGGTCCTCCGGTCATCGAGCCGGTGATGAGCAAGGGCAGTGCCAGGCGCGCTGGAGCCGTTGAAACAGGGGTGATCCGCGATCCACTCCGTGGATCGTGCGGAGTCGCCCGGCCCACGCGTGCCGGCGTGTGCCGCGGGTCACGTCACCGCGTCGACACGACCCGTGGTGGGGCGTACGGTGCGCCGCCATGTCGAAAGCCGGATCGTCGAAGCCCTCCTTCTTCGAGCAGCTCAGCGCGTTCGGGGCGGTCTACTGGACCGCGAACTGGATGGAGCTGGTCGAGCGCTTCGCCTACTACGGCGTCCGCACCGTCCTGCCGGTCTTCATGGTCCTCGCGATCAGCGAGGGCGGCCCCGGCCTCGATCACGTCCAGAAGGGCTCGATCTACGCCATCTGGGCCCTCGTCCAGAGCTTCGTGCCCATCTTCACGGGCGGCTTCGCCGACCGCTACGGCTACAAGCTCAACATCGCGATCAGCACGGTGCTCAAGATCATCGGCTACCTGCTGATGGGCTACTGCATCGCCATCGCCGAGTCGCTGGCCGGGATGCCGCTCGCCGAGGCCCGCGCGGCCGGCGTCGACAGCGTCTTCGAGGTCTTCTTCACCGGCGCGATGTTCCTCGCGCTCGGCACCGCCATCTTCAAGCCCGGGCTGCAGGGCCTCATCTCGAACCAGATGCCCAAGGAGTCGGCCTCGTTCGGCTGGGGCATCTTCTACCAGATGGTCAACATCGGCGGCTTCCTCGGGCCGCTGATCGCGGGCTACCTCCGGGTGCTCGAGTGGGAGTACGTCTTCATGGCGTGCGCCATCGGCATCTCCCTGAACTTCCTCCCGCTCTTCTTCTTCCGCGAGCCGGAGCGCGAAGACACGGGCCCGCTGGCCGGCCCGGGCGAGCTGCTGATCGAC
The DNA here is from genome assembly GCA_004213565.1 of Sandaracinaceae bacterium. Taxonomy (GTDB): domain Bacteria; phylum Myxococcota_A; class Polyangia; order Polyangiales; family Sandaracinaceae; genus JAVJQK01. Next base: position 25,725 of record SHBB01000023.1, read on the forward strand.
GCGGTCAAGGGGCTGCTCGAGCCGCGCCTCTTCTTCTTCACGATCACCTTCGCCGGCTTCTGGCTGATGTTCTATCAGCTGTTCGACATCCTCCCGAACTTCATCGACGACTGGGTCGACTCGCGCGGCCCCGCCGCGGCGCTGCAGTCCATCCTCGGCGAAGGCGCGGTGCCGACCGTCAACGGCGGCAACCTCACGCAGGAGTGGATCATCAATTTCAACGCGGCGATGATCAGCGTGGCCGCGTTCCTCGTCGGCTTCCTGACCGGGCGGCTCCGCTCGCTCACCGCCATCGTCATCGGCATCGCCATCTCCGCCGTCGGCATCTACGTGCTCGGCGTGAGCATGAGCGGCTGGGTCACCCTGGGCGCCATCGCGATCTTCTCGGTCGGCGAGATGATGGCCAGCCCCACCAAGATGCGGTACCTCGCCAGCATCGCGCCCAAGGGCAAGGACGGCCTCTACATGGGGTACGTCAACATGACGGTGGGCATCGGCTGGTCGATCGGCTCGATCGTGGCGGGCGAGATGTACCAGGAGAACGGCGACAAGGTCGTGCTGGCGCGCCGCTACCTCGTGGAGCAGTCCAACGTGAACGCGCAGGCGGTCGAGGCCCTCGACCGCGGCGCGGTGATGGACTTCTTCGAGCGGACGCTCGGCGTGGACGCCTGGGGCGCGCGCGAGCTGCTGTGGCAGACCTACGAGACGCAGTCGATGTGGCTCGTCTTCACCCTGATCGGCCTCGGCTCGATGCTCCTGCTCGTCGGCTACGACTGGCTGACCCGCAAGGCGAAGCGCGAGCCCGGGTTCTCGTTCAACACGCACGGCCACCTCTGGGTGCGCGGGCTGCTCGTCCCCATCGTCTTCGGGCTCGCCATCGCCAACTACTACGCCTACTCCATGGCCGTCCTGGTGCAGCTCATCATGTTCAGCGCGCTCTTCGTGGCGAGCTGGTTCCTGCGGCCGGATCCGGTCGAGCCCGACGAGGATTGACCGCGTCCTCGAAAGCCCGCGGATCGCGGCTATGACGTGCGCGTGACCCTGCGCTTCCTCATGCCGCCGTCGGTGGGCGACGCCCGGGCTCGCGCGCGGGGCGAGCTCCTCGAGCGTTCGCTCACGCGGGATCTGGGGGAGCGCGTGGAGGTCGAGGTGGCGGAGAGCTACGACGCCCTCCGCTTCCGGGTGCGCGCGCGCGACGTGGAGCTGGCCTGGCTGCCGTCGGCGGTCTGCGCCCAGTGCTCGTCGCACATCCACGCGGTCTACCGGGTCGTCCGCGCCGGGCGCTCGACCTATCGCTCGGCCCTCGTGGCGGACCGCGCGGCGCACCTCGGCCTGAGCCGCCTGCGCGGGGCGCGCGCGGCGTGGGTCGATCCGCTCTCGCTCGGCGGCTACCTCCTGGTGCGCGCGCACCTCGTGGAGCGGGGGCTCGTCCCCGAGCAGACCTTCGCGTCGGAGCGCTTCCTCGGCAGTCACCCCGCGGCGCTCTCCGCCGTGCTCGACGGGGACGCCGACGTCGCCGCGGTCTCCGTGGCCGGTGACGAGGACGCGCGGGTCGAGGAGGCCCTCGCCCTGCACGGCGGGCGCGCGGGCGCGACCCGGCTCGAGGCGCTGCTGATCACCCAGGCCGTGCCGACCGACGCGCTCATCCTGACCCGCGCCCTCAAGCCCTCGCGCGCGGACGCGCTGACCAAGCGGATCACGGCCGGCCTCCCCGCGCTCCGGCTGGCCATGGAGGCGGACGCGCTCGAGCCGGCGAAGCTCGAGGCGTACGCCCGCATCGCCGCCCTCCTGCCCGAGCGCTGACAGCGGCCGAAGCCCACCTCCTCGAAGCGCTGCTCTGGCCATGACCGCGGGCCGCGCCTGTATCCATGGGTGCGGTGACCTTCGAGATCGCCATCGTCTTCGCGCTGATCGCCCTCGCCCTCGTCCTCTTCGCGTGGGAGCGGGTCTCGTACGAGGTCACGGCCCTGATCGTCTGCGTGACCTTGATGGTGACGGGCATCTTGAGCCCCGCGGAGGGCCTGGCGGGCTTCTCGAACCCCGCGACGATCGCCATCGGCGCGATGTTCGTGCTCAGCGAAGGCCTGCGGCGGACCGGCGCGCTCGCCCACGTCGGCGGGCTGTTTCGCCGACTCGGCCGCCACAGCCGCTGGCTCGCGATCGGCGGCATGCTGCTCTCCGTCGGCCTGGTCAGCGGCTTCATCAACAACACCGCGGCCATCGCGATCATCATCCCCGTCGTGCTCGCGGTCTCGAGAGACCTCGGCCTGAGCCCGTCCAAGCTGCTGATGCCCCTCAGCTTCGCGTCGATGCTCGGGGGCGTCTGCACGTTGATCGGCACGTCGACCAACCTCCTGGTCAGCTCCATCGCGGCGGGGCACGGGCTGGCGCCCTTCGGCATGTTCGAGATGGCGCCGCTCGGCCTGCTCTTCTTCGTCGTCGGTCTCGCCTACCTCGCGCTGGTGGGGATCCGCCTCACGCCGGCCCGACGCAGCCTCGAGGATCTCACGTCGCGTTACGGCGTGCGCCAGTACCTCACCGACGTGCGCGTGCGTGACCAGCGCCGCGAGACGCGCGCGCTCCTCGAAGGGCTGGAGGTCGAGATCGTCGAGGTCTTCGCCCGCGACGGCGGTCGCGTCGTGCGCGTCGTCGGGGCCCCGGGGGAGATCGCGAAGCTCGTCGCGCGCCAGGACGTGACGATCGAGCCCGTGACGACGTGGGGGGACGCGGCGCTCCGGACGAGCGAGCGCGAGCTGGTCGAGGCGGTCGTCGCGCCGGACGCGCCCATCGCCGGGCAGCGCATCGAGGACGTGAGCTTCGCCGAGCGCTTCGGCGCCGTGGTGCTCGCGCTCCGGCGGCCGGACGAGCTGCAGAACGAGCGGCTCGCGGCGAGCATCCTCCGGCCCGGGGACTCGCTCCTCCTGTCCACGGCGCGAGAGCAGGCGGCCGCGCTGAGCCGGGATGCCTCCTTCGTCGTCGTCTCCCAGGTCGAGCAGCCTCCCGTGCAGCGCCGCAAGAAGCTCCCCGTCGCGCTCGCCGTGCTCGCGGCGGTCGTCGGGCTCGCCGCCCTCGACGTGCTGCCCATCGTGGTGAGCGCCCTCGCCGGCTGCGTGGTCTTGCTCCTGACGCGCACGCTGCGACCGCGGGAGGCCTACGAGAGCATCTCCTGGAAGGTCACCTTCCTCCTCGCGGGGGTCATCCCGCTGGGGACCGCGATGGATCGGACCGGCGCCTCGGAGCTGGTCTCGCACTTCTTCACCGACGGCCTCGGCCCGATGGGCGCGCACGTCGTCCTGGCGGGCTTCTTCGGCGCGTCGCTCCTGCTGACCAACGTGATCTCGAACCAGGCGACGGCCGCGCTGCTGGCCCCCATCGCGATCGAGTCGGCGCACCTGTTGGGCGTGAGCGCGCGGCCGATGCTGATGGCCGTGACGTTCGCGGCGTCGCTCAGCTTCATGACGCCGGTGGGCTACCAGACCAACACGCTCGTCTACGGCCCGGGCAGCTACCGCTTCGGCGACTTCACCCGCGTGGGCACGCCTCTCGACTTGATCCTGTGGGGCCTCGCGGTCGCGCTCATCCCGGTCCTCTGGCCGTTCTGACGGCATCTCCTTGCGCATGCGCTGAGCGATCCTTGACCCGGATCGCGAGCCCCCCTACCCCCACCGTGTGGGGGAGGTCGCCTTTCGGTTCTGGTACCGCTGGCTCTTCGTCGCCGTGGCGTCGATGGTCGGCCTCGGCGCGCTGCTGGTGGTGGCCGACACGCGCTGGATGCCCTGGTATCCGGGCGCCATGGCGGGCGCGCTCTTCGGCGCCGAGGCGCTGCCGGCCGAGGTGGTGACCTACCACCGCTTCATGAACGCGGTGCTCGGGGCGACCATCATCAGCTGGGCGGTGGCGCTCCTGTTCGTCCTGCGGGGCCCGTTCCTGGCCCGCGAGCGCTGGGCGTTCGGGTGCGTGGCCGTCTCGCTGCTCTCGTGGTTCGTGCCCGACACCGCGGCGTCCCTGCTCCACGGCGCGTGGCCCAACGCCTTGTTCAACCTCGGCGCGCTCGTGCTCCTGGGCACGCCGCTGCCGTTCCTGTGGCGCGCGTTCCCGCGCCCCGCGTGAGGTCAGCTTCCGTCGACCCCGACGTCCGGCCGGATCCGCAGGTCGCGTCCGTCTTCCACGTCGCGGTCCAGCGTCAGCAGCGTCCCCCGCTCGGCCGTGTCGAGGACCGCGCTCGCGTCGCTCCGCTCCCGGTCCAGGCGGCGGATGCGCACGAGCCCCTCGGCCGAGCAGAGATCCCACTCCGTCTTGCCCTTGCTGCGCACGGGCCCGCCCACCACGCGATGCGCGCGCGGGCTCCCGTCGAACACGTCCCAGAGGCGTCGGCCGTCCGTGCGCAGCGTCAGATAGGCGTACGTCAGCCGCTGCCGGCGCAGGCCCGCGCTCTCGGCGCGCTCGGCGAGCCCCTCGGGGAGGTCGAACGGGAGCTGCGCGTGGCACCAGTCGCGCTCGCGGGTCAGCAGCGGGCAAGGCCCGTCCCGGAGGCAGGGGGCGAAGACGCGCTCGACGAGCCGGTCGCGCAGCGTCTGTAGCTCGCGGGACAGCTCACGCGTGGCCGGCTCGACCACGACGAGCGAGCCCCCGGGCCGCAGCCGCCCGAGCAGGGCGCGGAGCGTCGCCTCGCGGGCGTCGAGCCGATCGGCGTCCTCGCGATCCCGGTAGAGCTCGTTGAGCGCCAGCCCGAGCACGACGAGATCGGCCTTCGGTAGCCGCGCGAGATCGAGATCTTCGAGATCCTCGCGGCGCGCCTCGAGCTTCACCTCGGGCACGAGCCCGACCGCGTGCGCCTCGCGGGCCAGGGTGGCGAACACGTCGAGGCTGGCCGCGTCCTGCTCCACCGCCGTGACCTCGAGCTTCTTCACCCCCGCGCGCTGCGCCAGCTCCGCGAGGCCGAGCGTGGTCGTACCCAGCCCCGCCCCGAGATCCAGCACCCGCCAGGTCTCCCCCGCCGGGAGCGCGCCCGCGCGGGCCAGCTCCTCGAGCGGCCCCTG
>SHBB01000230.1 GCA_004213565.1 Sandaracinaceae bacterium
GGCCGTTGTCGTCGTCGAGCACGTGGTGCTCGCGCTCTCCAAACGAAAACCTCCGCACAGTCCGACGACCATTCGCCAGGCGGCGCGCGAGGTTGCCCGGCCCGTGCTCTTCGCGGTCTCGATCATCATGCTCGTCTACGTCCCTATCCTCACGCTGCAGGGGATCGAGGGGAAGATGTTCCGGCCGATGGCGATCACGGTGCTGCTCGCCCTCGGCGCGTCTGTCGTGCTCGCGCTCACGCTCATGCCAGCGGCGAGCACGTTCCTCTTCGCCAAGGTGGAGCTGAAGGAGCGCGAGACCTGGCTCATGCGCCAGGCGCGGCGCGTCTACGAGCCGTTGCTCGATCGCGCCCTGGGCCACCCCGCCATCCCGATCGGCCTCGCGATGCTCCTCGTCGTGGGGGCCGGGCTGGTCGCTCCCACCCTGGGGGCCGAGTTCGTACCGCGGCTCGACGAGGGCGCCATCGCGATGCACGCGATGCGGCTACCGTCGGTCTCCCTCGAGGAGTCGGTGGCGGCGACCACGCGGGTCGAGCAAGTCCTGCTCGAGCGCTTCCCGGACGAGGTCCGGACCGTCGTCTCCCGCACCGGCCGTCCGGAGATCGCGACCGACCCGATGGGGGTCGAGCTCAGCGACATCTACGTCCTGCTCCATCCGCCCGACCAATGGACGCGAGCCAGCAGCAAGGAGGAGCTCGTCGCCCAGCTCGGCGAGGTCCTCGAGGCGGAGGTTCCCGGCCAGGCGTACGCCTTCTCGCAGCCGATCGAGATGCGCACCAACGAGCTGCTCGAGGGTGTCCGGGCCGATGTCGCGATCCTGATCTACGGTGACGATCTCGCCGAGCTCGCGCGAGCCGGTGACGTCGTCTCTCGTGTGCTCGGGAGCGTCGAGGGCGCGGAGGACGTGCTCGTCGACCAGGTCGAGGGGCTGCCGTTCCTGAACGTCATCGTGGACCGGACGTCCATCTCCCGGTACGGGGTCGACGCGAGGGATGTCACCGGCGCGGTGTCGAGCATCGCCGGACATCCCGTCGGGACGGTGTTCGAGGGGCAGCGACGCTTCGCGCTTCAGGTTCGGCTGCCAGAGAGCTCGCGCTCCGATGTCGAGGCCATCCGACGGATTCCCATCGCTTTGCCCAACGGCGGAACCGTGCCCCTCGGCGAGCTCGCGACGGTCGAAGAGGACGAGGGACCGGCGAGCGTCGGCCGCGAAGCGGTGCGCCGGCGCCTCACCATCCAGGTCAACGTACGTGGTCGGGACGTTGCGGGCTTCGTCAGCGAGGCGCAGGAGCGAATCCGCGACGAGGTGGATCTGCCGGACGGCTACTTCATCGAGTGGGGCGGTCAGTTCGAGAACCTGCAGGAGGCGACCGAGCGGCTCGCCATCGCAGTGCCCGTGGTTCTCCTGCTGATCTTCGTGCTGCTCTACCTGACCTACGGAGCGGCGCGTCCTGCCGCGCTCGTGTACCTGAACGTACCGATCGCGGCCACGGGCGGCGTGTTCGCGTTGGCCGCACGAGGGATGCCGTTCTCGATCAGCGCCGCGGTCGGATTCATCGCGCTCTTCGGCATCGCGGTGCTCAACGGAGTCGTGCTCGTCTCCACGATTCGAGACCTCCAAAAGGAGGGGGGCACGCTCGCCGAGGCCACGTCGCGGGCGGCGCGCGCACGGCTGCGTCCGATCCTGATGACCGCGCTGACCGACGCCCTCGGGTTCCTCCCGATGGCCGTATCCACCAGCGCGGGCGCCGAGGTGCAGCGACCCCTGGCGACCGTGGTCATCGGCGGGCTCGTGACGTGCACACTGCTCACGCTCTTCGTGCTCCCGGCGGTGTACGCACGGCTGGGGGGCGCGGTCACCTCCCGCGACTCCCTGCCGGGCTTGGAGCCACAGCCTCAGGCGTGAACGAGCGATGAAGCGAACCCGCTACCACCTCAGCCGGATGGACTGCTCCTCGGAGGAGCGGATGGTCCGGATGTCGCTGGACGACATTCCGGAGATCGAGCACCTCGAGTTCGATCTCGACGCGAGAACCGTGGACGTCGTCCACCACGGCCCGCGTGAGGCGATCGAGAGGGCCCTGGCAGGTCTGGAGCTCGGCGCGTCCGAGATCGAGAAGGACGACGACGTGTCGGTCGACGAGGTCGGTGGCGCGTCGGACACGTCCGAACGCGGGCCGTTGATGGGGGCGCTGGTCATCAATGGCGTGCTCTTCTTCGGCGAGCTCGCCGCGGGGCTCGTCTTCGCCTCGATGGGCCTCGTTGCCGACTCGCTCGACATGCTCGCAGATGCGCTGGTCTACGCATTGAGCCTGGCCGCCGTCGGCGGCAGCACGACGCGCAAGAAGAGGCTGGCGGCGTCCAGCGGCTATCTGCAGCTCGCACTCGCGCTCTTCGGTCTCATCGAGGTCGTGCGGCGCTTCATCGCGCCGGAGGAGAGGCCCGACGTCTGGGCCATGATCGCGGTCTCACTCGTCGCCTTGGCTGGCAACGTTGCGACCCTGTGGCTCCTCCGGCGCGCACGACGCGGTGACGCACACATCGAAGCGAGCTGGATCTTCACGTCCAACGACGTGAAGGTGAACCTGCTCGTGATCGTCGCGGCGCTCCTCGTGTGGTGGAGCTCGTCGAGCGTTCCGGACCTCATCGTCGGCGGGCTGATCTTCCTCATCGTCGCCAGCGGCGCGCGGCGCATCCTCGCGCTCGCACGCCGGCCCGGAGCGAACTGAACGCCGCTCGCGCCGGTTGACGCATGAATATGGCGTCATATGTTCATGTCATGGCTGAGCCCGAAATCGTAGCCCTGTCGCAAAGCGAGGCCGAGCGTCTCGCGAGGACCTTCAAAGCTCTCGGGGATCCAGGCCGGCTGGTGCTCGTCAGCCTGCTCGCGAACGAGGAGCTCTGCGTTCACGAGATTGCGGAGCGGCTCGGGCGCGAGCAGTCGGCAGTGTCGCACCAGCTCCGCGTCCTTCGCGATCGCCAGCTCGTGCGAACGCGGCGGGAGGGGCGGCACATCTACTACGAGCTGGCCGACGGCCACGTCCGGGATCTGTTCGAGGTCGCGCTCGCGCACGTCTCGCACACGGAGGAGGAATCCCGATGAGCGTGACCTGGGATCAGGCGCTCTTCTACGCCAACCTCGCCGCTCAGGGGCTCCTCCTGCTCGGAGCCGTCTGGTGCATCGCGTTTCCAAAGCGGCGCCTCTATCCGATGACGAAGAAGGGGCCCGTCTACTACGCGATGTGGCTGCTCTTCTACTTCGCCTTCCTCAGCAATCCGGTCCTCGCGATCGCGGACTGGAACACGGGTCCGTGGACGAGCGAGTGGCGCTTCGTGATCGGAGGTCCCCTCGTCGTGCTGGGCGGCGCGTTCGTCACGTGGGGGATGGCGACCCTCGGCCTGAAGAACACGTCCGGACTGCGGGACGGCTTCGTGGCTCGCGGTCCCTATCTCTTCTCGCGCAACCCTCAGTACGTCGGCGACATCCTCATCTTCACGGGCGTCACCGTCATCGCGAACTCCGAGGTCGCCCTGATCACGCACTTCCTGACGTCGCTCGTCTTCGTGCTCGCGCCGCTCGCCGAGGAACCGTGGCTCGAGGAGCAGTACGGCGAGCAGTACGAAGACTACCGACGACGCGCACCCAGGTTCCTGTGAGGGGAAGGCCAGCCATGCCCGACAACACCGATTGGGACGGCTTCGCGAGCCGCTACGACCGGATCGTCCGCCTCTTCGACCGTGCCTACCCGGAGGTCCGTCGACGCCTGGCGCGGGACCTCGACGGCGCGGAGCACGTGCTCGAGATCGCCGCTGGCACCGGACAGTTCACGTTCGACCTCGCGGACGTGGCCGGCGAGGTCGTGGCGACCGACTACTCGCGAGAGATGGTCGAGCACATCCGCGCGAGGGTGAGCGAACACGGGGTGCAGAACGTCCGTGCCGACCAGCAGAGCGCGTATGAGCTCGACTTCGACGACCGCAGCTTCGATGGGGTGTTCTGCGCCAACGGGCTGCACGTCATGGAGCGCCCCGAGACGGCGCTCGCGGAGATGCGGCGGGTGCTCGTCCCGGATGGGGTGCTCATCGTGCCCACTTTCCTGCATGGCGCAGGGCGTTTCGAGCGTGGGTTGTCTCGGACGCTGAGCGTGTTCTCATCCTTCGTGGCGCACACCCGGTTCAGCCTGGACCAGCTCGGAAGTCTGGTGGAAGAGGCGGGGTTCGACGTCACCTCCGCAGAGGAGCTGCCCGGGCTCCTTCCCATCGGCTACGTCGTCGCGAGGCGGACGTCATGAACGCGACCGTCGAAACGGCACGGCTGCGTGGTCGTCGAGGCATCGAGCGATGAGTCACGACCACGACCACCATCACGGCCCGACACCCGAGCGCGCGCTCTGGGTCGCGATCGTGCTCAACGGGGCGTTCCTCGTGCTCGAGGCGGTGGCCGGCTGGTGGCTCGACTCGCTCGCCCTGCTGGCTGACGCAGGACACATGGTCTCGGATGTCGGGGCACTCACGGTTGCGCTCATCGCCGTGCGGCTGCGTCACCGTAAGCCGAACGACGGCTACACGTTCGGTCTCCGCCGCGCCCCGGTGCTCGGGGGGCTCATCAACGCCGTCGCCCTGGTCGCCATCGTGGTGTTCATCTGCGTCGAGGCGATGGACCGGTTCGCGGCTCCGCCGACCCCCGATGGCGTCGGGGTCTTGGTGACCGGTGTCGCGGGTCTCGCGGTCAACCTCGTGAGCGCTTGGTATCTCGCACGAAGCCGCGACCGCTCTGTGAACACCCGGGGCGCGATTCTGCACCTGCTCGCCGACGCGCTTGGCTCCGTCGCTGCCATCGTCTCGGCCGTTGCTCTTCTCGCATGGAACGCGCCCCTCGCGGACCCGATCGCGAGCGTCGTCATCGCCGTGCTCATCCTCGTGGGCTCGACGCCGCTCCTCCGCGACACCGTGCGCATCCTCCTCCAGCGCGCGCCCTCGGACCTCGACGTAAACGAGCTCCGCACCGTGCTCGAGGCGGAGCCGAGTGTACGTTCGGTGAACGACCTTCACCTCTGGGAGCTCGCCTCGGGTGAGCCGGTGCTCAGTGCGATGCTGATCGTCGACGAGGAGGGGCTCCTCGAGGCCAATCGACTCTGCGACCGGCTTCGCGCCACACTTCGGAAGCGCTTCGAGGTCGGCCACGCCACGCTCGAGTGCCGGCGGGACGAGGCCCCAGACTGTGCGCTGACGGAGAACACGATGGCAGAACATGCATGACACGCCGGGGGCGGCGCTCGATGCAGACAAGATCGGCCTGCCGGTTCTCGTGCTGGCGACCGCTGCGGGCGTGATGAGCCGCCGCTTTCCGCGCGACCGGCTCTCGCGACGCAGACGGTGATCGGCCGCTGCGATCGCCCCCGCGCCGCGCTTCGGGACCGCGTCTCGGCCTCGCGGGTTCGGCGCGGAACGCGGTGGCGGCTTCGGGCGCATGGACGCCGGGCGCAGGACGACGGAGGCGCTTAGCACAGAGCGTGCGAGGGGGTCCAAAACAAGGCTTGCCAGGGGAGTCGCGGCCCGGATACCATCGTCGGGCTTCGGGGGCGTAGGGCCCACAACTGCGCGGAGTCCCTTCGTTTTTCGGGCTTCCGCCCGTTCGGCGTCACCGCCAGTGGGGACAGATCGTCGACGCCCCCGATCGGATAGGGAGACCGATGGCGTCGCAGACCGTTTCGCACCTCTTGGGGACCCTTCAGCAGGACCCCGACAACGACGAGGCGCTCCAAGGGATCGCCGCCCTCGCGGGGGACGGCTCCGAGGCGCTGGACCAAGCCTCGGTCCAGATGCTCGACACCGCGCGCCAGGGGCACGACCAGCGCCTGGAGTACCGCGCGGTGGCGCAGATCCTGGACGTCGAGGCGCGCGTCTGGGCGCACGACGATCCGGACCGCGCGGCCACGTTCCTCAAGGAGCTCGGCCACATCTATCGTGAGGAGCTGCTCGACGACGGACGCGCGAAGGACGCCTACGAGCGCGCGCTCGAGCTGCGCCCGGGAGACGACGACGTCCAGGAGGCGATCGGGCAGATCGACCAGGCCGCCGAGCGCTGGAGTGACTTCGCCCGCCGCTTCATCGAGGAGGCCGAGAGCAGCACCGACAACCCGTCGATGCGCTCCTCGCTGCTCGTCAGCGCCGCGTCGCTCATCTGGAAGTACAAGGACGAGGCGGCCGAGGAGGTCGACGACCTCTTCCGGCAGGCGCTCGAGGTGGCCGAGGGAGACGCGCGCGCGACGCGGCTCTACGAGCAGGTGCTCCGCCAGCGGAGCGAGTGGAACGAGCTCGTGCGCGTGCTGCTCGAGGCGGCCGAGAAGGCGAGCGACAAGGCGCAGAAGGTGCAGTTCTTCGTGCGCGCGGCGCGCGTGCTGAAGAACGAGCTGGAGGATCCGCAGCGCGCGGCCGCGAGCTACGAGCGCGTGCTGGACTACCACCCCGGCTACGGCGAGGCGATGACCTACCTCGCCGCGCACTTCACGGAGCAGGAGGACTGGGACCACCTGGTCGCGCTCTACGAGGACGCGCTCCGCTCGCGCAACAAGCTCGAGGACGAGGCCGGCGCGCTGCTCCAGATCGGCATGGTGCAGTGGCGCTTCCGCGACGCACCCGACGAGGCCGAGCCGTACTTCGCGCGCCTGCGCAAGATGGACCCGGCCCACCCCGGGATGCTCGACTTCTATCGCGCGCACCTCGCCGAGGACCCCGAGCGCTGGGTCACGCTCCTGACCGACGCGCAGCGCGTCGCCACGACCGACGAGCAGAAGCTGCAGCTCGCGATCGAGCTCGCCAAGGCCGCGCAGGGATCGGGCAGCACGGAGCGCGCGATCGACGCCTGGAAGATCGTGCTCCGGATCGATCCGACGCACCCGGCGGCGCCCGAAGCGCTCAAGTCGCTCTACGAGAAGACCGAGAAGTGGAACGCGCTCGTCGAGGTGCTCAAGTCCGAGGCCGACCGGATCCCCGACGAGGAGGGTGACAAGAAGGTCGCCTTGCTTCGGCAGCTCGTCCCCATCTATCGGGACAAGCTCGGGCTCGACGTGATGGTGATCAACACCTGGAACGCCATCCTCCAGCTCGACCCGAACGACGACGAGGCCCTCGAGGCGCTCGCGTCGACGTACGAGGCGACGGGGCGCTGGAACGATCTCATCAAGGTGCTCGAGGCCAAGGCGGACGCGAGCGAAGACCCCGAGCAGCGGGTGTCGCTCTACATGCGGGTCGCCAACCTCTGGATCGAGCGCTTCGCCAACTACAACAAGGCGACCACGCCGCTCGAGAAGGTGATCGAGGTCGAGCCGGAGAACCGCGAGGCGCTCGCGAGCCTCAAGGAGATCTACCGAAAGAAGCGCGCCTGGACGCACCTCTACGACGTGCTGAGCAAGGAGAGCCAGCTCGCGAGCGACCCGGAGGCGCGGCTCAGCTACAAGCTCGAGCTGGCCGACCTCGCGGGCAAGCGGCTGCACCGGCACGCCGACGCCATCGAGCTCTGGAAGGAGATCCTCGAGCAGGATCCCGACAACCAGGACGCCCTCGATCACCTCGAGAAGCTGGCCGAGCGCGAGAAGGACTGGCCGACCCTCGCGGAGGTGCTCGAGCGCCGGGTCGCGGAGTCCGACGACGACAAGAAGAAGGTCAAGACCCTCCAGAAGCTCGGCGTGATCTACGGCGAGCACCTCGAGGAGTCGATCAAGGCGGCGAGCGCCTGGAAGCGCATCCTCGACATCCAGCCGAAGAACGGTCGAGCGCTGCGGACGCTGCGCGAGACGTTCGTGCAGGCGCAGGACTTCGAGGGGCTCGAGGCGCTCTACGCGGAGCAGGGTGACTGGGACGGCCTGGTCGACGTGCTCGGCAACGCGGCCGAGAAGGCCAGCGACGAGACGGTCAAGGTGGACCTGAGCTTCCGCGCCGCGGCCATCTACGAGGATCGCCTCGAGCAGCCGCATCGCGCCTTCCGATCCTATGAGCGCGTGCTGAGTGTCGATCCGACCAACCAGCGCGCCGCGACGGCCCTCATCCCGATCTACGAGCGCGACGAGAAGCACCAGCGCCTGCCCGCGCTCTACGAGGTGCTCTACGGGCACGCCGAGAGCGACGCGGACCGGCTGGAGCTGCTGCGCACGCTGCGTCAGCTCAGCCTCGAGCACCTCTCGGACGAGAAGAGCGCCTACGGTTACGCGGCCCGCGCGTTCGAGCTCGCGCCCACCGACGCGGAGGTCCGCGCGGCGCTCCTCGAGTCGGCCGAGAGCGCGCGCGCGCATGGCCCGCTCGTCGAGCTGCTCACGGCGCGCCTGGGCGTGGTGGCCAGCGACGACGCGGCGGAGGACGAGCAGCTCTGGCTGCGCCGGCGCATCGCGAGCGTGGCGGGCGAGAAGCTCGGTGAGTCCGAGCAGGCCGTCGAGCAGCTCGAGCAGATCCTCGCGGCGCGTCCCGACGACGAGGAGGCGGCCGAGATCCTCGAGGGGCTCTACCGTTCCGCAGGCCAGCATGACGCCTTGCGCAAGCATCTGCTCCACCGGGTCGAGCACACCTCGGCCGACAGCGAGCGGCTGCGGCACCTCCGCGAGCTGGCGCGACTCGAGGAGGACGTGCTCGAAGACACGGACTCCGCGGCGTCGCGGCACCGACAGATCCTCGACATCGACGCAGGAGACGACGGCGCCCTCGCGGCGCTCGACCGCCTCGCGCTGGCAGGGGAGCGCTGGGAAGAGCTCGCCGGCATCGTCGAGCGTCGACGCGAGGTGGCCGACGGCGAGGAGGCGCGGCGAGAGCTGACGCTCCGCCTGGGCGAGATCCGCGCGACCGCGCTCGACGATCCCCGCGGGGCCCTCGCGGCCTTCGGCGAGGTCGTGCGAGAGAGCCCCGAGGACGGGCGCGCCATCGCCGGCCTCGAGCTCGTCACCGAAGCCGACCCGTCGCTCGCCGCGGAGGCAGGGCTGCTCCTCGAGGACGCGTACGAGGCGGTCGAGGCGTGGGAGAAGCTCGCGCTGGTCCTGAAGCGCCGGCTGGACGCGACCGAGGATCCCGACGACAAGCGGGCCCTTCGCCTGCGCTACGCGGAGCTCGTCGGGGCGAAGACCGGAGACGCCGAGGGCGCCTACCGCGCGCTCGAGCGAGCGTTCCTGACCGACCCGGCCGACCCGGAGCTCCAGGACCGGCTCATCGAGGCGGCCGAGGCGGCGGACGCGCACGAGGCCTTGGCGGCCGCGTTCCGCTCCGCGATGGAGAGCGAGGCCTTGTCGCCCGACGAGCAGTCCGCGATCGCGTCGAAGGTGGCCCACCTCTACGACGTCGTGCTCGCCCGCCCGGACGAGGCGGAGCCTTTCCACCGAAAGGTGCTCGCGAACGATCCGCTCGACGAGCGCTCCTTCGCCTCCCTCAAGGAGCTCTACACGAACGCGGAGCGCTGGGACGACCTCCAGGCGCTCTACGATCGGCGCATCAACGAGACGGTCGACGCGGAGCAGAAGCTCGATCTCTTGCTGCAGGTCTGCTTCCTCTTCGAGGAGCTCATCGACGACCCGCAGTCGGCCATCCGGGTCTACCAGGACGTGCTCGAGCTGGATCCCGAGCACACGGCGTCGCGTCGCGCGCTCGAGCGGCTCTACGAGCGGACGGAGCGCTGGGCCGACCTGGTCACGCTGCTCCGCCAGGAGCTCGATCGCGCCAACCCCGAGGAGCAGGTCGGCCTGACCCAGCGGCTCGGCCTCCTCCACGAGAAGAAGCTCGGGGAGCCGGTGCGCGCGGTCGATCACTACGAGCAGGTGCTGACCGTCGAGCCGAACCACAAGCACGCGCGCGAGGCGCTCGAGCGGCTGCTCGATCAGGCCGCGCAGCGGCAGCGCATCGCCCGCATCCTCGAGCCCATCTACGAGGAGCGCGGCGACTGGCCCGAGCTCACCTCGGTGCTCGAGGTCCAGCTCGAGGACATGTCGGATCCCGGCTCGAGGGTGGGGCTCCTGACGCGGATCGCGGGGCTGCAGGAGGACCGCCTCCACGACCCGAGCGCGGCGTTCGCGAGCGTCGCGCGCGCGGTGAAGGTCGACCCGGCCGACGGCATGGTGCGCGAGGAGCTGGCCCGACTGGCCCGCATGCGCGACGCCGAGCGCGAGCGCGCCGGGGTGCTGGCGTCCGCGCTCGAGGCGGCCGAGGACGACCGCCACCTCCAGGGCGAGCTGCTGCTCGAGCTGGCGTTGCTGTGGGACGAGGGCGTGGGAGACGTCGACGAGGCCGAGGGCGCCTACCGGCGGCTCATCGACGTCGACCCCGACAACCCGGACGCCGTGCTCACCGCGTCGCGCGCGCTGGAGCGCATCCACCTCGGGCAGGGCAACCACGCCGCGCTCGCCGCCGACCTCGAGCGCCAGGTGCGGCTCGAGCACGACGTCGACACGCAGCGTCGCTTGCTCGTCCGCCTCGCCGACCTGCGCGAGGAGGTGCTCGAGGACGTCGGCGGCGCGATCGACGCGCACCGTCGTCGGCTCGAGCTCGACCCGGGCGACATCGACGCGATGAAGTCGCTCGAGCGGCTCTACGAGCAGCAGGGGCGCTGGAACGACCTCATCGAGGTCCTGCGTCAGCGCGACGCGGCGGTCACCGACCCGGACGAGCAGCGCGCCATCGCGAAGCGGGTCGGTGCGATCTACGAGGATCAGCTCGAGGACCTCGACAACGCGATCGTCGCCTACAACGACGTGCTCGCGCGCTTCGATCGAGACGCCGAGACGCTGACGGCGCTGTCGCGCCTCTACGAGCAGACCGAGAAGTGGCAGGACCTGCTCGAGGTCGCGGAGATGGTCTACGAGACCGTCGACCAGCCGCCGCAGCGCGCGGCGGTGCGCTTCCAGATGGGCGAGATCATGCGCACCTGCACCGGTGAGGTGGAGCGCGCGGTCGAGGCCTACGGCGAGGTCCTCGAGGTCTATCCCGATCACGAAGGCGCGCTCGAGTCCTTGCGCCTGGTGATGAGCGCCGACGGCACCGCGCCGCCCGCGGAGGCCGACGCCGCGATCGACGAGGAGGCGGAGACCGAGCCGTACCCGCCCGAGGAGGACGCCGAGGGCGACGAGGCCGTCGCGGAGGCGGCGGAGGCCGACGAGACCGAGGAGGAGGAGCCGGAAGAGCCGCCGCTCGAGTACGACCTGCGGGTCCGCATCGAGGCCGCGCGCGTGCTCGTGCCCCGCTACGAGATGACCGGGGACTACGCGTCCCTGCTCACCGCGCTCCTGGTGCTCGCGGAGTCCGATGATCCGCTCGAGAAGTTCCGCTCGCTGCGCCGCGCGGCGGAGGCGGCGGACGTCGGGCTCGAGGACGCCTCGCGCTCGTTCGAGCTGATGGGTCGCGCCATCCGCGCGGGCATCGCCGAGGACGATCTCTCGGTCATGCTCCGCGACTATCGGCGGCTCGCCGACCAGTCCGAGCGCTACGCCGACTACGCGCAGCTCCTGCACGACGTGGCGCCCGAGATCCTCGACGGCGACTTGCAGGTCTACACCTTCGCGCAGATCGCCGAGGTGGCCCGCACGCACCTCGACGACGCGGAGATGAGCCGGCGCCACTGGGACCGCGTGCTCGAGGTCCAGCCGGACAACCGCCAGGCGCTCGACGCGCTCGAGGCGCTCACGGCCGAGGCCGACGACCACGTCGCGCTCCTCGACGTCCTTCGCCGCAAGACGGAGCTGGCCGACGGCCCCGAGGCGCGGGTGGCCCTCCTGCTCCGTCGCGCCGAGCTGTGCGAGACCAAGCTGGACGAGCTCCCGTCGGCGATCGACTGCTACGAGCAGGCGCTGGTCGAGACCAAGCCCCGCGAGGCCTACGAGGGGCTCGAGCGGCTCTACGCGAAGTCGGAGCGCTGGCCCGACCTGGCCATGCACTACGAGCGCATGCTCGACGAGGGCGTGGGCGACGCGGTGGAGCTGCGGCATCGGCTCGGCATCACGCAGCTGGATCGGCTCGAGGACGCGTGGGCCGCGATCGAGCAGTTCAGCGCCGCGCTTCAGCTCGACGTCACGCACGCGCCCAGCATCGCCGCCCTCGAGCGGCTGATGGAGCGCGAGGACCACCGCGCGCAGGCGGCCGAGATCCTCGAGCCCGTGTTCCTCCAGCAGATGGCGTGGGACAAGGTCACCGCGTGCCTCGAGGCGCGCATCGCGGCCGAGGGCGACGTCGAGGAGCGCAAGGCCCACCTCCAGCGGCTCGGGCAGATCCACGAGGACTACCTCGAGGATCTCGACGGCGCGCTCGAGAGCTACGCGCGCCTCTTCCGTGAGGACCCGCGGGACGAGGGGACGTGGGAGACGCTCTCGCGGCTCGCGCGCGTGCTCGAGAAGTACGACCGGCTCGCCGAGATCTACGAGGGCGCGCTCGAGGACATCTCGGTCGACGACGAGCAGACGGCGAAGCTCGCGGTCACCGCCGCGCAGCTCCACGACCAGCGCACCGGAGACCTCGAGGCCTCGGCCCGGCTCTACGACCGCGCGCTGCGCTTCGAGCCGGGAGACCACGGCGTCTTCGTGGCGCTCGAGTCCGTGCTCGAGCGGCGCGAGGCGTGGGACTCGCTCCTCGCCCTCTACCGCGAGCAGGCGCAGGTCGCCGAAGAGGAGCAGGACCGCATCGCGCTCCTCCGGAAGAGCGCCCGGCTCCTCGAGGGGCAGCTCGGCAAGCCCGACCGCGCCATCGAGACCTACCGCGACATCCTCGTGGTCGACCCCGAGGACCCGAACGCCATCGCTGCGCTCGACGAGCTGCTCACCGCGCAGGAGCGCTGGCCCGAGCTCGCCGATCACCTCCGACACCAGATCGAGCTCGCGGTCGGCGAGCCGGACGAGAACGACCTCAAGCTGAAGCTCGGCCAGACGCTCCAGCACCGCATGGAGGACGTCTTCGGCGCGATCGACGTCTACGAGGAGATCACGCAGGACGACCCGCACCACACCGACACCGTGGCCGCGCTCGAGAAGCTCGTGCAGCAGCCCGAGCACCAGCTGCGGATCATCCAGATCCTCGAGCCCATCTACCTCGCGACCGACCAGTGGCGGAAGCGCATCGCGGTCTACGAGGCCCAGGTCGGGGTCATCGACGATCCGTACGACAAGGTGCGGCTGCTCTCGCAGATCGCCGAGCTCCACGAGACGCGCTCGCAGGACATGCAGCTCGCCTTCCACGCGTGGGCCCGCGCGATGGCGGTCGAGCCCCCCAACCAGGAGGTGCGCGACCAGGTCGACCGCATCGCCAACCAGCTGGGCACGTGGGACGCGCACGTCGCCGCCTACGAGCAGGCGCTGACGCAGGCGACGGACCCGACGGTGCAGAGCGCCTTGCTGGGTCGAATGGCCCGCGTGCACGACGAGAAGCGCGGTGACCCGCGCAGCGCCATCGAGACCTACGAGCGCCTGCTCGAGATCGACCTCGACGACCCGAGCCCCCTCGACTCGCTCGAGGCGCTCCACACGATGGTGGGCGACTGGCGCGGGCTGGTCGACGTGCTCCAGCGCAAGACCCAGCGCGCGTTCGATCCCGCGGAGCGGGGTGAGCTGCTCCGCCGCGCCGGCTCGGTGCTCGAGGAGCTCCTCCAGGATCGCGCGGGCGCGGTCGAGGCGTACCGCGCGG
>SHBB01000231.1 GCA_004213565.1 Sandaracinaceae bacterium
TCGCCGAGCGCGCGCAGACGATCGGCCAGATCATCGGCACGGTGGACGAGATCGCGGAGCAGACGAACCTGCTCGCGCTCAACGCGGCGATCGAGGCGTCGCGCGCAGGCGAGCACGGCCGCGGCTTCGGGGTCGTCGCGGCCGAGGTCAAGGCGCTCGCCCGCCGGAGCAAGGAGGCCACCGTCCAGGTCCGCGAGATCCTCGGCGAGATCCAGCGCGCGACCAACAACGCGGTCCTCGCCGGGGAGCAGGGCGACAAGACCATGCGGGCCGCGGTGCGCGAGGCGAGCGAGGCGGGGCGCACCATCGACGGCCTGACCGAGACCATCGCCCGCGCCGCCGAGGCGGCGTCTCAGATCGCCGCGTCCGCGCACCAGCAGGCGACGGGCATGGCCCAGATCAGCCAGGCGATGAAGGACATCGACTCGGCGCTGCGCGACAACCTGTCCTCCATCCACCATGTGGAGACCGCGGCGGGACGACTCGAGCAGCTGAGCGCGCGCCTCTCCCAGCTGCTCGTCGACGTGGGGATCGAGAAGGACTGATCGGTGGACAAGGCGGCCCTCACCAAACGGCTCCGCGCCGTCTTCGTCGAGGAGCTCGAGGACCACGTCTCGACCTGGAACGACGCCCTCCTCCGCCTCGAGCAAGGGGCGCCTCCGGCCGATCTCCAGCGGACCCTGTTCCGGATCGCGCACAGCCTGAAGGGCGCCGCGCGGGCCGTGAGCCTCCCGACGCTCGAGACCTACTGTCACGGCCTCGAGGAGGAGCTCGACGCGCTCGAGGGCGCCCCCGAGGGCGAGTTGCTCGGGCGCCTCTTCGCGGCCGCGGACGTGTGGGCGGAGGTCGCGCGTCGGCTCCGCGCCGACGAGCCCGTGGAGGACGCGCTCTTCGCGCCCCGGGCGCCGCGGGCCATGTCTCACGCGCCCGCCTCACGCGAGCACACGGGCGGGCTGCGCGTGCCGGCCGCGCGGCTCGACGCGCTCCTCGTCCGCGCGGGGGAGCTGTCGCGGGCCGCCCTCCGGGTGGAGGAGCGCGAGCGCGAGACGGCGTCGCTCGCGGCGCGCCTGCGTCGCCTCCGTGCCCAGCACGCGCCCGCCGAGCGGCGCCCCTTCGATCTCTGCCTCGCGGAGATCGACGCCCTGCATGGAGCGCTCCTCGACGACGCCACCGAGCTGACCCGGGTGGCGCGCGACACCGACGCGGACGTGCGGCAGCTCCGCCTCACGCCCTTCGGCGACGTCTGCGTGGGTCTGGAGCGCACCCTGCGCGACGCCGCCCTCGCGGCGGGGCGCGAGGTCGAGCTGATCATCGAGGGCGCCGACGTCGAGGTGGATCGCTCGGTGCTGACCGCGCTGCGCGCGCCGCTCCTGCACCTGGCGCGGAACGCGGTCGCGCACGGCATCGAGCCGCCCGCCGTTCGCGCCGAGGCGGGCAAGCCACGCGCTGGCCGCGTCCGCATCGGCGCGCACCTGCGCGGCTCCGAGGTCGAGGTCTCGGTGTCCGACGACGGACGCGGGCTGGATCTCGAGGCCCTCGCGGAGCGCGCGCGGGAGCACGGCATCGATCCGCCGGAGACCGAGGTCGGCCTGGCGCGCCTGGTCTTCGTCGCGGGGCTGACCACCTCCGACCGCGTGGACGCGCTCGCCGGGCGGGGCGTGGGCCTGGACGTCGTGAAGACCGAGGTCGAGGCGTTGCACGGCACCATCGACGTCGAGACGCAGCGGGGCGGCGGGACGACCTTCAGCATCTCCTCCCCGCTCACGCGGACGCTCGTGCGCGTGCTGCTGGTGCGCGCGGCCGAGCAGCTGTACGCGCTCCCCACCCCGCACGTGCTGACGCTCCGTCGCGTCGATCCGCGCGCCGTGCACCGCATCGAGGGGCGCCCGGTCGTGCTCCACGAGGGGGAGCCGCTCCCCTTCACGCCGCTGGCGCGCACGCTGGGCATGCCGACCGCCGTGCCGGACGACCAGCTGATCCCCACCGCCATCGTGCAGGCCGGGCGGGATCGCGTCGCGCTGTCGGTGGACGAGCTGCGCTCGGTGGACGACGTGGTGGTCGAGAGCCTCGGCGAGCGCCTGCCGCGGGTGCGGGGCTTCGGCGGCGCGACGATCCTCCCGAACGGCGAGATCGCGCTCATCCTGCACGGCGGCGACGTGGTGCGGGCGGCCTTGCGGCAGGCGGAGGGCGGCGAGGTGTCGCTGCCGGAGGCGGCGGACCTGAGCGCCGAGCCGCCGACGCTGCTCGTGGTGGACGACTCGCTGACCACCCTCGCGCTCGAGAAGACCATCCTGGAGTCGGCGGGCTACCGGGTGCTGGCCGCTTCGGACGCGGAGCGGGCGCTCCGGCTCCTCGACCAGGCGCGGGTCGACCTCGTGGTCAGCGACGTGGAGATGCCGCGCATGAGCGGCCTGGAGCTCACGCGCGCGCTGCGAGGACGGGCCAAAACGCGCGGCCTGCCCGTCGTGCTCTTGACAGCCCTGTCTCGGGAGGAAGATCGGCGGAGAGGTCTGGACGCAGGCGCGGACGCCTATCTGGTGAAGAACGCCTTCGATCAGACCGAGCTGCTCGAAGTCGTCGCGTCTCTGCTGTCCGATCCTCTCGATTGAAACCCATGCCACTCCGAGTCCTCGTCGTCGACGATTCGCCGACCTTCCGCGCGCTGCTCCGCGAAGGGTTGGAGCGCGACCCGGAGCTGTCGGTGGTGGCGGAGGCCCGCAACGGGACCGAGGCGGTGAGCCTGGTGGAGTCGGTCTCGCCCGACGTGGTGGTGATGGACGTCGAGATGCCGGAGCTCGACGGCTACGAGGCCACGCGTCGCATCATGGCCGAGCGGCCCACGCCCGTGGTCGTGGTGAGCGGGAGCAGCGAGAGGGCGGTGCGCATGAGCGTGGCCGCCCTCGAGGCGGGCGCGCTGACGGCGCTGACCAAGCCGCCCGGTCCATCCGAGCCAGGGTCCGACCGGGCGTGGCGGCGGTTCGCCCGAACGGTGCGCGCGATGGCCGAGGTGCGGGTGGTGCGACGCCCGAACGGCGCCGACCGCGAGCGGCCATCGCAGCCGCCCAGGCGCGAGACGTCGGTGATCGCGATGGCCGCCTCGACGGGCGGCCCCCGCGCGGTGCGCACCATCCTGGAGTCGCTCGGAGAAGACTTCCCGGCGCCCATCCTCCTGGTTCAGCACATCGGCGAGGACTTCGCCGAGGGCTTCGCCCGATGGCTCGACGCGACCGTGCCCATGGACGTGCGCCTCGCTCGCGAGGGAGACCCGCTGCGCGCGGGCGCCGTCTACCTCGCCCCTCCGCGCGGGCACCTCACGGTCCATAAGGGCGCCATCCGGGTCTGCGACCGCGCGCCGATCCACGGCTTTCGCCCCTCCGCCTCCGCGACCTACGCCAGCGTGGCCCGCGCCTACGGCGAGCGCGCGCTCGGCCTCATCCTCACGGGGATGGGACGTGACGGGGTCGAGGGCCTCCGCGAGCTGCACCGTCGGGGAGGCCTCGTCGTGGCCCAGGACGCGTCTACGAGCGTCGTCGACTCCATGCCCGCCTCGGCCCGTCGCGCCGGGATCGTTCACGAGGTACTGCCATTGCCGGACATCAGCGCGTATCTTCGTAGCTGCGTGGCATGACGACAGGGGGGGCAGCGGGAGAGATCGTCCTCGTGGAGGACAGCGCGACACAAGCCGCGGCCGTCTCGATCCAGCTCGAGGAGGCCGGCTTCCGCGTGCGTCACGCCGAGACCCTGAAGAGAGCGCGGGCGCTCCTCGACGCGGCGCCGGCGGACGCCATCCTCCTCGACCTCGAGCTGCCGGACGCGAGCGGCCTCACCGGGCTCGACGACCTCGTGGCCTCGCACCGCGCCATCCCGGTCGTCGTCTTGACGAGCGAGCACGGAGAAGAGCTCGCGCTGCGCGCCCTGGCCCGCGGCGCCGAGGACTACCTGCCCAAGAGCGAGCTGACCCTCTCGAGCTTGCGCCGCGCCATCCACTACGCGATCGAGCGCCACCGCACGCGCAACGAGCTCGATCGGCTCAACCACCAGAAGGACCACCTGATGGCGGTCGTGGCGCACGATCTGCGGAACCCGCTCGGCGTCATGCGCGGGTACGCGGACTTCCTCCTGAGCGGCGTGGCGGGCGAGCTCGACGCGGAGCAGGAGGAGATCGTCACGACGATGCGTAGGACCGCCAGCTACATGGTCAGCCTCGTCGAGGATCTCCTCGACCTCGGGCGCATCCA
Source organism: Sandaracinaceae bacterium (assembly GCA_004213565.1). Taxonomy (GTDB): domain Bacteria; phylum Myxococcota_A; class Polyangia; order Polyangiales; family Sandaracinaceae; genus JAVJQK01. The sequence goes on from SHBB01000231.1 coordinate 4,239, forward strand.
GGCGGGCGCGATGGAGCTCGAGCGCGACGAGATCGACCTCCCAGCGCTCGTCCGCGAGGGGATCCGCCTGAACGCGGTCGTGGCGCAGGACAAGCGCATCCACTTCGAGATCGACGTCGACGACGCGCTCCCGCCGATGTCGCTCGACCGCCACAAGATCCGTCAGGTGCTCGACAACCTCCTGAGCAACGCCGTGAAGTTCTCCCACCCGGGCTCCACCGTGCGCGTCGAGCTCGACCAGGAGAGGCAGACGGCGAAGCTGACCGTCCGGGACGAGGGCGTGGGCATCCCCGCGACGGATCTGCCCAAGGTCTTCCGGCCCTTCGAGCGCACGGGCGCCCGACCCACCGCGGGCGAGCGGAGCACCGGGCTGGGGCTGGCGATCGTGCGCAACATCGTCGAGGCGCACGCCGGGCGGATCTGGGTGGAGAGCGAGGTCGGGCGAGGCACCGCGTTCACCGTCACGCTCCCCCTCGCGGTGGCATGAGCTTCACGCTCGGCGTCAACTTCCCGTGGGTCACCTGCGGCCACGACTTCGGGCCGCGACCGCCGCCTTGGGCCGGCGCGCCCGGTACGGACTGGGCCGCGGTGGAGGACGAGCTGCGCGGGCTCGCCGCCGCAGGCCTGCGCGCCGCGCGCTGGTGGATCCTCGCGGGAGGCGTCAACCTTCCCATCGGCGCTTCACCACTCGAAGTGGCCAGGCGCGCGCCCTTCCTCGAGCGCTGGCCGCGCGCACAGCTGTGGAAGCGGCGCCTCCGGAAGACGCCCGAGGACCCCGAGCACTGGATCCTCGAGCGCCCCCTGCCGCGAGCGCCGCGCACCTTCCTCGAGGACTTCGACGCGCTGCTCGCCGCCTGCGCGCGCACGGGCGTGCGGCTCATCCCCTCCCTGGTGAGCTTCGAGCTCTTCCTGCCGCTCGAGGACCAGGCGAGCGGCGTGACCAGCCGGGGCCGGGACACCTTCGCGCTCGGCGACGCGATGCACCCGTTCTTCGACGCGCTCCTCGAGCCGATGCTCGACGTGGCCGAAGGACGGCCCGACGGCCTCGCGGCGTTCGAGGTGGCCAACGAGCCGGGCTGGGCGCTCGTGCCCGGCTGGGAGAAGGATCGCTACGGCGCGCACCCTCCGTGGGTGGACGCGCTCGCCCTGTCGCGCTTCCTCGAGGAGGGGGCGCGCCGAATCGCGCGACGCGGGATCGTGGCCACGGTCGGCTTTCTGGACGCCGCGCCTCCCTGGCTGGCGCCCTCCGCGCGGACCACGCTCGCGCGCCTCGCGGCGTCGGGCCGATACGTGCACCAGCGCCACCACTACCCCGGCGTCACGGGCGTCGCCGCGCTCCCGCCCGCCGACACGAGCCCGATCCGTCCCATCTGGCTCGGCGAGCTGGCGACCTCCCGCCACGGGCCCTGGCCCGATCTCGACGAAGGCGACGACCACGTGGCGCAGCGGCTCGAGCACGTGCGCGCGCGAGGCTACGACGGGGCGCTGCTCTGGGCGCACCGCGCCACCGATCCGCACGTCCGATGGGACGCCGACATCCGCGCGCAGGTCCGCCGGGTGGCGGACGCGATCGAAGTCGGATAACCGCATGTCGGATAGCCGCATGGACGTGTTCGACGAGGTCACCCGATTCGCGCCGGAGGGCGAGCGCCGCTTCGCCGGCCAGCTGCGAGAGGCGTGGTATCAGGGGCGCGGCGTGTACGGCGGGGTCGTCGCGGCGCTGCTCGTGGACGCCATGGGGGCCTGCGCCGACGACCGCCCCATCCGTGGCCTCGACGTCGCGTTCTGCGCGCCCGCCACGGCGGGGCCCGCGACGATCGACGTGGAGATCCTGCGCGCGGGCCGGAACGTCGCGCAGCTCGGCGCGCGCCTGACGCGCGAGGGGCTGCTCATCGCCACCGGGCGGGCCACCTTCGCGCGACCGCGCCGGAGCGCGCTGGAGTACACCGACCCCGCGTCCCCGCCGTCCCCGCCGCCGGCCGAGGTCGAAGACGGACCCGCCGCGCTCTACGTGCCGGAGTTCTGCCAGCACTTCGAGTTCCGTCAGGCGCTCGGCGCGGCGCCCTTCGGCGGCGCCGGCGAGCCTCGCCTCGGCGGCTGGTGTCGACCGCGCGAACCGCATCCGTGTGACGCAAGGCTCGTCGTCGCCTTGCTCGACGCGTGGGCCCCCGCCGCGCTCGGCCTCGCGGAGAGCTGGACCGGCGCCGCCTCGATCGAGCTCGGCGTGTCCTTTCATCGCGCGCTCCCCGATCTCTCCGTCCCGCACGACGCCTTCTACGCCTTCGAGGCCCGGAGCCGCGTGGTGGGTGACGGCTACGCCGACGAACGCTCGACGCTCTGGGATCACCAGGGTTTGCCGCTCGCGTCCGCGCGACAGGTCGTCGCCCTCTTCGGCTGATCCGGCCGCGTCGAGGCGCGCCCCATGTGAGTATTCTCAGCCACCAATTTTGAGAATCACTCTCATTCTCGTACTCAAGCCGGGCGATGCGTGTCCCCTTCGACCGGCTGGCGCTGGCCTTGTGCTGCTGCGGCGCCGTCAACTCCGCCTCCGCACAGGAGGTCGAGTCAACGGGCTCCGATCCCGCGCTCGAGGCCGAGCTCGACGCGCTGCTCGAGGAGGAGGCAGACGACCTGGACGTGGTCGTGACCGGGAGCCGCGTCGAGACGCCCGCCGGGCGCGCGGCCGTCGCCACCGAGACGATCCGCCGCGAGGAGATCGAGCAGAGCGGGGCCCGGGACGCGGCAGAGCTCCTCGAGGAGCGGGGCGGGCTCCAGCTCTCGCGCTCGTTCCGCGGGACCGAGCTCTGGCTGCGGGGGATGGACCCGCAGTACACCCTCGTGCTCGTCGACGGCGACCGCGTGCCCGGTCGCGTGGGCGGCGCCATCGATCTCTCTCGCTACGGCGTGGAGAACATCGAGCGCGTCGAGATCGTGCGCGGCCCGAGCTCCGCGCTGTACGGCTCGGACGCGATCGGCGGCGTGGTCAACCTGATCACCCGCGACTCGGAGCGCGACTTCGAGGCGGAGGCGATGGCCGCCTACGGGCTGAACCACGTCGTCGACGCCACAGCCCGCGTGGCCGGCCGCCCGGACCCGCACCTCCGGCTCCGCCTGGACGGGGGGCTCCACTACGCGGCGCCGTTCCGGCGGGGCGACGACGAGGCCACGACCGGCAGCGAGCGCCTGCTCTGGACCGTCGGTGGCCGCGCGGACTGGCGACCGAGCGAGCGGCACCGGCTGCGGCTGACCGCGGACTACCTGCAGCTCACCCTCCGCGGCGTCGACGAGGGGGCGGGGGCCGCCCTCTTCGACCGCACCCAGCTCCAGGAGCAGCTGCGGGCCTCCGTCGAGCACACGATCCGGGGACGCGATGGGCTCACCCTGGTGACCCGCTTCACCTACTCGCAGTTCCGCGAGCAGTACCTGAGCGACCAGCGCGGCAGCCAGGCCCTCGACAGCTACGAGGACAACCGCGAGCACATGGGCCAGATCACCGCCCTGCTCCGCTTCACGGCGGAGGCGCTCGGGAGCCACACCTTCACCGTCGGCTACGAGGCGCTGCACCGCGCGCTGGACTCCGACCGGCTCGTCGAGGTCGGCGACCGCTCGCGCTTCGCCCTCTTCGCCCAGGACGAGTGGATCCCGTGGGAGGACGGCGACGCGTCGCTCACGGTCGTCCCCGGCGTGCGCTTCGATCTCGACACGCAGTTCGGCGATCAGCTCTCGCCCAAGCTGAGCCTGCGCTTCGACCCGGTCGCGCAGCTCGTGCTGCGGGCGAGCTACGGGCGCGGCTTCCGCGCGCCCTCGTTTCAGCAGCTCCTGTTGCGATTCGAGAACCCGACCGTCGGCTACGTGGTCCAGGGCAACCCCGACCTGGGCGCCGAGACCTCACACGGCGTCGACGTGGGCCTCGAGTGGGAGCCCATCGAGGCGCTGAAGCTGAGCGCGGGCTTCTTCCGCAACGACCTCGAGGACATGATCGCCATCGTCACGGTGGACGACCCGTCCGCCACGGGGTCCGTCTTCAGCTACGCGAACCTGGCCACCGCCTGGACGATGGGCCTCGAGTCGCTGGCGACCTTGCGGGTCGACGACACCCTCGGCCTGATCGCGGGCTACACCCTGACGGAGACCTGGGACGGCGAGCAGGAGCGACGCCTCGAGGGGCGCGCTCGGCACCGCGTCACTTTGGCCGCCCGGCTCGCCTACGAGCCCTGGGAGATCAGCTTCGTCGCCCGCGGCGCGCTCATGCTCGACCGCGTCTTCTACGTGGACGAGGACGGCGACGGCCTCGAGGAGGAGATCTTCGGCGAGCCGGTCGCGCAGGTCGACCTCCGGCTCGCCAAGCGCTTCACCCGCCACCTCGAGCTCTTCGTGGGCGTCGACAACCTGCTCGACGCCGGCGACACGTTCACCGCCCTGCGCCCCTTCACCGTCTACGGCGGGGCGCGCGGCCGATACTGAAGAAGGATTGCCATGTTGCACAGACAGACCCCTGGCGCGCTCCTCGCTCTGCTCTCTCTCGCGGGGTGCGCGGAGGACCTCGCCCCCGCGGACGCGGGCACGCTCCCGCCGACGAGCGGGGCGTTCACGCACGAGACGGGCGCCGACGGCACCATCACGACCACCGTCGACGCGACGGACGCGGAGGCGTGGCAGCGGCTCGACCTGGACAGCGGACGCTCGGTCGACGCGGGCTGGGATCTCGCCTTCCGTCGCTTCTTCGTGCGGACCAACGGGGGCGTGAGCGGCACCGCGGGCGTGCAGGTCGCCGTCGCGGAGGGCGCCTTCGAGGACGTCACCCGCGCGCCGGAGAGCGGCTGGAGCGCGGCGCGTCCGGACGGCGAGGCGGACGACGACGAGGAGCCGGACACCGTCTTCAACGACGGCGAGGACGACTGGTATGACTACGATCCGGAGACCCACACGCTCACGCCGAAGGACCGCGTGTACGTGGTCTCGTCGAGCGAGGGCCGCTTCTTCAAGCTGCAGATCCTCGGCTACTACGACGACGCCGGCAGCCCGGCGCGGCTGCGCTTCCGGTGGGCCGAGATCGCCGCGCCGATGTCCACGCTCCCCGACGCGGGCCCGGGCATGACCCCGGACGCCGGGATCGGAGACGCGGGCGTCACGCCCGTCCCCGCCGACGCGATCGAGGTGGACGCCTCCGGGACGGAGTGGGTCTACCTCAGCGTCGCCGCCGGCGTGGTGGCCGTGACCGACCCCGCGACGAGCACCGACTGGGACCTCGCGCTCCAGCGCACCGACATCCGGACCAATTCCGGCTCGAGCGGCCCCGGCTTCGGGGGCGCGCGACGCGACGCGCGCGGGCTCGCGTTCGACGCGATCGAGGACGCGTCCACGCTCGGCTTCGTGACCGACGCGGTGCGCGACGGCGCCTCTCCCGGCCGCATCGAGACGAGCGTCAACCCCGCCTTCGACGGAGAGGGCGGGTCCCCGGCCTGGTACGACTACGACCCGAGCACCCACCGCGTCACGGCCGGCGACCGGGTCTACCTGTTGCGCATGGCGAACGGAGACCACGCCAAGCTCCGCATCTGGCGCTGGGAGGACGGGGTGTTCCATCTCTCGCTCGCGCCCATCGCGCGCCGCATCGAGACCGCCACGCTCGAGGTGGACGCGTCCGCGAGCGACGCCTGGCGGTACGTGAGCCTGCGCGGGGACGGGGTCGTCGAGGTGACCGAGGCCGCGACGGACGCCGCGTGGGATCTCGGCCTCTCCCGCACCCGGCTCCGCACCAACGGCGGCACGAGCGGCGAGGGCCTCGGCGCCGCGGCCGAGAGCGCCGCCACCGCGATCGCGGAGCTCACGAGCGCGCCCGAGTCCGGCTGGGAGACCGACGTGGACTCCCTCGCCGAGGGCCCGCCGGGGAGCCCGACCTACAGCGGCAACCCCGCCCTCGCCGGCTGGTACGACTACGACCCGGCCACCCACGCCGTGAGCCCGCGCGCGGTGGTCTTCGCCCTGCGCAGCGCCGACGGACACCTCGCCAAGGTGCAGATCACGAGCTGGGCCGATGGGGTGTTCCGGCTCCAGTACGCGTTCGCCGGCCCCGGCGCCACGGGCTTCTGAGGAGATGACCATGCACAAACTCATCTGCACGCTCTTCCTTCCCCTGCTCGGCTGCGGCGCCACCCCCGAGGCGCCGACGACCACCTCGGCGCCCGTCGCGGACAGGCCCGAGGCGACCGCCACCGCCCCCGCCTCGGACGTGCTCGCGGGCGGCGACTTCCTCCCGCCCATGCCGGTGGCGGTCACCAGCTTCGGCGCGACCCGCGACGCGACACACCTCTACGTGCTCGGCGGCTATCACGGCGAGCCGCATCGCTACGACCGCGAGCACCAGTCGGGCCTGCTGTCGCGCCTCGCCCTGGACGGGACGGGCGAGTGGGAGCGCCTCGACACGCTCGAGGCGGGGCTCCAGGGCGTCGCGCTCGTGCGAGGCGAAGGCGCGGTGTGCCGCTTCGGCGGAAACCGCATCGAGAACGCGATCGGAGAGCCCGCCGTGATGCGCTCGGTCGACGAGGCCGCCTGCTTCGAGCTCTCGTCGGGCCGCTGGACCGCGCTGCCCTCGCTCCCCGAGGGTCGCTCGTCGCACGAGGCGGCGCGCATCGGCGACACCGTCTTCCTGGCGGGCGGCTGGCGCCTGGACGGCGACGCCGCGAGCGGCGCCTTCGCCCACGACGTGCTCGCGCTCGATCTGACGGCTCCGACCGCTTGGCGGCGCATCGAGGCGCCCTTCGCGCGGCGCGCGCTCGCGGTCGCGGCGGCGGGGCGGCGCCTCGTCGTCCTCGGCGGGCTCACCGAAGCGGGCGAGGTCTCGCCCCGCGTGGACGTGCTCGATCCCGCGACGGAGACCTGGTCTCGCGGCCCGGACTTCCCGGGCGAGATCGACGGCGCGGCGTTCGGGCTCGCGGCGACGGGCGTCGGCGACGCGGTCTACGCCTCCGGCCGTGAAGGCACGGTCCATCGATGGCGCGTCGGCGAGCCGGGCTGGACCCCGGTCGCGCGGCTGGCGTTCGGGCGCTTCTTCCACCAGCTCGTGGCGCGCGAGACCGAGGACGCGGCGCCCGAGCTCGTCGCGCTCGGCGGCATCGGCGGCATGCACACCGAGGGTCGCACTCGCGTGGTCGAGGTCGTCCCGACCGCGCCCACCGGCCCTCGCCTCTCGACGCTCGTCATCCCCTCTCCCGCGGAGGCCAAGAACCGTCAGGGATTCTTGCTCCTCGACGACACGCTCTACCTCTTCGGGGGCAACGACAGCCTCGGCCAGCACGACTTCGAGCCCGAGAACTTCGTGGCCGAGGGCTGGCAGCTCCACCTCCCGAGCCTCTCGTGGCGAGAGGGCCCCGCGTACCCGGCGCGGCGACAGACGATGCAGACGATCTCGACCGACTCCGGCGGGCTGAGCGTCGGCGGCTTCGGGCACGACGGGGACGCCCCCGTGAGCTTCGCCGACGCGTACACGTTCCGCGACGGGCGATGGACGGAGCGCGCGGGCCTGCCCCGCGACCGGACCCAGTTCGGGCTCGTCGAGCACGACGGACAGCTCTTCGTCTTCGGCGGGCTGAGCTACGACCCGACCCGCGGCGGCATGGCGGCGTTCGACCACGTCACCGACATCCTCGCCGCGCCCGTCGACGACCCGGAGGCGCCCTTCGCCCCCATCGACGCGCGCATGCCCGGCCCGCGCCGTCACTTCGCCGCCGCGGTGCACGACGGCCAGCTCTACCTCTTCGGCGGCATGCGCGACGGCTTCGAGCTGGTCGAGGACTGCTTCCGCTTCGACTTCGAGACGCAGTCCTTCGACCCCGTCGCGTGCCCGCGCCGCGCACGGCTCGGGGGGGAGCTGGTCGCGCTCGACGGGCGGCTCTACCTCGCGGGCGGGAGCGTGCGCACCGACGACGGCATACAGACCGAGCGCTCGCTGGAGGTCTTCGACCCCGCCACCGGCGCGTGGTCCGTGCTGCTCGAGGCGCTCCCGTTCGACGTGAAGCACCTCCGCATGCAGCGGCACGGAGAGCGCCTGCTGATGTGGACCACGCACCACGAGGCCGACCAGATCCTGCTGGCCTGGCTCGACCCCGCATGAAGGAGGGCGAGAAGCGACGGTGTCGGAACCGGACCCTGGCGCGCGGCCCCGTGCTCACGGCAGCCTCCGTGTCCAGGCCGACGCGGCCGAGGCGCTCCACGCGCTGCACGCGACGAAACGCGGGACGCTGCCCCCCCTCGGTCACGCCTGACCGAGGGGCGCGTCAGACCGGGCCCGTGGGCTCGTCGGGCGCCGTGTTCTTGCGGGCGCCCTTCTTCTTCCCCGCCCGGCGCCCCTTGGCGTCGCGCGGGATCAGCTGCTTGAGCGCGAGCAGCTTGCCGTAGCAGACGACGTGGTCGCCGCGCAGGAGCTTCTGGTCGCCGCGGGGGTTGGGGATCACCACGCTCCCGCGCTGCACGCTGAGCACGGTGACGTCCCGATCCCCGAGCGCGAGCTCGCGCAGGCTCTTGCCGGCCAGCTCGCTCGAGGCGTGCAGATCGAACTCCGCCACGCCGTAGCCCTTGTCGAGGGTGAGGCGCTGCTTGATGTCGATCTCGGGCAGGAGGAACTGGTCCTCGATGTGCTCGACGATGCGTCCGGCCACGTCGACCTGGGTGGCCTTCTCGATGCCCTCGAGCCCCGGGGACGAGTTGACCTCCATGACCTGCGGGCCCTCGTCCGACTCGAGCATGTCCACGCCCGCCACGCGCAGCCCCATGATCTGCGCCGCGTGAATGGCCGTGCGCTCGTACTCGGGATCGAGCTGGACCGCCTCGGTGCGCCCGCCGCGGTGCACGTTGCTCCGGAACTCGTCGCCCTGCGCCACGCGCCGCATCGCGGCGATGACGTGACCGCCCACCACGAAGGCCCGGATGTCGCGACCGCGGCTCTCCCGGACGAACTTCTGGATGAGCACGTTCTGCTTGGCGCCGTGGAGGGTCTCGATGATCGCCTGGGCCACCTTCATCGTGTCGGCGAGGATCACGCCCACGCCCTGGGTCCCCTCGAGCACCTTGACGATCACCGGCGCGCCGCCGAGCCGCTCGATGGCGGGGATCACCGACTGCCGGTCGCGCACGAAGACGGTCGGCGGGATGCCGATGTTGTGGCGACTCAGGACCTGGAGGGAGCGGAGCTTGTCGCGCGAGACGCTGATCGCGTGGGAGCTCGACAGGGTGAAGACGCCCATCTGCTCGAACTGCCGCACCACCGCGGTCCCGTAGAAGGTGACCGAGGCGCCGACGCGGGGGATCACCGCGTCGTAGCGGCTGAGCGGGCGGTCTCGGTAGAAGAGCTGCGGGTGCCCCTCCTCGACCGCCA
>SHBB01000232.1 GCA_004213565.1 Sandaracinaceae bacterium
GGCGGGCGAGGCGGAGGCGGGCGAGGCGGAGGCGGGCGAGGCGGAGCCGGGCTCGGACGACGAGGCGCCGAAAAGGAAGCGGGCGCGGAGTCGGTTCACCGACTCGACGCCCGCGCTCAGCCTACCCGGCCAGGGGCTCTCGCGCGTCTCAGTACTGGATGCCGAGCAGCAGCCGGAACGTCATCGCCGGGCCGAGCGCGGCGGGCTGGGTGCCCGAGGGGCTGCCCGGGCCGAAGCCGAGGCCGTCGAGGGGGAAGAAGATGCCCCACTGCGCCTGCGCGTAGAAGCCGTCGAGGAGGTCGGGGCCGTCTTCGCTGCGGTAGTACGCCGAGACGTCGATCTCCACGCCGAGGTCGTCGGCGTTGCCCCAGCTCTGGATGGGCTCCGCGGCGCGGCTCCAGATCACGTCGGCGCGGGCGCCGAGGAGCTGGCCGAAGCTGTTCTTGATGAAGTCGTAGCTGAGGCCCGGGCGGAAGTAATACGCGCCGCCCACCTGACGCATGATGTTGCGCCAGAAGATGAGGTCGACCCGGTAGTTCGGGTGGAAGTAGAAGGTGCTGTAGGTGCGGTCGACCCGCCCGTCGCCCTCGCCCGCCGCGTTCTGCGCCGGCAGCCCGTTGATGAGGCTGAGGCCCTCCTGGTCCGCGTCGCCCGACGCGTAGCCCGCGTTGAAGTAGATGCCGAGCTGGTCGTTCAGGAGGTGGTACTCGCCCTCGAACGCGATGCCGAACTGGAGCAGCTCCGCCTGGTTGCCCTCCTCGGGCGTCGTGTAGGCGGCGACGCCGAGGTTCTCGATCTGCCCGAAGGTCATGACCGCCTCGAGCTCGAGCCGGAGGTTCTCGTAGAGGAACTGGATCCAGAGGTCGGGCGTGTAGATGTCGGCCCCGCGGCGCACGAAGGTGACGTCGTCACCCGACACGGCCCGGCGGTCGATGTCCATGTCGCCGCACACGGTGCAGAGCCCGAAGGGCCGCTCGTTCCCGTAGGAGCTGAGGTTCTGGCTCCGGTACTGGAAGCGCGCGCCGATGTTGAAGACCGCGTCGCCCCGCTGCAGCGCCGCCTCGCGCTCCTCGTCGGTCGCGCGGTAGGCGGCGCCGAGCACGAACTGATCGGTGTCGTCGATGCGGCTCCGGTCGAACGGGATGCCGCCGACGTCCGCGATCTCGTTGTAGAGCAGGCCCTCGGACGCGAAGTCCCACGCGCCGAACATGTAGATCCCCGCGAGCCGGGTGATGATCATGATCCGGTCGACGTCGGTCTGGTAGTCCGAGTCGATGCCGCTGCCGCCGTTGGCGACGAGGCCGAGACCCCAGTGATCGCCCATGCGGCCGAAGCGCAGCTCGCCGAGCCCGCGGTTGCGGACCTCACCCCAGGCGCGCCGCACCCGGATCGCGTCCTGGACCGAGTTCAGCCCGTAGGTGGGCGAGGTCATCGTGGTCGACAGCGTGTCGATCGGCGCGAACGTGGTGCGCTCGTAGCGGTAGAACGGGTCGACGATGCCGCCCGAGATGCCGGGCCCCACCGCGAGCGCGTTCGGCGTGGAGCCGAGCACGAGGTTGTCGAGCACGTCGAACTGCATGCGGATGCGCACGTCGTCCGAGAGGTGGATCGTCGGCTCGATCCGGAGCCGCATGTTCGCGTACGCGTTCGCGTGCTGCGCGCAGGGCAGCGCCTGGCCGTCGGAGTCGAAGCCGCAGCCACCGCCAGCCGGGATCACGCCGTCCTCGGCCGGGCGGAAGAGCCCGAAGGGCAGCGGCGCGTTTCCACGCACGTAGCCGCCGGTCGAGTCGAGCACGTTCATGTTCATCGACTCACCGAGCACGCGGTCCAGGAAGAAGTTGTCCTGGAACTCGCCGCGGAAGCGGATGTAGCCGTGGAGATCGAAGACCGTCTGGGGCGTGGTCCAGCGCGCGAGCGTCGGGTCGCTGTCGCCGGCCGGGCCCTCCTCGAGCCGCTGCTGCGCCTCGGCGGGGGACGGGAGCTCGTCGTCGTCTTCGTCCTCGACGTCGTCCTCTTCGTCCTCTTCCTCGTCCTCGTAGTCCTCTTCGTCGGGCTCGAGGTCTTCGACCACGGGCGGGCGGAGGCCGGGCTCCTCCTCCTCGTCGTCCCAGTCGTCCTCGTCGGCGTACGGATCCTCCTCCGCGTCGGGATCGCCTTCGCCCTCTTCCGCGTCGACCTCTTCTTCGTCGTCGGCAGGAGGCTGGGCGAGCGCCCAGGACGGCGCGAGGCCGACCACGAGCGCGGCTCCGAGGGAGAGCAGGGCCAGCGCGAGCCACGAGGGTACGAAACGTCTCATCATGTCTCCGCGCGGAGGGACGTCCCCGCGCGGGCCGGTGCTATCACGAGGCAGGGGGGCGGGCAATCGAAGTTGGGGGGCCTCACCCCCACGCTCGACGCGGCCCCGCCATGAGGCTAAACCCCGCCCCAGCCTTGGATCCCGCTTTGCCCGTGGACACCTCCGACACCGTTCGTTTCGTCCCCCTCGGGGGTCTCGGCGAGATCGGCATGAACTGCATGGCGGTCGAGACCGCCGGGCGGCGCATCGTGATCGACTGCGGCCTCGCGTTCGACGGACGCGGCCTCGGCGTCGACACCCTGCACGCCGACTTCTCCTACGTGCTCGACGAGCCCGAGCGCCTCGACGCGATCGTGCTCACCCACGGGCACGAGGACCACATCGGCGCCGTGCCCTACATGCTCGCCGCCTGCCCGGTGCCGGTCTACGGCCCGCCCTACGCGCTCTCGCTCCTGAAGGAGAAGCTCGCGTACGACGGCCCCCGAGACTTCGAGGCGGATCTGCGCCCCATCTACCCGGGCGAGCGCTTCGAGGCGGGCCCGTTCGACATCGAGCCGTACCGCGTGACGCACTCGATGCCCGACTGCACGGGGCTCATCCTGCGCACGCCGGCCGGCGTCATCGTGCACAGCGGCGACTTCAAGATCGAAGAGGCCCCCACCGACGGCGAGGGCTTCGACTTCGATCGGCTCGCCCGCCTCTCGGCCGAGGAGGGCGTGCGGCTCCTCTTCAGCGACTCGACCAACTCGGTCTCCGAGGGCACCACCGGCACCGAGGCGGAGGCGCACGCGAGCCTCGAGCCCCTGGTCCGGGAGGCGCAGGGCCGCGTCGTGGTGACCCTCTTCGCGTCCAACGTGCACCGGCTCCGCGCGCTGACCGAGATCGCCAAGGCCACCGGGCGCAAGCTCTGCCTGCTCGGCCGCTCGCTCAACATGCACGCGCGCCTCGGGAAGCTGCACGGCTACCTCGACGACCTCGACGCGGTCCGGATCCCGCGTGACACCGCGCGGTCCATCCCCCGCGACCAGCTCCTCGTGCTCGCCACCGGCACCCAGGGCGAGCCGCCGGCCGCGTTCGCCCGCCTCGCCACGGGCACGCACCCCGACCTCAGCCTCGACCCGGGCGACACCGTCATCCACTCCGCCCGCATCATCCCGGGCAACGAGACCGGCGTGTACGGCATGATCAACGCCCTCGAGCGGCAGGGCGTGCACGTGATCTGGAAGCGCGTCGCGCCCGGCATCCACGTCAGCGGCCACGCGCACCGGGACGAGCAGCGCCGGCTGATCGAGCTGCTCCGGCCGAAGAGCTTCGTGCCCGTGCACGGCACCTACCTCCACCTGCGCCGCCACGCCGAGATCGCGGAGGAGAGCGGCGTCGAGGACGTGCTCGTGGTGGAGAACGGCGCGGTGGTGGAGCTGTCCCCCGAGCGCATGCGCGTGGTCGAGCAGGCCGAGACCGGCCGCGTCTACCGCGAGCGCGGCACGGAGATCTCCGAGCGCGTCATCAAGGACCGCGCGCTGCTGGCGGAGCTGGGGGTGGCGATGGTCACCGTGGTGGTCGACGATCGCGGCCGCCCGCTCGGGCCCGTCGACATCCTGACCCGCGGCGTGCTGCACGAGGACGAGAACGAGGACTTCCTCGACGACGCCTGCGACTACGTCTTCGAGGCGCTCCGCCGCAGCCGCCGCGTCCAGGAGCGGCCCGACGACGAGACGCTCGAGATCGAGGCGAAGCGGGCGCTCAAGCGCTTCTTCGCCAAGACCCTCGGCCGGAAGCCCCTCTGCTACGGCATGATCCTGCGGATCGACGCGTGAGGCGTCTCTGGCTCGCGGCGCTCGTCCTCGCCCTCGCGGGCTGCGGCCCAGGCGCGAGCCCGCCGCCGGAGCGCCGACACCCGCCCGAGCCGGTCTCCACGGGCGCCGAGGCCGACCCGCTCTCCGACATCGCGGGGCGCCCGCCCACGCCGCGCGAGCAGGAGGCCATCGCCACCCTGCTCCGGGTCGCCGAGCGCACCCGCAACCTCACGTTCGATCGTCCGGTCCCCTTCCGCATCCAGGACCGCGACGTCATCACGCAGTTCGTCCGCGATCAGATCGACGCCGAGGAGCTCGAGCGCGCCCGCGTGTTCTACGTGGCCATCGGCCTGCTCGACCCCGCGCTCGACATCCACGACCTGCTCATCCGGGTCCTCGGCGAGCAGATCGTCGGCTACTACGACCCCGAGCGCAGCCTGATGGTGATCCGCGAGGACGTGGCCGAGCAGCTGCGCCCCGGGCAGGGGAGCCGCCAGCTCGGCGAGGCGGAGATGGTCATCGTGCACGAGCTGGTGCACGCGCTGCAGGACCAGCGGCTGGGCCTCGGCGCGCGCTACGAAGAGGAGCGCACGATCGACGGGGAGAACGCCTTCGCCTCGATCGTCGAGGGCGACGCGACCCTCGCCATGATCGGCCACATGGCCTCCCGCATGGGCCAGCCGCTGAGCGCCCTGACCCGCAACGCCGCGATGCTGCGCATGTTGATCCGCCAGAACCCCGACGCGATCCAGGGCCAGGAGATCGAGCAGGCGCCGCCCATCGTCCGGCTCCCGCTGATGTCGCGGTACCTCGACGGCATGATCCTCTGCGCGACCCTGCACGGGCAACAGGGCTGGCGCGGCGTGGACGGGCTGCACGCGCGCCCGCCCGTCACGACCGAGCAGGTGCTCCACCCGGAGCGCTACCTCGCGCGGGAGCTGCCCGACGAGGTCACCCTCCCCGCCCTGGACGACCTCGCCGCCGCGGGGCTGACGCCGCACGAAGAGGACAGCCTCGGCGAGCTGGAGACGAGCATCTACCTCGGGCAGGGGCTCGCGGACGCGGAGCGCGACGAGAGCGCGGCCGAGGGCTGGGGCGGCGATCGGATCCGGGTCTACCGCCGCGAGGACGGCAGCACCGCCGTCGTGTGGTGGACCACCTGGGACGACGAAGGCGAGGCGCGGGAGGCGGAGCTGGCCGCGCGCCGGGTGGCCGATGCGTCGCCGGCCGACCGGCGAGATCGCCAGCGCGTCGAGCGACGCGGCCGCGCGGTGCTGATCCTTCGCGACCTCGATCCGTCTCTCCACGCGCCCGTGCAGGCCGCGTTCGGCGCCTTCGCGGACGGGTTGCCGAGCGCGCCGCCGCGCGCCGAGTCACGCTCCAACGCGCCCTGAGCCGTCCGCCCCGGGCGCGCTTGACCATCGAGGACGCCGCAGCTAGGACACCCGCTCGCCTGGCGCGCGCGCCCGTATTCCGTCCGCGCGTCCCCTCCGCATTTCGCGGCGCTTCGCCGCTCTTCCGCCGAGCCAGGAGGCTCCTTCTTCCATGCAGTCGCAGGCGTCCATGCAGTCGCAGGTGAACGAGATCGATCCCGTCACCGTCGAGCTCCAGGTCCAGGTCCCGTGGGAGCGGGTCAAGGAAGGCCTCGACGCGGGTTACGGCAAGCTCCAGAAGAGCGCCAAGGTGCGGGGCTTCCGCCGGGGCAAGGTCCCGCGGCACGTCCTCAAGCAGCTCTACGGTCCGCAGGTCGACGGCGAGGTCATCTCGACGCTGATCGAGGAGGGCCTGCTGCACGCGGTGCAGGAGCACGAGCTCGCCGTGGTCGCCGCGCCCGAGGTGGACGATCTGCCGCGCATCGAGAAGGGCCAGCCGCTCGCCTTCAAGGCGAAGCTCGAGGTCCGGCCGAAGGTCGACGACGTGGTCACCGACGGGATCGAGCTGAAGCGCCCCTTCAGCGAGGTCTCGGACGAGGCCGTGATGAAGGAGATCGAGGCGCTCCGCGAGAAGCACGCGGAGATCCAGACCCCCGAGGAGCCCCGGCCGGCCAAGGCGGGCGATCTGCTCACCATCGACTACGTGGTGGAGATCGACGGCGAGGAGAAGCCCGAGATGGGCGCGACCGGGCGTGAGGTCGAGCTCGGCGAGGGCCGGCTGCTCCCCGAGTTCGAGGAGGGCCTGACGGGCAAGTCGGCCGGCGAGAGCGTCGACATCCGCATCGCCTACGACGACGAGACGCCCAACGAGGAGCTCAAGGGCAAGCGCGCCCTCTTCAAGGTCACCATCACCGAGCTGCGCGAGAAGGTCCTGCCCGAGCTCGACGACGAGCTGGCCAAGGACGTCGGCGAGTACGAGACCCTCGACGAGCTGAAGGCGAAGATCCGCGGCGACCTCGAGAAGGCGGCCAAGGAGAAGGCCGACAGCAGCCTCCGCGAGCAGGTGGTCGAGCAGCTGGTGCAGAAGAACGAGGTGCCCGTGCCGCCCTCGCTCGTCCAGCAGCAGGTCCAGTCCATGAAGCAGGAGCTCGCCTTCTTCATGCAGTACATGGGTCAGATGGGCGGAAACCTCGGTGATCTCGGGCTCGGCAACGACGAAGAGATGGCCGAGCGGGCCCAGAGCAAGGTGCGCGCGGCCCTCCTCATGGGCGCGGTCGCCAAGCAGCAGGAGCTCGACGTCGACCCGGAGGAGGTCGAGGCGAAGCTGGCCGAGATCGCCGAGCAGAGCGGGAAGCACATCGCGAAGGTCCGCGTGGAGTACGCGGGCGAGAAGCGCGAGTCGCTCGAGAACAAGATCCTCGAAGACAAGATCCTCGACTACCTCATGAGCCGAGCTACAGTCACCGACGCGCCCGCCGAGACGGACGCGGAGGCGGGGGACGCCTGAAGGGGAGGACGCGGGGTGGATGAGCCCAGCGTCGGGGGACACCAGCTGGAACGCGGGCTGCCCGATCGGGCGGTACCGGACAGCGACCGAAGGCAGTACGCTTCGGTGGGTAACAAAGAGAGACGCGCTGCCGTTCTCATGGGCAGTCGCTGAACCAGTCCGACGAAACAGTCCGACCAACCAGTCCGACGAGCAAGTGGGAGAGCGATGACCGAGCGACAGGACCCGAGAGCTGCCATTCCCTTCCCGACCGTCATCGAGACGACGCACCGGGGTGAGCGCCAGTTCGACATCTGGACCCGGCTGCTCAAGGACCGGATCATCTTCCTCGGGACCGAGGTCAACGACGACGTCGCGAACATCATCATCGCGCAGCTCCTCATCCTGGAGGGCGAGGATCCCGACAAGGAGATCACGCTCTACATCAACAGCCCCGGCGGCGTGATCACGGCCGGCCTCGCGATCTACGACACCATGCAGTACATCCGCTGCCCCGTGTCGACGGTCTGCCTCGGCCAGGCCGCGTCCATGGCCGCGTGGCTCCTCGCCGCGGGCGAGAAGGGCCGCCGCCGCTGCCTGCCGAACAGCCGGGTGATGATTCACCAGCCGCTCGCGGGCGTCCGGGGCCAGGCGTCGGACATCGAGATCCACGCCAAGGAGATCATCCAGCTCCGGCATCGGATGAACGAGATCCTCTCGAAGCACACCGATCAGCCGGTCGAGAAGATCAAGGACGACACCGAGCGGGATCGCTTCCTCGGGGCGGCTCAGGCCCTCGAGTACGGGATCATCGACGAGGTCATCGGCCCTCGCGTCGAGAAAAAGGCTGATAAGTAGAGGCATTTCGAGCAGTTGAGCAAACTGTGCATACTTGGCGGGCAGTTGCCTGCGGGGGGTCTCGGGATTAGAGTCCTCCATGACTCGGAAGGACCACGTCGGTCCTTCCTGACGGGGTAATGGGCGTGGATCGACGGCGGGACGACGGACACGGGAATCTGCAGTGCTCTTTCTGCGGGAAATCGCAGAAGGAGGTGAAGAAGCTCATCGCTGGGCCCACCGTCTACATCTGCGACGAGTGCATCGGGCTCTGCAACGACATCATCGCGGAGGAGGTCGATCGCGAAGACTCGTTCGCCACCGGGACACCGCTCCCGAAGCCGGCGGAGATCAAGTCGATCCTCGACGAGTACGTGATCGGACAGGACCGGGCCAAGAAGGTCCTCTCCGTCGCGGTGCACAACCACTACAAGCGGATCGACTCCCGGGTCGCCCAGGACGACGTCGAGCTCCAGAAGTCGAACATCCTCCTGCTCGGGCCGACCGGCAGCGGCAAGACCCTGCTCGCCCAGACCCTGGCCCGCATCCTCAACGTGCCGTTCGCCATCGCGGACGCGACCACGCTGACCGAGGCGGGCTACGTCGGTGAGGACGTCGAGAACATCATCGTCCAGCTGCTCCAGAACGCCGACCACGACGTCGAGCGGGCGCAGCGCGGCATCGTCTACATCGACGAGATCGACAAGATCGCGCGCAAGGGGGACAACCCCTCCATCACGCGGGACGTCAGCGGCGAGGGCGTGCAGCAGGCGCTCCTGAAGATCATCGAGGGCACCGTCGCGAACGTGCCTCCGAAGGGCGGTCGCAAGCACCCCCAGCAGGACTTCCTGCAGATCGACACGACCAACATCCTCTTCATCTGCGGCGGCGCGTTCGTGGGCCTCGACCAGGTCATCGAGCAGCGCATCGGCCACAAGAGCCTCGGCTTCGGCGCCGAGGTCCCGAGCCGCAAGGAGAAGAAGATCGGCGAGGTGCTGACGCAGGTTCAGCCCGAGGACCTCATCAAGGCGGGGCTCATCCCCGAGTTCGTCGGCCGCCTCCCCGTGACGGCGACCCTGCACGAGCTGAACGAAGAGGCCCTCATCGACATCCTGACGAAGCCGAAGAACGCGCTCATCAAGCAGTTCCGCCGGCTCTTCGAGATGGACGGCGTGAAGCTCAAGTTCACCCACGGCGCCCTACAGGCGGTGGCCCAGGAGGCGCTCAAGCGCAACGCGGGCGCCCGCGGCCTGCGCGCCATCCTCGAGCACTCGATGCTCGACATCATGTACGACGTGCCCAGCCACGACGGCATCAAAGAGGTCGTCGTCAACGAGGACACGGTCCACCGCGGCGAGAAGCCGCTGATCGTGTACGAGAAGGAAGCCGGAACCGGCTGAGAGCCGCTCCCCTCATCCTTGCGAGGGGGCGAGGGGCGCCCCATCCTCGTAGGTTGACCCATCCTCGTGGTTGTAGGGGCCCGTCGCTCGGGCGTGCCCCCCGGCACAGAAAGCGCTTCGATGTTCTTCCACAAGAACGACAATGACCAGGGGGGCAAGCGAGGACGCACCCTCCCCCTCCTCCCGCTTCGGGACATCATCGTCTTCCCCCACATGGTGGTCCCCCTGTTCGTGGGCCGCGAGAAGTCGATCAACGCGCTCGAAGAGGCGATGAGCCACGACAAGGAGATCCTCCTCGCGGCTCAGAAGAAGGCGAAGACGAACGACCCCACCCCCGACGACATCTTCCAGATGGGGACCGTCGGGGTGATCATCCAGCTGCTGCGCCTGCCCGACGGCACCGTGAAGGTCCTCGTCGAGGGCAAGCGCCGTTGCCGGATCGAGCGCTTCATCGAGAACGACGAGTTCTTCCTCTGTGAGGTCAAGCCCGTCGAAGAGGTGAGCAGCGGCTCGGTCGAGGTCGAGGCGCTGATGCGCTCCGTCCAGGCCACCTTCGAGACCTACGTCAAGCTCAACAAGCGCATCGCGCCCGAGATGTTGATGCAGGTCCAGACCATCGACGACCCGGCGCGCCTGGCCGACACCATCGTGGTCCACCTGACCGCGGTGAAGCTGCACGACAAGCAGGAGATCCTGGAGACCACCGACCCGGTGAAGCGTCTCGAGCGGCTCTTCGAGCTGATGAACGCGGAGATCGAGATCCTCCAAGTGGAGAAGAAGATCCGGTCCCGCGTGAAGAAGCAGATGGAGAAGACGCAAAAGGAGTACTACCTCAACGAGCAGATGCAGGCCATCCAGAAGGAGCTGGGTGAGCGCGACGAGTTCAAGAGCGAGATCCAGGAGCTCGAGGACCGCGTCAAGAACAAGCAGCTGACGGACGAGGCCGAGGACCGGGTCAAGAAGGAGCTGCGCAAGCTCAAGATGATGCAGCCGATGAGCGCGGAGGCGACCGTCGTCCGCAACTACATCGACTGGATCCTCAACCTCCCGTGGTTCGACAAGACCGACGAGAACTACGACATCGACCTCGCGGAGAAGATCCTCGACGAGGACCACTACGGGCTGAAGAAGGTCAAGGAGCGCATCCTCGAGTACCTCGCCGTCCAGGCGCTGGTGAAGAAGCTCAAGGGGCCCGTGCTCTGCCTGGTCGGCCCGCCCGGCGTCGGCAAGACCTCGCTCGCCCGCTCCATCGCCCGGGCCACGGGCCGCGAGTTCGTGCGCCTGAGCCTCGGCGGCGTGCGCGACGAGGCCGAGATCCGCGGCCACCGGCGCACGTACATCGGCGCCCTGCCCGGCCGCATCATCCAGTCGCTGCGCAAGGTCGGCGCGAACAACCCGGTCTTCCTCCTCGACGAGATCGACAAGATGTCGAGCGACTTCCGCGGTGACCCGGCGGCGGCGCTCCTCGAGGTGCTCGACCCGGAGCAGAACTCCGAGTTCAACGACCACTACCTCGACCTCGACTACGACCTCTCCGACGTGATGTTCATCACCACGGCGAACGTCCGCAGCGACATCCCGCTCCCGCTGCAGGACCGGATGGAGATCATCGAGCTCAGCGGCTACACGGAGTTCGAGAAGCTCAACATCGCGGTGCGCTACCTGGTCGACCGGCAGAAGAAGGAAGCCGGCCTGACCGACGTCGACCTCGAGATCACCGAGAACGCGATCCGGACCGTCATCCATCACTACACGAAGGAGAGCGGCGTCCGGAACCTCGAGCGCGAGCTCGGCAGCGTGTGCCGCAAGATCGCGCGGCAGGTGCTCAAGGACGGCAAGGACAAAACCTATCGCATCATCGCGAAGGAGGTCCCGAAGTACCTCGGCGTCCCGAAGTTCTCCGCGAACAAGGCGGGCGAGCACGACGAGATCGGCAAGGTCAACGGGCTCGCCTACACCTTCTACGGCGGCACCGTGCTCGAGTGCGAGGCGGCGGTGATCCCCGGCAAGGGCAAGCAGGTCATCACCGGCCGGCTGAGCGACGGCATGAAGGAGTCCGGCCAGGCCGCGATCACCTACATCCGCAGCCGCCACGAGGAGCTCGGGCTCGACGAGGACTTCCACGAGAAGGTCGACGTGCACGTGCACTTCCCGGACTTCTTCCCGAAGGACGGCCCCAGCGCCGGCATCACGATGGCCACCGCCATCGCGAGCGCGCTGATGCGCATCCCGGTCCGCAAGAACGTCGCGATGACGGGCGAGATCACGCTCCGCGGCCAGGTCCTGCCCATCGGCGGCCTCAAGGAGAAGATGCTCGCCGCGCACCGCGCCGGCATCGACACGGTGCTCGTCCCGCGCGAGAACCGGAAGGACCTTCGCGAGATCCCCAAGCGCGTGCTCAAGAGCATGCGGGTCGTGCTCATCGAGCACATGGACCAGGTGCTCCGGGAGGCGCTCGCGCTGAACGACCCGGACGCGCTCTTCGGTCGCCGATCGCGCCCGATGGAGTACCAGGGCGGCAAGCTGGTCACGCACGAGGGCGCCGCCGAGGGCCTCCCGAAGCCCACCGTCGAGGGCCCCGGCGCGCAGCAGTAGCGCTCCCGCGGCCTCTCTGAGGGCGGATAGCTCAGTTGGTAGAGCGCTGGTTTTACACACCAGTGGTCGTCGGTTCGAGCCCGGCTCCGCCCACACTTCTCCCCCCGCCGACCGCTCGGTCGCGGGGTCGAGACCTGCTCCTCGGGGCGGGGTACGCTGGCGTCATGCCTCGCCTCGCCTGCCTGCTGCTCTTCTGCCTGTGCGCCACCGCGTGCGACGACGCCCCCGCTCCGACCGACGCCGGGACGGGGGACGCGGCGGCCCCCGACGCCGCCACCGACGCGGGCCCCGCCCTCCGCGCCGAGTGTGAGAACGTCAACGCGACGCACTGCCTGCTGCCGTGGCCGTCGAGTCGCTTTCTGGTCGAGGACGCAGAGACCGCGACCGGCCTCCGGCTCGCGCTCGACCCGGCCACGATGCCGGTGAACGACCGCATGGACCCGGTCGACACGAGCCAGTTCGAGCGCTTCGACGGCTTCAGCCCGATGACGTCCATCATGACGTCCTTCGCGGGCCCCGTGGACGCCGCGCTCCTGCATGGCGAAGGGGAGATCGCCGAGACCCTGTCCCCCGACTCGAGCACCGTGCTCGTCGACGCGGAGACGGGGGAGCTCGTCGCGCACTTCGCCGAGCTCGACCTCTGGCCGCAGTCGGAGCCGGACCGCGCGCCGCTCTATCTGCGTCCGGCCGCCCGCCTGGCCGAGGGGCGCCGATACGTGGTGGCGATCCAGGGGCTGGCCTTCGAGGGTGGCGCGCCCGTGGAGCCCTCGGCCTACTTCCGCGCGCTGCGCGACGACACGCCGCTGCCGGAAGCGGACGCGCGGCGCGCGCACTTCGAGGAGATCTTCGGCGTCCTCGACGGCGCGGGCGTGGCGCGCGGCGGGGTCATCGAGGCGTGGGACTTCGTGACCGCGAGCGGCGAGACGCTCTGGGGGGATCTCGTTGCGATGCGCGACGACGCGGTCGGGCGCGGCGACCCCGACTTCGGCCGCGTGGGCGCCGAGGGGCTCGGCTGCGAGGTCACCCTCGTCGAGGACCGGGACGCGGGCGACGACCTGCCGGAGGAGATCTGGCGGCGCGTCTACGGCCAGCTGACGGTGCCGCTCTACCTCCAGGGCACCGAGCCCGCCGACGCCGACGAGTCGAGGCTGCGCCGCGACGCGGACGGGAGACCGCTCGCGGAGGGCACGGCGCAGGTCGCGTTCCTCGTCCAGATCCCGACGAGCGTGCGCGACCGCGTGCAGGCCGGAGGCGCGCCCGCCCAGCTCGAGATCTACGGCCACGGCCTCTTCGGCGCGCGCACCGAGATCAACGCCGGCTGGCACGTCCAGCACCAGAGCCGCCTCGAGGTCGTCAGCGCGGGCGTGGACTGGTGGGGCATGGCGGCCGACGACCGGGCGCGCGTGATCCGCACGCTTCAGGACTTCTCCGACTTCGACGCCACGCCGGAGCGGCTCACCCAGTCCGTGATCAACGTGCTCGTCCTGACCCGCTCCCTGCGCGGGAGCTGCGGCGAGCTGCCCGAGCTGCAAGTGCCCGTCGGCGACACGACCCTACCCGCGTTCGACGCGCGCGACGCCTACTACTACGGCAACAGCCAGGGCGGGATCATGGGCGGCGTCGTCGCGGGCGTGGCCACGGAGCTCGAGCGCTTCGTCCTCGGCGTCGGCGGGGTCAGCTACCCGATCATGATCAAGCGCTCGGTGAACTGGACCAGCTTCAGCGCGATCATGGAGCTCGCCTACACCGACCCGCTCGAGCGCGATCTGCTGATGGTGATGAGCGCCCCGCTCTGGGATTTGGCCGAGCCCTCGACCTACGC
>SHBB01000233.1 GCA_004213565.1 Sandaracinaceae bacterium
AGGCGCGTCGTTTTCGGGTGAAGCGAAGGCGGCTTTGCCGCCGCAGCGAGGGGCTTTTGCGAAAAGCCCCTGACTAGAATTGCTAGGCCCGGAGCAAGCGCGAAGCGCTTGATTCGGGCCTAGTGCCAGGTCGGCTCGGTGACTACCCCGTGGACAGCGGGAAGCGGCGGAGGACCGTGTGGGTCGCCCCGCGCGAGCCCAACTCGCTCCGCATCAGCGCCACCTCGTCCCAGACCTCGAGGGGGCCACGCCATCCTCCATGCGCCTCGAGGAGCGCGCCGAGCCCGGCGCTACCCCCCAGGCGCGCGAGGGTCACGTGCGGCGCGAACGGGCGGTCGGGCGCCTCGACGCCGACCTCGCGGAGCGCCGCCCCGACGTCGCGCGCCAGCGCGGTCAGCCCCTCCACGGGCGCGAGCCCGGCCCACAGCACCCGCCGGCCGAACGTGCCCAGGCCGCTCGCGCGCATCTCGAGCGCGGGGTGCGCGGCCACCGTCGGCCCGAGCGCCTCCGACAGGGCGTCCACGATCTCGGCGTCCCGCTCCCCGAGGAAGCGGAGCGTCAAGTGCAGCTGCTCCATGCGGACCCAGCGTGCGCGCGGCAGATCTCGCGGCAAACTCCCGAGAATGGCTCTGGTTTCCGCCGGGATCGGCATGGCGAGGAACAGTCTCATCGAATACCCATCCACATGGTGCAGCAGAAAGTCACGAGGATGTGGGGTTCAACCCGACCCCGTGCCTATGTGCTTGAGGTAGACTGGTGAGCCTGTGAGCGAGGACCTCAGACGCCCTTGTTTGGAGCACCAACCCGACCGCGGAGACTGCTCCGTTCGGGTTCCTGTCGACGTGTTGCCGTTCCGCATCGGTCGGAGCCGCGCCGCGCAGCTGGTCCTCGAGTCTCCCCGCGTCTCCAAGCTCCACGCCGAGATCGCCCAGAACGGGCGTGGCCTGGTGATCCGCGACCTCGACAGCCGGAACGGCACCTTCGTCAACGGAGAGCGCGTCGAAGGCAGCCGCGCGATCCAGTACGGCGACGTGCTCCACGTGGCGCACCGCGAGCTCACCCTGGTGCTGGCGGAGCTCGCCGCGGAGGACGAAGAGGAGACCACCCTCGGGGGCACGCGCGACGAGGCCGAGCGGCACCTCGGCACGCGCCACCTCTACCGGGTGCTCACGGGGCGCGCGGTCACCTCGGTCTTCCAGTCCATCGTCAGCCTCGAGGACCAGAGCCTGATCGGCTACGAGGCGCTCGGGCGCACGACGCTCGCCAACCTCGACTGGGACGCGACCACGCTCTTCCGCGTGGCGCACGAGCGCGGCAAGGCGGAGGAGCTGAGCCGGATGATGCGCACCGCGGCGCTCGCGCAGGCGTCGTCGTTGCCCGTGCGCGGCCAGCGCGTCTTCATGAACGTGCACCCCGACGAGATGTTGCACGGCGATCTCCTCGGCGAGCTCGAGCGCGCGGGAGAGGCGCTGGGCGGGCGCACCCTCGTGGCCGAGATCCACGAGGCGGCCATCGCGGCGCCGGCCCAGATGCGGCACCTCCGCACGGAGCTCTCGGCGCGCGGGATCGAGCTCGCGTACGACGACTTCGGCGCGGGGCGCTCGCGCCTGATGGAGCTGGCCGAGGTCCCGCCGGACTTCCTCAAGCTCGACATGGGGCTCATCCGCGGCATCGACGCGAGCCCGGCGCGCCAGGAGCTCGTGGCGGCGCTGGTGAAGGTGATGCGCGATCGCGGCATCCAGGTGATCGCCGAGGGGATCGAGACCCTCGAGGAGCAGTCCACCTGCCGCGCGCTCGGCTGCAATCTGGGGCAAGGTTTCTTGATTCAGTACCCCGCGGCGGTCGGCGACCTCCGCGAGACCTGGCCCTGATCGTGGCGGCCGCCGATCTGTCGGCTCGACCCGACGCACCGTGACACCCGCGCCACGGTCGGTGTGTCTCGCGACGCCCTGGACTGGCGATTCGAGGCATCTGGCCTCAGACATGGCCTGTGGAATGGTGGTTGCAGCACATCCGGCTGCGGATGTTTCGCCGACAGCTCATACGGATCCCCCTGCTCGCGACGCTCTATGTGCTCGCGACCTCCTTCGGTCTGTCGCAGGCGGATCCCGAGCTGGCCCTGCCCGACTCGACCATGCGCCTCAGCCGGGGCTTCGCGGCGGGCCTCGAGTTCATCGTCGCCGAGCCGGCCGACGTGCCGGAAGGCGCGGAGCTGCCGATGGTGGTCTACATCCACGGCCGCGGTGACATGCCGCCCGCGCCCACCGACACCCCGTTCGGCGTGGACGCACAGGTGCGCTGGATCTTCCCCCGCGGCCCGGCGCGATCCGGCGACGGATACGCGTGGATGCCGGTCAGCGCGCATCGCGGCGAGAGCCCGGAGTTGCTGCGCGCCCTCGACGAGAGCAGCCGCGCGCTGAGCGAGGCCATGATGGAGTGGCGCCGCCGCTACCCGACGCGCGGCCTCCCCATCGTCGTCGGATTCTCGCAGGGCGGCATGCTCGCGATGGACCTCGCCGTGACCCAGGAGAGCGCCATCTCGCACGCCTTCCCCATCGCGGGCTGGCTCCCTCCGAGCCGCGCGCCGCGGCGCGCCGCCGACCCCTACGCCATGCACGTGAACGTGTTGGCCCTCCACGGCGCGGCCGACCCCATCCTCTCTCCCGCGCGCACCGAGCGCACCCTCCGCGCACTCAGTGCGCTCGGCTACCCCATGCGCTTCGAGACGTTCGACGGCGTGGAGCACGAGCTGAGCGTCGCGATGCGGGAGCGCCTGAAGACGGAGCTCGAGGCCGCGCTCGAGGAGCTCCCGGAGAGCGGCCACGAGGCCGGCCACAGCTGAGCGTCAGGCCGCGACGCGGGGCGCAGCGAGGGGCGGCGCGGCGCGCGGCGGCTCCTCGTCGAGCACCTCGCGGTAGCTGGCCTGCTCCGCCGCACGGTGGAGCAGCGCCGCGTGCCCGATGCCGAGCCCGCACGGCACGACCGAGAGCGCGAGCAGCACGCCGCCCGGCTCGACATCGACGAGCATCCACCCGGCGAAGAGCAGCAGCACCGCCCCGTGGTGCAGGGCGGACCACATCGCGATGGCGCGCGCCTTCGCGGCCGCGCCGGGCCTGGCGCGCATCAGCGACAGCGAGCCCGCCACCAGCGCGGCCGCGATCACGAACCCGTGCAGGGCCACCAGGCAGACCGGCGCGCTCGCGAGCGGGGCCACCCGCGCCTCCGCGCCCACCACCCACGCGAGCAGCAGCCCGGCGGGCGAGAAGAGGAGCGCCGTCGTGGCCGCCCACGCCAGGCCGAGCGTCGAAGCGAGGGTCACGACCCCGGGCACGTGCGCGTTCGGGTCGGGGACCGTGAACGTCGCGCCGCGGTAGGCGCCTCCGGTCGTGTCCAGCTCGCGCTTCTGCCCCCAGCGGTGGCGGTTGCGATGCCCGACCAGGGCGACGACGCCCGCGCTGAGCGCGACCACGACCAGACCGAAGACCCCGAGGATTCCGATGAGCTCTGCCATGAGCCCCACGCCCAGCGAGCCGCGTGCCACACCGCGGAGCTCGGGGAGAGTGGGTGGCCGTGTCGACCGGCGCCTCGACGACGTGCCCCCGGTGTACACCGAGGGTCACGGGATGCGCGCGCCGGGCGCTCTCGCGCGCAGGTGATCGAGGAGCGCGCGGAGGGCCTCGCGCTCGAACCCTGGGAGCCGGGCGAGGGCCGGCCGCATCGCCTCGACGCGCGCCTCCAGCGACCCGTCCAGCCACGCGGCGACGATCAGGCGGCGCCGCGCGCTGGCCGATCCCGGCGTCGCCCGCTCGAGCGCGCTCGTCATCGCCTCGGGGCGGGTCGTCTCCGCCAGCCACGCCTCGCCGTGCTGGACGACGTTCCGAGCGATGCCCCGGGCGACGTCATCGAGGTCGGCGCGGCCCCCGATCCGGCGCGGCCGAGCGCGCCCGGCCAGCGCATCCAGCGAGGCGGAGACCGTGCTCTCGCACGCGTCGGCGCGTGGACCCTCGCCGAAGACCGCGCGCAGCTCTCGCTCGATGGGCCCGACCCAGACGCCGAGCGTGACCTGGACCGCGCGCTGCCTCGCCGCCCCGCCGGTCTCTCGGCGCACGCCGATCTCCAGCCGCGCGCGCAGGTCGGGCGAGAGCTCTCGCGCGAAGCCGCCGGGCGCCTCCACCCAGCCGCGCCCCGACAGGGCCGGTCGCAGCGCCCTCACGACCGCAGCTGGCGTCACGCCACGAGCGTAGCGAGCCGGTTTCGCGCCCACCACCGCTGAGGCATGCTCCCGCGCATGGCACGCGAGCGAGTGGTCCTGATCGATGGCAGCTCGATGATCTATCGAGCGTTCTTCGCCATCCCGAGCAACTTCCAGACGTCCCACGGGCTCCCCACCAACGCGAGCTACGGCTTCGCGCTGATGTTCCGGAAGATCCTCGCTGGCCGGAAGCCCACGATGGGCGCGGTGGTCTTCGACGCGCCGGGCAAGACCTTCCGCGACGAGAAGTACCCCGAGTACAAGGCGCAGCGGCCGCGCATGCCGTCCGAGCTGAAGCAGCAGCTCCCTTGGATCGACAGAGTGGTGAAGGTGCACGACTTCCCGACCGTGAAGGTCGAGGGCTACGAGGCCGACGACGTCATCGGCACGCTCTGCCGCCAGGCCCTCGAGGCGGGCCACGAGGTGCACATCATCAGCGCGGACAAGGACTTCGCGCAGCTGATCGGCGAGCACGTCCGCATGGTCGACACCATGCGTGACATCACCTACGACGCCGCGCTCGTGAAGAAGAAGTGGGGCGTGCCCCCGGAGCAGATCGTCGACCTGCTCGCGCTGATGGGCGACAAGGTCGACAACGTCCCGGGCGTGCCGGGCATCGGCCAGAAGGGCGCGGCGGGGCTCCTCGAGAAGTACGGAGACCTGACCGGCGTGCTCGAGCACGTCGAGGAGCTCAAGGGCCGCCAGAAGAAGGCGCTCGAGGAGCACGCGGACGACGCGAAGCTCAGCCGCGAGCTGGTCACCATCGATCAGCACGCGGAGCTGCCCCTGTCCCTGACCGACCTGAGCATCCCCGACGTGGACGCCGAGGCCGTCGACGCCCTCTACCGCGAGCTCGAGTTCTTCTCGCTCCTCGCGAAGTCCGACGAGGTCGAGACGGAGGACTCGGACTTCTCGGCCGTGACGAGCCTCGACGGGCTCGAGAAGCTGCTGAAGGAGCTCGGCGACGGGCCCGTGGCCTTCCACTGCGTCTCGGAGCCGGCGTCCTTCGTGCGCGGCGAGCTGGTCGGCGTCGCGATCAGCCGCGCGCCGGATCGCGGCCGCTTCATCCCGCTCTTCGGCGGGGAGGGCGCGCTCGGCGACGACGCGATGACGCGCTTGAAGCCCTGGCTCGAAGACGAGACCGCGCCGAAGGTGGCGCACGACGTCCGCGACCAGCGCACGCTGCTGCTGAAGTACGGCGTGAACCTGCAGGGCGTGGTGGGTGACACCCAGCTCGCCTCCTTCCTGATCGACCCGGAGAAGCTCATCCCGCACCCGCTCGAGCAGGTCGCGCGCGGGTACCTGCACCGCTCGCTCGCGATGGAGAAGACCATCCTCGGGAGCGGCAAGAAGCAGAAGCGCTTCCGCGACGTGGCGCTCGACGCGCTCGCGCCCTGGGCGTGTCACCTCGCGGCGGCGGTGCAGGAGATGTGGCCGAAGCTCGAGGCGCGCCTCGAGGAGGAGGGTCAGACCAAGAACCTCCGCGAGCTGGCGCTGCCCATGAGCGAGCTGCTCTCGCGCATGCAGCGGGACGGCATCCGCGCCGACGCGGGCGTCTTGACCGCGCTCGGCCAGGAGTTCGAGGCGCGCAAGGCCGACGTCGAGCAGCGCATCTACGCGCTGGCCGGCAAGGAGTTCAACATCGCCTCGACCAAGCAGCTCGCGGAGATCCTCTTCGAGGACCTCGGCTTGCCGGTCATCAAGCGCACCAAGACCGGCTACTCCACCGCGGCCGACGTGCTCGAGCGGCTCGCGCAGGAGCACGAGATCTGCCAGCTCATCCTCAGGCAGCGCGCGCTCGCGAAGCTCATCAACACCTACACGCGCGTCCTCTTCGAGGCCATCGAGCCCGAGACCGGCCGCATCCACTGCACGATGCAGCAGACCACGGGCGTCTCGGGCCGGCTCATCACCACCGACCCGGATCTGCAGCGCACGCCGATCCGGACCGACGACGGCAAGCGCATCCGCGAGGCGTTCATCCCACGTGACGGCTGGGTGCTGATCAGCGCCGACTGGAGCCAGATCGAGCTGCGCATCCTGACGCACTTCAGCCAGGACCCCTTGCTGGTGGAGAGCTTCACCGAGGACGTCGACATCCACCGCCTGACCGCGAGTCAGCTCTTCGAGGTCGCCCCCGACGAGGTCGACGCCTTCCAGCGCAACGTCGGCAAGACCGTGAACTTCGCGACCATCTACGGCCAGGGCGCCACCGCGCTCGGCCAGCAGCTCGGCATCCCGCGCAAGGAGGCCAAGGGCTACATCGACCGCTACTTCGAGCGCTACGCCAAGGTCCGCGCCTGGCTCGACCGCACCATCGCCGACGCGCACGTCGACGGCTACGTCGAGACCCTGCTCGGCCGTCGCCGCTACATCCCGCAGCTGAGCAGCAACAACTTCACCGACCGCGCCTACGGCGAGCGCATCGCGGCCAACACGCCCATCCAGGGCTCCGCGGCGGACCTCTGCAAGGTCGCCATGCTCCAGATCGACCGCCGCTTCCGCGAGGAGCAGCTCGAGGCGGTCATGATGCTGCAGATCCACGACGAGCTGCTCTTCGAGTGTCCGCCGAGCGAGCTGGACGCGGTGAAGGCCATCGTGAAGGACCGCATGGAGCACGCGATGAAGCTGGACGTGCCGCTGGTCGTCGACATCGGCCACGGCGCCAGCTGGGCCGAAGCGAAGGAGTGAGCGCGCGGGCGGGGCCGAGCGTTCGAGGGCCTCTTCAGAGCGCGTCGATGCCCCGATCGAGCGCCTCGGCCAGGAGCGCGTGACCGCGCGCGTCGGGGTGCACGAGATCGCCCTCGCGGGCCTGGAGCCGCGCCGGGCCGGCCTCGACGAACGCGTCGGTGGGATCGACCACCGTGAAGTCGTGGCGCTCCGCCTCGTGGCGGATGAGGTCGTGGATGGGACCGAACGGGTAGGGCTCCCCTGGCTGCCCGACGAGGTGCGGCACGATCAGCACGACGACCCCGAAGCCGTGCTCGTCCGCGAGGGCGCGCAGCCGGTCGAGCCCGAAGCGGAAGTGACCCACGCGCTGGGGCAGGGTCCAGCCACGCTCCCAGACGCCGCCGTCCGGGAGCTCGGTCGCCACGCGCCGCATCAGCATCCGGGTCGGCGCGTCTTCCACCGGGGCGATGGAGTCCGCGTAGCGCTGGGCGAAGACCTCCGGGCGGTTCAGCCACGCGTCGGTGTCGTCGATCTCCGCCTGATACCACCGCGCGACGAGCGCCTGCGCGACGCGCGAGCGAGAGACCACGGACCCTCGGAACAGGCGCAGCCGCTCGACGAACGCCAGCGCGGGCGCGGCGACGGTCGAGTCGTTCAGGCAGACCTGCAAGACGACCACGTCGGGATGGAGCGCGAGCCCGTCGAGCTCGAGGGCGGCCACCTCGTTGACCGTGTCCCATCCCAGCACGGCGAGCGAGAACACGTCCGCGTCCTCACGCCGCTCGTCGAGTTGGGCCGCGAAGGTCTCCTCGTAGGGGAGGTAGAGGCCGTACGTGATCGAGTCGCCGAGGACCACGATCCTCCGCGGGGCGTCTCCCTCGACGGGCCCTCGGTAGCCGAGCGCGTTGTAGCGGACGTCCACGCCCGCCACGTCGCCCACGAAGCCCGGCCGCAGCGCGACCTCCCGCGCGTCGTCCACCTCTCGTACGTGCCGCGCGTCCGGGTCATGCGGCGGCGCGGGCGCGTAGCCGGCGAGCCGCAGCGCCGCCTCTCCGAGGGCCAGCGCGAGCAGGACCCCGAAGAGGGCGAGCCCCGCGCGCCGGAGAATCCGTGCCGCGCCGTGAGTCGAATCGGGCATCTCGTACTCGAGGGCGATAGCACGACCCGCGCCGTCCGCGCGTGCTCGACCGGCGCTGCCGCGGGCGGGTTTTCTCGTCTCGAACGCTCTCTGCGAGGATCTCGACGAGTCTGCGCGTTCAGAACGCTATTCTTTTGCCATTCTGTCAGTTTTCTCGTCTTTATCGATAGTCGTTATCGACTGGAACGAGCTCTCTCGTCCGGGACGCTGAATTCAGTCTTCGTCGCGAGCTGACTGGCCCCGAAGAGGGCCCAGGGGTCATCTCCAGGTCCGCAGACTCGTCCAGAAGCTCGCAGATAGACTTGCCAGCGAGTTTTCTCGCCCCGAACGCGCTCCTGGCGTCACGGGCGAGGGATAACACGGCTCGCAGCCCGCGCGCCGCGCGCTCCGGCGCGGAAGAGCACGTGGAAGCCGCCGGCCAGCGCGGCGACCGCCGACAGCGTCGCGACCAATGGCAGCCCCGTGATCCCCTCCGAGACGAGGGCCCAGACGAGCTGCGCGACGCAGAGGACGGACGTCACGAGCAGGGTCTTCTCCCGGGACAGGTACGTGACGACGATCGAGCCGAGCGGCGCGCCGAGCGCGACGATGGGGGCGGCGGCGAGCCAGTTGTCGAAGACCGCGCGATCGACGGACCCGAGGGCGACGTTCGAGCCGACGCCGACGAGCGAGGTGAAGGCCATCAGGATCACCGACGTCGGGATCGCGACGCGCATGTCGACCCGCGCGTACGCCACCATGCCGATGTAGACGAGCATGTCGATGCCGACGCCGGTCATCGACGCGACGAGGCCCCCCGCGCAACCGGCGACGAGCCCGAGCCGCAGCCCCTCCCGCTCGGAGGGGCGCCTCCGTGTGCAGGCGGCCACGGTCCGGATGCGCGCGAGGTGCATCAGGCCGAACGAGGCGACGATGACCGAGTAGACCAGGGTGGCCAGCGCGGACGGGACGCGCGGCGCGATGAGCGCGGCGCAGAGCGGCGTCGTGAGCGCGGCGGCGGGGAGCGCGGCGCGCAGGGTGCGCCAGTCGATGGGCACGCGGTGCGAGAGGATGTAGATGCTCGCGGAGACCATCCCGATCGACTGCACGGCGAAGCCGAAGTTACGGCCCATCGAGGCGGGCTGATCGAACAGGAGGACGAGCACCGGGAAGCCCACCGTGCCGCCGCCCATCGGGGTCGAGCCCGCGAAGTACGAGCCGGCCGCCATCGAGGCCGCGATCGGCCAGTGCGAGGCGACCGTGGGCCAGAGGTCGCCCACGAGCACGAGCGTCGCCCAGGCGACGTAGAATGCAGCGAGCCAGGCGAAGAAGATCCAGCGTCGAGTCTGCAACGCCGCGACTCTGCATCGAAGCGAGGCCCCGCACCAGCGGGAACGGAGCTGGGTCCGCGCGTCGCGTCTCGCTATCCTCCCGCGGGCCGCGACGTGCAGGGGGCGCGGTCAGCGCTGTCAGCGGCGTCTGCCAGTCCTGTCAGCGGCCTCCGTCCGGAGCCGCGCCGAGCCCGCGTCGGGCGCTGGCACGGTTCTGGGAAAGGGCCTGCGAAAGGAGTCACTCATGAACACACATCTCTCGATCGTCATCGCCCTCAGCCTCTCTCTCGCCGCGTGCGGCGCCGAGGAGGACACCGCCGAGCCCACCACGGAGGCCACCCCGACCGCGGAGGCCGCGCCCGCGAGCCCGGAGCCCGCCGAGGAGGAGGCGGCGCCGGCCGAGCCCGCGCTGAGCCTCGACCCGCCCGCCGAGGGCGAGACCACGACGCTGCTCTCGCTGCGGGAGGGCTTCGCCGCAAACGCCGACGCGTGGACCGGGCAGCGCGTCACCGTGCGCGCCCAGTTCATGAGCGCGACCCGGGTGGGCGGGACCCTCAACAACGTGAGCCTCGTCGTGAGCCGGGAGGACTACGCGGAGGACCGCCTGGCTCACTCCATGATGTGCGCCTTCGGCGACGACGCGCCGGAGTCGGTCGACCTGATGCAGTACGCCGAGGTCACCGTGCGCGGCACCGTGGTCGAGCGCTTCGGTCGCGCCGGCCTCGACGACTGCGAGATCGTCACCGACTGAGAGATTCTTCAGCTTCCACGCAACGGGCGCGGCCTCTCGTCGATGAAGCGACATCATCATCAGGAGGTGCCCCGTGAAGAAGCCCGAGCTCTCGATCCAGTCCGACCCGTCTCTCGACTACGGCCTCAGCGAGCGCGTCGCGCGCTACCTCGAGGGGAGCCCGCTCCACGTCTACGCGGCGGACGTCCTCTCGGGCGTGCCCGACGGGCTCGAGGGGGCGGGCAACCCGCACGCGTCGATCGTGGTCGAGCTGACCCTCGTCACCGATGGCCGGCGCGGCTGGCTGGTGCTGGTGCAGGCGGCCGACGAGTGGGACGTGGAGGTGGAGATGACCGAGTGGTTCGAGCACGTGCTCGAGGGCGTGGAGGCGCCGCCGAGGTGCGTGATCCGCGCCGCCAACCGCTACCGGGAGGACCACGACGGCGCCCTGGAGCTCCGCGAGGCCGAGGCGGCCCGGGCCCGGATCGAGGCGGAGTACCAGCGCTGCTTCGCCGACGCGCTGCCCTGCCGCCTGGATCTGCTGCTCACGCTCTTCGAGGCGTTTCACTATCACGTGCTCGACGAGCGCGGGCTGCGCGCGCAGATGAACCAGGCCGCCTGATCGGGCGTGACGTGGACTCAGGCCTCGGCTATGCCCACCTGCGTGTCGGACCAGCGCCCCGCCATCGTCCAGGGAGACCGCACGGTCCTCCTGGAGGTCGACCACCCGGGCTACGACGCAGCGCGCAAGCAGCTGGCGCGCTTCGCCGAGCTCGAGAAGTCGCCCGAGCACGTGCACACCTACCGCGTCGGAGATCTCTCGCTCTGGAACGCGGCCGCCGCGGGCCTCACCGCCGACGAGGTGCTGAGCGCGCTGAGGGCGATGAGCCGCTTCCCCGTGCCCTCGCACGTGGAGCACGAGATCATGGATCGCATGGCGCGCCACGGGGTGTGCTCGCTGCATGACCACCCCTC
Source organism: Sandaracinaceae bacterium (assembly GCA_004213565.1). Classification (GTDB taxonomy): domain Bacteria; phylum Myxococcota_A; class Polyangia; order Polyangiales; family Sandaracinaceae; genus JAVJQK01. Next base: position 11,076 of record SHBB01000233.1, read on the forward strand.
GGACCCGAGCAAGCTCAGGCTGGCGGTGCGCGAGCCGGGCGTGCGGCAGCGTCTCGCGGCGAACCGGAAGCTCTCGGAGCGGCTCGCCCCGTGCCCCGACGGCTTCTTCATCGACCTGATCGATCGCGGTCCGGTCAAGCAATCCATCTTGAAGCTCGGCTGGCCGGTGGACGACCGCGCGGGGCTGCGAGAGGGCGCCCCGCTCGAGGTCGGCTTGCGTCAGGACGTGTTCGTCCCCTATCCGCATCAGCTCGCAGCCCGCGACGCCTTCCTGGACGCCGGCAGCCACGGCGTGATCGTGCTCCCGTGCGGCGCGGGCAAGACGGTGCTCGCGATGATGGCCATCGCCGCGCTGAAGACCCGCACGCTCGTGCTCACCAGCGGGCGCGAGGCCTGCACGCAGTGGCGGCGCGAGCTGCTGGCCAAGACCACGCTCGGGGAGGACGACGTGGCGGTGTACGCGTCGGGGAGCCACCGCGTCGCGCCGGTCACCGTCAGCACCTACGCGATGATGGCGCGCCGCGGTGGCGCAGGCCCGACGAAGCACGTGCACTTCGATCGGGTCGCGGGCGAGCCGTGGGGGCTCGTGGTGTACGACGAGGTGCACCTGCTCCCGGCGCCGATGTTTCGCCTCACCGCGGAGATGCAGGCCCACCGCCGGCTCGGGCTCACCGCCACCCTCGTGCGCGAGGACGGACGCGCCTCCGACGTCTTCGCGCTGATCGGCCCGAAGCGTTACGACGTGCCGTGGCGAGAGCTCGAGGCGTCCGGGCACATCGCCAACGCGACGTGCTTCGAGGTGAGGGTGGACATGCCCGCCTCGCTCGCGGGTGACTACGCGTCGGCGTCGCTCCGGGAGCAGCCGCGCATCGCGGCGGAGAACCCTGCCAAGCTGCGCGCGCTGGCCGAGATCGCGCGCCGTCACGAGGGCGATCGTCTCCTCGTGCTCGGCAGCTACCTCGCGCCGCTCGACGCGGCGGGGCGCCTGCTGTCGGCCCCCGTCATCACCGGGTCGACGCCGCACGCGGAGCGAGAGACGCTCCTCGAGGGCTTCCGCGAGGGCGACATCTCTCGCCTGGTGCTGTCGCGCGTGGGGAACTTCGCGCTCGACCTGCCCGAGGCGAACGTGATGATCCAGATCAGCGGCACCATGGGCTCGCGCCAGGAGGAGGCGCAGCGCCTCGGGCGGATCCTGCGCCCGAAGGCGGGCGGCGCGACCTTCTATTCGCTGGTCTCGCGCGACACCGTCGAGCAACAGCACGCCCTGCACCGTCAGCTCTTCTTGACGGAGCAGGGCTACCGCTACTACCTGGAGGATTGGAGCGATGGCCCGGAAGAAGAAGGCGCGACCCTCCACTGACGAGCTGCCGTTCGCCGACTACGCCTGGAAGGTCCTCGATGAGCCGGTGCCCGGCCATCTCCGCGCGTGGGGACTCGCGCCCGGGGCGTCGTTCGAGGACCTGGAGGCGCGCTGGTCCGATCCGCAGCGGGTCCAGCGCAAGCTCGCGGAGCTCCCGCCGCTGGCCATCGCGGCGCTGGAGGAGTTGTTTCACGCGGGCGGGGAGGCGGTCGCGAACGCGCTCGCCTCGCGCATGTCGCGGAGGCTCGGCGCGCCGATCGGTCAAGTGGCGCTCGCGTGCGACTCCCTGGTGGACGCGGGTGTGGTGCTGGCGGTCCGGTACACGAGGTCGACCTCGGCGCAGCACCGACTGCTGGCGGTCCGGCCCTTCGCCGACGTCGCGCTCCCCTTCGTGCGAGGTGTGACCGCGCCGCGGGAGCCGATCGTCCCGTCTGACACGACGGCGCGCACCGCGCCGCCGGAGGACATCGCGGTCGCGGGGTGGGCGTGTCACGTGAAGGTGCGCAGCACGAAGTCCGGCGACCCGCACCGGGGCGCCCTCAAGAAGCTGGCGAAGCGGCTCTCCATCGCGGAAGACCGCCTCGACGCCGCGCTGATCTCCGCCGTGCGCCGGGGCATGCTGCGCAACGCAGGCGGGGCGTTCGACGTGGACTTCGGGGCCATGCAGCGCTGCGCGCGCGGGCTCGGGGCGACCACGTACGATGAGCGATTCTTGTGCGACGGCCTCTCCGACGGACCGCGCCCGGCGCTCCAGGTCGAGACCTCCATGGCGGCGCGCCACTCCTCGCAGGCGTGGGGGCGGCCGGACCCGGAGACCTGCCGGGAGGAGGCGCGAGCGCGCATGGCGGAGGTCCGGGAGCTCGTGCGCTTCGAGGTCGACGGGCAGGACTGGTTGGCCTGGGCGTCGCGACCCGAGGGGCTACCCGACCGGGTGGAGGGCTTCGTCACCCCGAACCTCGACGTGATGGTCGGCCCCGACCCCGACCCGCGTCTGGTGGCCGTGTTGTCGGTCGCGGCCGAGCTGACGCAGCTGGACCGGGTCTTCACGTTCCGGCTGCGGCCGGAGACGGTGGCGCAGGCCGCGCTGCGCGGGATCGACGGAGAACACCTGGTGGACGCGCTCGATCGGGTGGGTCGCC
>SHBB01000234.1 GCA_004213565.1 Sandaracinaceae bacterium
GCTTCTCGCTCCGCGCGTCGCTGCGCCCGCTCCTCGTCGCGTCGCTCGGTTCGCCGAGCACGGGGTTGCCGCGTTCCGGCGGCTCACCGGGCGGGAGCGGTCACTCCTTGATGGGGGTGGCCTTGAGCGCGGCTTTGCCGTTCTTCTCGTAGACGGTGAAGCGGACGCGGCTCGCGGCGTGGCGGCTCACGATCTGATCTCGGTTCTTGCGAAGGGTGACGGCGAACTTGTCGAAGGTGAGGCCGGCGGTGGGCTCGCCGCACTTCTTCTTCATGGCGACGAACTGGTCGAAGACTTCGCGGAAGTGGGACTGCTCGTCTTCGCCGCCGCCGGCGCTCTTCTCGAGGAGCTCCTTGGGGACGCGGGCGACCATGGTCGCGCCTTCGTCGTCGTCGTCGTCGTCGTCCAGGGAGGGGGGCGCGACGCCCAGCAGGGTGGACTTGAGCGCCTTGCGCGAGGAGGCGGGTGAGCTCTCGATGCGGGTGGCGTCGTCCTCCTCCTCCACGGCCGGGCTGGCCGCGGGGGGCTTGGGCGCGGAGGGAGGCTTCGGCGGCGCGGGGGGCTTGGGCGGCGGGCGGCCGGGGCCCCCTGCGGGCGGCTTGGGAGGCGCGGGCTTGGCCGGGGGAGGGGGCGCGCCGAGCATGCCCGCGGGGGCGCCGGGGCTCGCGGCGGGGACGTCCGGGAAGTCGGGCGCGGGGGCCTCTCCGTTCTGCGCGAAGCCGAAGAAAGAGCCGCTCGCGGCCGCGCCCTCTTCGCCCTGGGCCGGGCCGAGGATCTGATCGAGGTTCGCGGCCTTCCGGCGAGGGCCGGCGCCGCCGCCGGCTTCGTTCACCTTGTCGAGCGCCTCGTTGACGTTGTTCGCGATCTTGCGGTAGCGGCCGCCGAAGTCCGTGATGGTGAGGCGGTTCTCCGGTGAGGCGCTCAGCGCCGCCGCGTGCTTGTTCAGCTTCGACAGCGGGCGGTCACGCTCGAGCCAGATGAGGAACATCGCGATCAAGAAGGCGAACAGACCGCCGCCCGCCATCGGGATCCACGGGAGGCCCGCCCAGGCGTCGCCGGAGACGTGGTCGAGGATCTCGAGCGGCTGCGCGAGGGTGCGCATCGGGCGCGCGACGGCGTAGCCGACGTTCGCATAGCGGGCGGAGCCGGTGGTGAGCGAATAGACCGCGAGGCCGCCCGTCCCGAGCGGCATCGGATCGGTGCGGTCGCCGCTCTCTAGCGCCTCGTTCTCGAGTACGCCCGCGAGGGTCTCGCCGCCCATGTCGTCGCGACGTGGCGCGCCCTGGACGCCGGAGGGCATGTAGCCCGCGAACATCTCCGATCCGCGGAAGAAGGCGACCGAGGCCCCGTCGAGGCGCGTCGAGAGCAGCTCCGCCAGCTCGTCGTCGAAGCGCTTCCCGTGCACGAGGGCGCCGACGTACTGGCCCCCCTCGACCACCGGGCGCGCGGCCATGCGGTAGACGTTGTCGTTGTAGACCCAGACGTCGTCGCGCACGTAGCCGTCGAGCGCGCGCCGCACGAGCGGGAACTGCCCGATGCCCGCGCCGTCGGGCATGTTGCCCGGCGCGACGGCGGCGACCACCCAGCCCTGCGCGTCGACCGCGAAGAGCAGGTCACCCCGCATGCCCGCGAGCTGCCCGTTGAGCTCGTTGAGCTTTCGCTGCAGCGGCTCGCTGATCTCCTCGTCGATGTCCTGCCCGTCGCGCCGCGCGCTCGCGCGCCTCAGCGCGCTCCGCACGTCGGAGTTGGCCGCGATGGGCGCGATCGCGTCGAGGCGAGAGCGCGCGTCGAGCTTGAGCAGGGCCTCGACCTCGAAGCGGTCGCGGATCAGGTCACTGCGGACCGATCGCTCCCACTGCTCGTTGATGAGGCTCGCCGCGAGGAGCGCGGTGGCGAAGGCGAAGACCGCCGCGCCCGTGAGGACCAGGTACCAGAAGCGAGAGAGGACCATCGCTCAGCTCCCCCCCGCCGAGATGGCGATGGGCTCGAGCGTCAGCTCGCGCGTGTCGTTGATCTCGACCCCGGCCTGCTCGTGGATCATCCGCTCCCCGTGGAAGACCTTCAGCGTGTAGGTCCCCGGCGCGACGTTCCGGAAGTGGAAGGTGCCGTCGCCTTCGAGCCGCGCTCGGGCCACCAGGTCCGGCAGGACGTGCAGGTGCCCGCGGACGTGCCCGTAGATCACGTCGCGGACGGGCCACGATCCGGCCTCGCTGACCAGGAGCTGGCGCGTCAGACCGGGCGAGGTGGGCGTCGGGCCGAACTCCGGGTGGCCCTCGGCCGTGAGCTGGTGGGACATCGGGTCGGTGTTCTGGATGCGCAGCGTCGCGCCCGCGCGCTCCACGATCGTGGCCGGCCGCAGGGCGCCGTTGGCGACCTCGTGCCCCGGCTGCTCCTCCGCCATCGCGCCCTCGCCGGTGAGCACCACGGCGAGCTCGCGCGCGGCGTCGAAGCTCGGATCGCGTGGATCGAGGAAGCCGTTCCACTCCTCCCAGTAGCGGTTGCGGCGCGTCTCGTCCTCGGCCTCGGCGGGCGCCCCGCCGTAGTCCGAGGGCACGCGCAGCGTCCCACGCACGTCCACCGCCATGGCGGCGCTGGCCACCGTGAGCAGCAGCCCGGCGAGGACGAGCATCGAGAGAACCGCGCGGCGGCGTCCAGTGGTACGGCCCATGCCCCTCCAGTATCGATCGAAGGATCGGGCCCGAGGGTATCGAAGCCGTCGATCTCCGGTCAACGAATGGATCGGGTCAGGGGCTCGTCACGGGCGGGGGCGCGTAGTAGTCGACGACCTCGATCGGCTCGGGAGCCAGCCTCGCCTCGACCCGCGAGCGCGGCCCCACGGGGTCGCCGCCGATCTGGAGCGGCATCGGCTCGTCATAGCGGATCGAGATCCGCTCACAGAGGAAGTCGTGCAGGGTGTCGCTGCGGTAGCTGCCCGACCAGATGTCCCGGATGTTCCACGCGACCTGGAAGCTGTTGATGTCGACCACCCGCAGCGAGAAGCGGTCCTCGCGGTCGTCGGCGAAGGGGAAGATGCGCGCGCCGAAGCCCCAGTACGGGATGGTGCCCATGGCCACCATGCGGCTCGGCCCGCGGTAGATCACCTCGCCCTTCGCGAGCTCCTGCACGGGCTCGCCGTCGCGGCCGAGCCGCACCACCGGCTCGCCCTCGTTGACGATGGTGACCGCCGGGTGCGGGCGCAGCAGATACTGCGGCATCGTCTTGCCCACCACCGCGATCAGGTAGGCGGCGCCGCCGGACGCGATCGGCCGGGTCAGCCGGCTCTTCGACAGCGCCTCCTTGGTGAGGTTGTAGTCGGTGAGCGCGATCGCGTCGATCCCCAGGCCGGCGAACGGTGTCAGCGTGCCTTCCACGTCGAGGAGCCGCAGCTTGCGGCTGCCGCCTTCCTTGCGCAGCCGCCCGAGGTCCGCGATCACCCCGCGGTGTCGTGGGTTCTGCGCCCCGAGCACCCAGGCGAGCGCGTTGCCGGTCCCGAGCCTGAGCAGCCCGAAGCGCGGCGGGGTCTCGCGCCTCCGGCCCGCCTCGGCCGTGATCTTCGTGACCATCTGCACGAAGGTCCCGTCGCCGCCCGCCGTGAGCACCGTCGGGTAGCCGCGGCGCACGATGGTGCGGGCGATCTCGTCGCCCTCCTCGATGGAGCGCGAGACGAAGAGATCGCCCGACTGCACGATCTGGTCGAGGATGTCGACGAGGTCGTCCGTCACCCGCTTGGCGTTACCGTTGACCACCACCGCCACGCGATCCGCGAAGAGCGCCTTCGGCGTGGTCGCGGGGGCGGGGGGCTCACTGACGCGCGGCCCGGGCTTCGACTCGTCGGTCACCGGCATGGCTTAGTCGTCGGGTCGGGGAGGGGTCAACCAGGGTCATCCGCGCGGGTGGCGAGCGCAGCCCGCCGCAGGGTGGCTCCGTGCTCGGGGACGCGCTCGAGGAAGCTCTCGCGCCAGGCCGCGTTCTGGATGCGGGACGCGCGCTCCCGGATGAGCGCGGCCGCTTCGATGGCCGCGGCGTCCGCGGCGGGGTCGCCCACCGCGTCGAGGGACGCGATGTGGGTCCAGCGGACCAGGCTGGCGCCCTGCTCCAGGAGCGCGCCGGCCCGCACCGCGTCCATCGCGCGGTCGGCGGCGTCGAGCGCGTCGGCCGGTCGGTCGCTCGCCAGCAGCACCTCGGCCAGGACGGCGAGGGAGAAGGGGTGCACGGGGGCGAAGTCGCGCAGGTGCTCGACCGCGAGGCGCGCGTGCCGCTCGGCCTCTCCGAGCTGGCCTCCCGCGACGAGCGCGCGCGCGAGGTAGGCGTGCACGGCGCCGAGGAAGCGGCGATCGCCCCGGCCGTGGAGGGACACGAAGGCCGCGCCCAGCTCGCTCCGCGCCTCGTGATCGCGCCCCAGGTGCGTCAGCACGTCGCCGAGGTTGGTGCGCGCCGCGTCGACCACGATCGCGAGGCCCATGCGACGCGCCTCGGCCAGCGCCGCCCGCAGGTGCGCCTCGGCGTCGTCGTAGAGCCCGAGCTGCGCCTCGAGCACGGCCGCGTTCGTGCGCTCGATGCACGCGTCGCGCCGCGCGCCCGCCTCTTCCTGGAGCCCCGCCGCGAGGCGCAGGTGCACGAGGCACTCCGCGTCGTCGCCACGGCGCGTGGCGCTCGACGCCCTCGCCCGATGCAGCGCGGCCGCGACGTCGGGCGGCGCTCGGAGCGCCTCGGGGATCGCCTCGACGCGCGTGAGCAGCCCGCGCGCGCGCTCGGCCTGCCCCGCCTGGAAGGCCACGACCGCGAGCCGCGCGAGCACGCGGGTGGTCATGTGGGAGGGCGCGCACCGCGACAGCAGCGTCTCCGCCTCGGCGATCACGTCGAGCAGCCCGAGGGTCAGGGCGGCGGAGGTCTCACGCTCGACCGCGCGGGCCCACGCGTCGCTCCCCGCGGTCAGCGCCTCACGCGCCGCGAGCGCGAGCCGGCGCGCGTCCCCGGTGCGCCCACGCCAACCCGCGGCGGTGGCGAGCACGAGACGCAGCCGCCCCAAGGCCTCGCCCTCCGCCCCCGCCGCGATGCCCCGCTCGGCGCTGCGCTCCGCGATCTCGAGGTCGTCCCCCTGGAGCGCCTGCTCGGCCGCGCGGAGGTTGTGACGCACGGCCGCCTCGGCCACCCGTCCGCGCTCGGCGTGATCGGCGAGCCGGAAGGGATCGTTCTCCCCCGCGCGCTCGAGCCACTCGCCCGCGAGGCGGTGACCCAGCTCGCGGTCCTCGGGCGTCAGCATCCCGTACGCGGCGTCCCGCACCGTGGCGTGCCGGAAGACCCACTCCTCGTCGTCGGCGAAGCGAGACGGGCGGCGCGCCTCGATCAGCTCGCGTCGCTCCAGCGAGGCCAGGTGATCGATCGTCGCGGGCCCCGTGCCGAGCCGTCCGAGCAGCTGCTCGACGCCGCCGCGCCAGAAGGTCTTGCCGAACACGCTCGCGGCGCGGAGCAGGCGCCGCTCCGCGCTGGGGATGCCGCCGAGGCGGGCCTGCGCGATCGCCAGCACGGTCTGTGGCAGCTCCCCGCCGCGGCCCTCCGCCTCCGCGCGGACCAGCTCCTCCAGCGTGAACGCGTGCCCGTCCGCGCGCTCCACCATCGCGTCGACCTGCGCCGCGTCCACGCTCTCGAGCATGTCGACCACGAAGCGCCGCGCCGCGCGCGGAGGCAGCCCCGCGAGGTGAACCCGGGTCAGGCCGCGCTCCTGCCACGGCTCGCCGAGCCGCTCGCTCAGCTCGGGGCGCGCGAGCCCCAGCACCACCAGCGGCCGCTCGGCGAGGTTGCGGAGCAGCCGGTCCAGCAGATCGACGCTCGGCTTGTCGCCCCAGTGAAGGTCGTCGACCGCGATCACCAGCGCGCCGTCGGCGCACGCCGCGTCGACGAAGTCCTCGAACGCGCGCCGGATCTGATCGCCCATCAGCCGCGGGTCGAGCCGCGCCGCCGCGAGCTGGGGGGACGGGCTGGCGTCCGATCGCGCGCCGACGAGCTCGGCGAGGAACGTCGTCACGCGCTCCGCTTCCGACGGGCCCATCCGCTGCGACACATGCGAGAGGAGCTTCGTCCGGGCCACGTCCGGCGCGTCGCCCCCGCTGATGGCCGCAGCGTCGCGGATGAGCGCCGCCGCCAGCGCGTGCGGCGAGCCCGCCGTCTCCAGCTCGCCCTGCGTGAGCCACACCTCCACCGGGTCCTCGCTCGCCTCGAGCCGCTTGAGCAGCTCGCGGAGGAGCCGCGTCTTTCCGACCCCGCTCTCGGCCGACACGAGCGCCGCGCGCGAGACGTGCTCTTCGCTCGCCTCGGCCACGGCGGCCTCGAGCAGGGCGAGCTCGCGCTTGCGGCCGACGAAGCGCGTGGGCCGCCCCAGCAGGTGTCGCGGCGCGTCGCGCTCGTGCTCGGCGAGCAAGAGCAGGCCTCCCGCGTCGCCCCCGATCTCGAATCGCCGGCCGAGGAGCCCGGCCGTGGTCTCGTCGAGCGCGATGGCGCCCCGCGCGCCGCGCTCCCGGGCGCCGCGCTCCCGGGCGCACTGGAGCTGCTCGGCCGCCGCGTCGATCGCGTCCCCGACGGGCAGGCGATCGGCGAGCACCGCGCGGCCGGTGGCGAGCCCGACCGGCGCGCCCTCGAAGAGCGCGCGGAGCGCCTGCGCGATCCGGGCCGCGCGTCGCGCGAGGTCGGTGGCCGCGCCCTCCATCAACACCGCCGCGACGGTGCCGTTGGCGAGCTCCTCGACCCGCGCCCCGTATCGCTCGGCCATCATCGCGAGGCGCGCCACACGGGTCGCGTGCTCGTGGGTCGTCATCGTCTCCGCGGCGGCGCCCGTGCTCGCGCGGGCCAGCACCACGGTGACCACGCGCTGCTCGCGGTCGGTCAGCCCGGTCGGCGACGACGCGCGGATGGGCGCGGGCCGCCGCGCCTGGCCTTCGGGGATCGTCGCGAGCACGTCCGCGAAGAGCTCGGCGAGCAGGCTCGGGGACGGGCGTCGCCTCGGGTCCTTGTCGAGCGCGCTCGCGAGCGACTGCGCGACCGCGTCCGGCACGCCGTCGACGATGGTCGCGATGTCGGGCACCTCCTCGAGCAGCACCTTCGCGAGCACGCCGATCGCGTTCTGCCCTTCGAACGCGCGCCGGCCCGCGAGGCACTCCCAGAGCACGCAGCCCAGCGAGAAGAGATCGGCGGCGCCTTCGATCGAGCCCTCCGAGCGCGCCTGCTCGGGCGCCATGTACGCGGGCGTGCCGACCGTCGATCCCGCGGTCGTCACGCTGGCCATCTCCCGGTTGAACGCGACGCCGAAGTCCAGCACGCGGACCTTCGTGACGTCGTCATCGACGAGGAACAGGTTGCCCGGCTTGATGTCGCGATGGACGACCCCCCGCGCGTGCGCCGACGAGAGCACCGCGGCCACGCGCCGCCCGACCTCCAGCGTCTCGGCCACGGTCAGCGGTGCGTCTCGCAAGCGCGCGTGGAGATCGCGGCCCTCGAGCCACTCCGTGACCAGCCAGTCCACACCCTCGGTCGAGCCGTGCGCCCGGTAGCGGACCACCGCCGGGTGGTCGAGCGAGGCCAGCGTCTTGGCCTCCCGCGCGAACCGCGCCGCGCTCTCCGCCTGCGCCTGCGGCGGCATCGCGTGCCGCAGCACCTTCACGGCGACCGGCTCGTGCGCGCGCTCGTCCACCGCACGGAACACCGTGCCCATCCCACCGCGCCCCGCCTCCTCCACGAGGCGATAGCGTCCGTCGACGAGCGCTCCGACCTGCACCCCTGGAGCCTATCCCGCCCCGCGCGATCGGTCAGCAGTCGCGCGAGCGCGAGCGTCGTCGTCGACATCTGGAGGCGAGGCCAGAGCTGCGGGCGCGGGACGACGAACGTCTCGATCGCGCACCATCAGTAGCCGAGGCCGGACTCGAACCGGCACTCCCTTTCGGAAAGCGGATTTTGAATCCGCCGCGTCTGCCATTCCGCCACTCGGCCAGGAGAGGAGTCGCGTGACTTTTCACGATTCACGCCACGGGTCAAGCGAGCCGGGAATGACGAGGACGCCGGCAGGTGTCCGGCGGGCGTGCTCCGCGCGCTGGCGCCGCTGCTGCTCGCTTCCTTCCTCTCGGCGACGGTCGCGAGCGCCCAGCCAACGTCCGCGACTTCGGCGTTCTGGGTGCATGGGCCGCGCGGGCCGCGCACGTACCTTCGCTCACCCGGTGGTCACGGCCGCTGGCTTCGCGGGGTCCATGTCTTCATCCAGGGCGCGCTGATCGAGGTTCGCGTGGAGACGGTCGAGGTCCAGGCGGTTTGTTGCCAGCTGGGGCCGTGCCGCGAGCCGCTCCCGCCGCTGTCGCTCCGCCGCCTGGTCGCCCTGCGCGGCGATCGGCGAGAGGTCTTGCTCGACGTCGTCCACGAGGGCGCGCAGTGGGCGACGGACGAGCTCCTCGTCCACGCGTCGCTCGGGCCCTTCCTGATCGTCGAGAGGCGCGCTTACGGTCACTGCGGCGGGGCCCATGGGTCGGGAGGGCGGAGCATTTTCTGGCTCGATTTGCGGGACGCGAGCCGCGTGAGCGTCAGCGCGGAGGGGCTGCCCATCGACCTCGCGGCGGCGGAGGCGGGGCTCCGCGAGCGCTACCGCGCCGCCCTGGAGGCCAGCGGCAGCGATCCGTCAGAGTGGATGCGGCTCGCAGACGCCGTCGGGGTGCAGGGCGTCGTTCCGCGGTTCCGGGACGGCGCCTGGCGGTCCGACGTGCACCTGCAGCTCGGCGTCCCCTACGGGTGGACCGAGGGGCTCACGAGCTACGCCATCGAGTCGACGGTCCAGGTCCACGCGCTGCCTGGTCTCGCGTCGACATACGCGCGCGTGCCCGACTCGGTGCGCTCGTTCCTGCGGAGACGGCGGGACATCCGCCTTGGCGGGGTCAGCGGATCGTTCTGAGAGCGCTCGATTGGGCCACCTCGCGGCAAAACGCCGCGGTTTTCATCCTTCGCTCGTGATCGACATCACGCGGCAGGCGGGCACACGCGCGATGGCGCTATATTCCCTGCCCGATGCCCACCTTCGCTTCCATCGACATCGGGTCGAACGCGTCTCGCCTCCTGATCGTCGAGGCCGACGACGCGAAGACGGTGCGCAAGGTCGACTCGTTCCGTGTACCGGTCCGCATGGGCCACGGCGTGTTCCTCACGGGGCGGCTGGACCAGGCGGCCATCGACGCGTGCATCGACGGGCTCAAGAGCTTCAAGAAGGAGCTGGCCACGCGCGAGATCGCGGGGATGCGCGCGGTGGTGACGGCGTCGGCGCGCGACGCGGTCAACTCGGACGAGCTGCTCGAGCGCGCCGAGAAGGAGGCGGGGATCCGCCTCGAGGCGATCAGCGGCACCGAGGAGGCGCGGCTGGTGAAGCTCGCGGTGGAGCAGAAGCTCACGCTCGGTGGGTATCGCTCGCTGCTCGTCGACCTCGGCGGCGGATCGCTCGAGCTGTCCGAGGTGCACCACGACGAGGTGCGCTACTCGACGTCGCTCGAGATCGGGACGGTGCGGCTGCTCGAGTCGTTCCTCACGCCCGAAGGGCCCGTGTCGCCCGAGCAGGAGCACCTGCTGACCGAGTACATCGACCGGCTGATCGATCCGGCCGAGGAGCAGTTCCGGCGCCGACGCTACGACTTCGTCGCGGGCACGGGCGGCAACTTCGACGCGATCGCGAAGCTCTGCCCGGTGGCGGGGCGAGACGAGCCGGCGATCGACATCCGGCTCGCCCGCGCGCTGCTGCCGCGCATGGCCAAGCTCACGCCCGCCGAGCGGCAAGCCGCGTATGACCTCCGCTCGGATCGCGCCGACGTGATCGTGCCCGCGCTCTACGTGATCCTCCGCGTGGCGGATCTCGCGCGCACCGAGGAGATCATCGCGCCGGGCGTCGGGCTCAAGGAAGGCATCGTCGCGGAGCTCGTCGACAAGCACTTCCGGGTCTGGGACTACAGCGTCGACGAGCACACGATGGCGCGCGCCGCGATCCACCTCGGGCGCCGCTATCACTTCGACGAGCCTCACGCGACGCAGGTCGACCGGCTCGCGTGCGTGCTCTTCGACAACCTGCCCTCGGTGCATCAGCTCGGCCCGAGCGATCGCCAGCTGCTGCGCGTGGCCGCGATCCTCCACGACGTGGGCGACTTCATCAGCTCCGCCGCGCACCACAAGCACACGCAGTACGTCATCGAGAACACGGACCTGATGGGCCTCAGCGAGGAGCAGCGGAAGGTCGTGGCCTGCGTCGCGCGCTACCACCGCCGCGCGATGCCCTCGACCAAGCACGCGCTCTTCAAGAAGCTCACCCCCGCGGACCGCTCACGGGTGCGCAAGCTGGCCTCCGTGCTGCGGGTCGCGGACGCGCTCGACCGGGGCCATCGCTCCAAGGTGCGACAGCTCGACGTGCGGCTCTCCGACGACCGGGTCGTGCTGCTGCCGAAGGGCGCGGGAGACCTGGCGCTCGAGGTCTGGACCGCGCGCCGCAAGTCGGAGCTCTTCGAGAAGACCTTCGATCTCGAGCTGCAGCTCGAGTTGCCCGAGCGCGCGGTCTACGAGTCGTCGCCGCCCGCGGAGTGATCCGCGAGCGATTCAGGCCTTGATGAGCCGGTCGGGCGGCGCCGCTGGCGCGACCTGGCTCTGCTCGGCGCGGCGATTGAACCGCGCCTCCTCGGTGCGCAGCTCCTCGATGAGCTCGGAGCACTCGGGGCGATCCGCCAGGTGCGTCATGAGGACCTCGGACGCCTGCGCGAAGGTCTTCTCGTAGCCGAGCGCCTCGCGCACCCGCGTGGCGATGCGCTCGCGGCCCGCGCTGAGATCGTTCTCGAGCGCGTCGCTGTAGCGCTGGAGCTGCGCGCGGAGCTCGTCGATCTGCCGGCGCAGATCCGCCGCCGCGTTCTCCTTGGTCTGCACGCGCTGCTGGTTCTCCTGGATGATCTCCTGCAGGGTCTGCGCGCGTGAGCGCATGCCGCCGACCTCTTCGAAGGCGGCGCGCATGGTCTGGCCGTCGCTCCCGGCCGCGGCCTGGATGGCGCGCTGATGGGCGGCCTCCCAGCGCTGGTTCGCCTCGCCCAGCCGCTGCTGGAGAGAGGACACCCGCTCTCGCTCGGCCGCCGCGTCGCGCAGCGTGCGGGACTCCTCCTCGGCGAGCTCCTCGACCTTCCGGCCGATCTCGGCGCGGAGCGCGCGGCCCCGGCGCTCGATCGCCTCGAGCTTCTTCTGGTGGCTCGCAAGCTCACCCTCGAGTCGGCTCGCGCGCGCCGCCGTCTCCCACATCTGGTCCGCGGCCTGCTGCACGTCGGCCGGCGCGCGGCCGTTCGGGTAGGCGCGGGCGACCATGCGCGCGAAGTACGCGGCGCGGCGGCTCCACTCGACCACGCCCGGGGTGGGCGCGGGCGGCGGCGGCGGCGCGGCGGCGGGCGGCTCGGCCTGCTGCTGTACCTCCCAGGTGGTCGACGGAAGCGTGCGCTGGAGCGCCTTCAGCTGCTCGGAGAGGTGATGGCCGTCCCGGAAGCGGCGGCGCGGGTCCTTCTCCAGCAGGCGCAGGATGATGCGCTCCGCCGTGTCGGGCAGATCCTGCCGGAGCGTGACCGGGCGCGGCGACGGGCTCGAGCGCTGCATCTCGAGCAGCGTGTCGCGATCGCTCGATCGGAAGGGCAGCTGGCCCGTCGTCATCTCGAAGAAGAGGATGCCCAGCGCGTAGAGATCGCTCGTGGGGACCGCGTCGTCTCCGCGCGCCTGCTCGGGCGACATGTACTCCGGGGTGCCGAAGACGGCGCCCTTCGGAGCGAGGCGCGGGTCGCGCGCGAGCGCCGCGAGGCCGAAGTCGAGGATCTTCACGAAGTCGCGCCGGCCGCCGCGCGTGGTCAGCATGATGTTGTCGCTCTTCAGATCGCGGTGCACGACGCCGAGGTCGTGGGCGCGAGAGAGCGCGGCGGTCATCTGCTCGAGGATGTCGACCGCCCGCGTGATGGGCATCTGCCCCTTGGCGATCTCACTCGAGAGGGACGTCCCGGTGAGGTACTCCATCACCAGGTACAGCTCCCCCTCCTCCGTCTCGCCGACGTCGTGGATCTCGACGATGTGGGCGTGGTCGACGCGGTTGGCGGCGCGCGCCTCGCGCAGCATCCACGCCCGGAGGTGCGTCTCTCCGCGCAGGTCGGGGCGGATGAGCTTGAGCGCCACGACCCTGTCGATCAGGACGTGCCGCGCGCGGTAGACGACCCCCATGCCGCCTTCGCCGAGGAGCGCCTCGAGGCGGTACCGGCCCGCGACGACGCGGCCCAGGTAGGTGTCTTTGCTGCTTCTCGATGTCGAGCGTGCCGTAGCCATCGGGGGAAACGATCTCCTGGTCGACGTCCGGAGGTGGGCACGGCGATGATACACGGGTCGGGCCGCGCTGCGGGAGTTCTCGACCGCCGTTGGAAAACGAGGCGGTCCCCGAAGGCGCGGTAACCCAAGAGGGGAGGGAGGGCGCCCACGCCGGCGAGGACCGTCATTTCCATACGGCGGAACGGAGGCTATGATTAACGGGCCCCCGTCCGACCGCGGGGGACGTGCGCTCGCCGTCCCCAGGCCGCCCACCGCCCCGAAGCTCATGAACCGCAACTCCCTCGGCCCCTACCGAATCGAAAAGCGCCTCGCCGCGGGTGGGATGGCCGAGGTCTTCGTCGCGCACCGAGAGGGGCCGCACGGCTTCCAGAAGCGGGTCGCGCTCAAGCGCATCCTGCCGCAGCACGCGCGGGACCCCGAGTTCGTCGGCATGTTCATCGACGAGGCGCGCCTCGCCGCGCGGCTCGCGCACCCCGGCATCGTGCAGGTCTTCGACTTCGGCGAGCACGGCGGCAGCCTCTTCATGGCGATGGAGATGGTGGAGGGCACCACCGTCGGTCGCCTGCTCCGCACCGTGGCCAGCCACCGCGAGACGGTGCCGCTCGGCGCCGCGCTCCACGTCGCGCACGAGGCGGCCGCCGCGCTCGCCTACGCGCACACCCTCCGCGACGAGAGCGGTCACCCGCTCAACATCGTGCACCGGGACGTGAGCCCGGCGAACCTGCTGCTCGACCGGCAGGGCCACGCGAAGCTCACCGACTTCGGCATCGCGCGCTGCCGCACCACCGCGCAGCGCACCGACGACGGGCACATCCGAGGCAAGCTCGGTTACATGTCTCCAGAGCAGGTCGTCGGCGACGAGGTCGACGCCAAGAGCGACGTCTTCACCCTCGGCGTCGTGCTCGCCGAGATGCTCGTCGCCGAGCCGCTCTTCGGGACCGGGGCCGACCTCGACGTCCTCCTCCAGATCCGCAACGTGGATCTCACCGTGCTGCGCCGCGCGGGCGGGCACATCCCGAAGGACGTGACGCGCTTGCTCCAGTGGTGCTTCGAGCGCGACCCGGAGAAGCGCCCCACCGCGCGGCAGCTCTCCTACGCGCTCCGCGAGGTGCTCGCGCGCCGCGGGGAGCTGGGGCGCGGCCCGCAGGAGCTCGCCCGGCTCATGGAGCGGC
>SHBB01000235.1 GCA_004213565.1 Sandaracinaceae bacterium
GGTGTCCTTGTAGGGCTGACCTTTCGGGTTGTCCGCGGTGGACTCCATCAGCCCGCGCCACAGCGGCCGGCCCGCCTCGTCCTCGCGCCGCGTCGCCTCCGTCGAGACGAAGCGGTTTCGGTATCGCAGCGTCCCGTCCTCTGCGTGCACCGCGTGCAGCATGCCGTCGCCGTCGAACCAGTGGTGGGCGCCGAGCGGCGCGCGCTTCGGGTTGGGGCCGTTGCGCACGTAGGCACCGAAGAGATCACGCGGCACTTCGCCCTCGACCACCTCGAGCGTGACGTCGATCTCGGTGTCGATGGGCGCGTAGGGCCCGCTCAGGTACGGATGGTCCACCCGTTCGGGCTACCAGATCGGAGGCCCGGGCGGTAGCAGCCCGTTACGGGGCTGGTCGCTGCGGTATCGTGTGGGAATGTCCGGGCCGGACGCTTCGCGACCCAGCGTGCAAGCCGCCGCGCGCGCGCGCGTCACGCGAGGCGTGTATCGCGGGGCCTGCCTCCTGGCGGCGCTCGCGGTGGCGCGGGACCTCGTGGTCTCGCCTCCGTGGGTGTGGGTGCCTCCGGCGCTCACCCTCGCGCTCCTCGCGCCGGCCGCGCTCCGTGGCAGCACCGGCCCCGCGGCGCGCGCGTGGTTCATGCTCATCGTGCACGGGCTGACGATCGCGTCGCTCTACGTGCTGGGGATCCGCACCGCCGCGCCGCTCGTCGTGGTCGGCGGCTCCTTGGCGTTCATCATGCTCGCCTGGGAAGAGCGCGCGCTCCTCCTCGCCTCGCTCACGGCGACCGCGCTGAACCTGGGGCTGCTCGTCTTCGCCCACGCGCTCCCGTTCGGCCCTCCGATCGAAGGGCTCGAGGGCACGCCTCAGTTCGGCTTCGTGCTCACGGTGTCGGTGCTGACCGTGGTGGCGGGGGCGGCCTGGTTCGCGCGTACGCTGAGCGCGGCCACGCAGGCCGCGACCGAGCGGGCGGAGGCGGGCGAGGCCTCGAGCGACGCCAAGACGCGCTTCCTCGCCACCATGAGCCACGAGCTCCGGACGCCCGCGGCGGCGATCCTCGGGTACGCCGACCTGCTGCAGCTCCCCGACGTCGACGACGCGACCCAGCGCGCGCACGCGGCCGTCGTCGCGCGCAACGGTCGGCACCTGCTCGCGCTCCTCGACGACCTGCTCGACCTGTCGAAGGTCGAGGCGGGGGAGCTGTCCATCGCGGTCGAGGACGTCGACGTGGCGGAGCTGGTGTGCGACGCCGTCGACGCCCTGTCGGCGCGCCCCGAGGCGGGCGACGAGATCGAGATCCGCGCCGAGGCGAGCACGCCCTGGCCTTCTCGCGTCGAGACCGATCCGCGCCGCGCCCGTCAGGTGCTCCTCAACCTGCTGACGAACGCGGCGAAATTCGCCGAGCGGCAAGTGACCTTGACCGTGGCCGCGCGCGAAGGGTGGCTCGAGCTCATCGTCGACGACGACGGCCCCGGGGTCCCCGAAGACGAGGTCGAACGACTCTTCGACGCGTTCTGGCAGGGCACGGCGGGCAAGGCGGCCAAGAAGGGCACGGGCCTCGGCCTGATGCTCTGCCGGCACCTCGCGGGCCTCATGGACGGAGGGCTGCGGTTCGTCCCGCGCGAGGGGCCGGGCGCGCGCTTCGTCTTCTCGCTCCCCTCGGACGCGGAGGTCCCGCTCCGGCCACCGGGGCCGGTCGAGCCGGTCCGCGTGTCGCAGCCCAGCGCGCGAGTCGACGGGCGCCTGGACGGCCTGCGGTTCCTCCTCGCCGAGGACAGCGCCGATCTCCGCACGCTGCTCACGTTCGAGCTCGAGCGGCGGGGGGCGGCCGTCGACGCGGCGAGCGACGGCCAGGAGGCGCTCGAGCTCGCCGCGTCCTCGCCTCACGACTTGATCCTGATGGACGTGGACATGCCGCGGGTGGACGGCCTGACCGCCACGCGGCGCCTGCGCGCGCGGGGCGTGCACACGCCGGTGATCGCGCTGACCGCGTTCGCGATGCGCGGCGACCGGGAACGCTGCCTCGAGGCGGGGTGCGACGCGTATCTCGGCAAGCCGGTCGACTTCGCGTCCCTGCTCGCCACCATCGCCCGCCTCACGAGCCGCGAGCCCCGGGCGGAGGAGGGCACGCTCGGGGAACGCAGGGCCGAAGAGGCACTCGCGGCGGTGGACTCGAGCGCGGACGCGCCCGGGTCGGACGAGGACGCCGTGCCGGCGAAGCTCCGCGCCCTGCGCGAGGGCTACGCGCGCCGCGTGCCCGAACGCCTCGAGGAGCTGCGCGCCCTGCTCGACGCGGGAGACCGCGCGGGCCTCGCGCACGCGTCGCACAAGCTCGCGGGCGCGGCCGGGAGCTTCGGCTTCCCGGCGCTCGGTGAGGCGGCGCGGGCCCTCGAGGAGGCGACGACGGCCGGCGAGCCGCTCGAGCGCCTGGAAGCGTGCCTCGGAAGGCTGGAGGAGGCGGCGGCCCCGCCTCAGCGGGCGCGGCGGTAGCTCAGCCGGTAGCGGATGTCCGCCGGCAGCTGAGGAGCGCCGATGCGGCTGGACATCGTCAGGCGGCTGCCGTCGGCGGAGAGGCTGAAGATGTTGGTGCGCCGGCCTTCTCCCGCGTTCTGCCGGGCGATGAGCCGGCCCCGCTCGAAGCGGAGCGACATGTGGATGTCGTTTCCGTCCGGGCCCCGGGTCGCGACGGCCGCGCCGCCGAGCCGGAGGCGCTGGGGCCCCCAGTCGTCGTAGCCGAGCCGCACGTGCTGCTCGTCGTCGACGCGGATGACGACGCGGTGCTCGGGGTCGATGCGCCGATGGATCTCGCCCCGCGCGATCTCCCGGATGAGCAGGTTCATCTGGTCGACGACCCGGTCGATCGCGTCGTCCATGCGCTGCACCTGACGCGTGCCGTCCAGGCGCCACGCGCCGGAGAAGTCCTCGAGCGCCGCGGTCTGAGAGCGCGCCGCGGGCGCCGCCAGCGCCGCCATCAAGAGCGCGCCAGCCGAGAGCGCGCCGATCGTCCAGGTCCCCCCACGCATGTCGATTCGCGGTGCAGGATAGGGGCCAACCGTTCCCTTGGGAATGGCCAGGTCGCAGAAAGCTCGACCGCCGGACATCGCCGCCCGGCTCCGTGCGATTCGGCACACATCGACCCGTCTGCGGAACATCACGTGGCTCGCGCGAGGCCCGGGCTAGGCTGCGCTCCATGATCACGCTGAAGAGCTACCTGCGAGGCGAGTGGGTCGAAGGTCAGTCCGAGATGGCGACCCTCGTCGACCCGACCACCGGCGAAGAAATTGCGCGCACCGGCACCGGAGGCGTCGATTTCGGCGAGGTCGTGCGGCACGCGCGCGAGGTCGGCGGGCCCGCGCTGCGCGCGATGACCTTCGGTGAGCGCGGCAAGGTGCTCAAGGCCCTCTCGAAGGCGATTCACGCCGCGCGCGAGGAGCTCATCGAGGCCTCGATCGTCAGCGGCGGCACCACGCGCGGCGACGCGAAGTTCGACATCGACGGCGCGAGCGCGACCCTCGCGTTCTACGCGGGGCTCGGCAAGAAGCTCGGCGACGCGAAGGCGCTGGGCGAGGAGAGCGAGCAGCTCACCCAGAGCGCCCGCTTCTTCGGCAAGCACGTCTGGGTGCCGCTCCGGGGCGTGGCGGTGCACATCAACGCGTTCAACTTCCCGGCGTGGGGGCTGGCGGAGAAGCTCGCGGTCGCGCTCCTGGCCGGCGTGCCGGTGATCACCAAGCCCGCGACCTCGACCTCGCTCCTCGCCTTCCGCGTCATGGAGAAGATGGTCGAGACGGGCGAGATCCCGCGCGGCGCCGTGCAGCTCGTCTGCGGCTCCACCGGCGACCTGCTCAGCCACCTCGGCGAGCAGGACGCGCTCGCGTTCACCGGCTCGGCGGACACCGGGCTGAAGCTCCGCGGCCTCGAGAACGTGCTCGCCCGCTCGACCCGGGTGAACGTCGAGGCGGACAGCCTCAACGCGGCCGTGCTCGCGGAGGACGTCGACGACGACACCTACCAGATGTTCCTGCGCGACGTGGTCACCGAGATGACCCAGAAGGCCGGGCAGAAGTGCACGGCGACGCGCCGCGTCTTCGTGCACGCCAGCCGCATCGACCGCGTGATCGAGGACCTCGGCGAGCGGCTCGACCAGATCACCATCGGGAACCCGGCGAGCAAGGAGGTCCGCATGGGCCCGCTCGCGACGAAGCAGCAGCACGCGGACTTCCTGGCCGGCGTCGAGAAGCTGAAGGCCGCCGGCGCGAAGGTCGTCTACGGCGGCGGCGCGCCGAGCCTCATCGACGCCGACGCGTCCAAGGGTTACTTCGTCGCGCCGACCCTGCTCCGCGCGGACGCGCCGGCGGAGGCGGCGGCGGTGCACGCGCACGAGGTCTTCGGGCCCTGCACCACCCTGATGCCCTGGACCGAGGTCGACGAGGTGGTGGAGCTCGTCGCGCGCGGCGGCGGCGGCCTGGTGGCCAGCGTCTACGGCGACGACCGCAAGCTCACCGCCGAGCTGGTGCTCTCGCTCGCGCCCTACAGCGGGCGCATCCTGATGGGCACCAAGAAGGTCGCCGACCAGGCGATCAGCCCCGGGCTCGTGCTCCCGAGCTGCGTGCACGGCGGCCCCGGTCGCGCCGGCGGCGGCGAGGAGCTGGGCGGCGAGCGCGGCTTGCGTTTCTACATGCAGCGCTGCGCCATCCAGGGCGACCGCGCGCTCCTCGACAAGCTGGTCTGAGCGTCAGGCCTGGACCCGCGGGGCCGGGAGGCTGAAGCGCACCACCGTGCCCTCGCCGGTGGCCGTGTCGATGCTGACCCGGCCTCCGAGCTCCTCGGTCGCGGCGAGCACGGCGCCCATGCCCACGCCCCGGCCGGACAGGTCGCTCACCGCCTCGCGGGTCGTGACCCCGTCGGCGAAGATGGCCGCGCGGAGCTCGTCCTGCGAGTTCGCGGGCACGCCGCCGAGCGCCGCGACGCGGCGCACCTCGTCCCAGTCGATGCCGCGGCCGTCGTCCGAGATCTCGACGAGGACGCGGCCGTCCTCCTCGCGGGTCACCAGCTTCAGGTGCCCGGTCGCTGACTTGCCGCTGCCCTCGCGGTCGTTCGCCGGCTCGATGCCGTGGTCCACCGCGTTGCGGACCACGTGCACGAAGGCGCTCCAGAAGGTCGAGTACCGATCGGCCGGCAGCCGGACGTCGTTCGGCTCGAGCTCCACGTCGACCCCCTTGCCGAGGCGCTCCGCGATGCCCTTCGCCTGCTCCGCGATCCGCGCGAGGCGCTGGCGGGTGGGCTCGTACTTCCACGACGCGACCCGCTCGGCGAGCTCCTCGTGCGGCGCGCCCGCGACGACCGCCTGGAGGAAGCCGTGGTAGTCCTCGTCGTCGAGCTCGATGCGCTGCTTCTGCTCGCCCAGCAGCGACGCCAGGCGGCTGCTGATCTCGTCCCAGCGGGCGCTCAGATCCGTCAGCTCGCGCTCGGAGGGCAGCACGCTCTCCTCCGCCATCCGGGTCTCGATGTCGTGGCAGGTGTCCGCGATGGACGATAGGCCGTAGATGCCGGCGTTGCCCTTGAGGGTGTGGATCCAGCGCTTGAGCACGGCCGGGTTGGCCTCGTCGGCGCTCGTGATGTGCGCCACCAGCTCACGCGCCTCGAGGTAGAACTCCACGACGCCGGCCTTGTCCTCGACGATCTTCTGGAACAGCGAGAACAGCTCTCGCTCGATCTGCTCGGCCCGCTCACGGGCCACCCGGGCGGTGGCGTCGGTGATGACGACCAGCATGCGCTCGAAGTCCTCGCCGCCGATCGGCTGGTAGTCGATCTCGAGGTCGCGCCCGCCGACCTTCATCGACTTGGGGAGCTGATGGAGCGTCAGCTCGAGCGGCATGAAGCCCGCGAGCACCTCGTCCCATCCCAGCTCGAACCAGGTCGCCGTCTCGGGCGAGGCCTGCCGCAGGAGGGCCGCGAAGGGCGTGCCTCCCTCGACGTCGTCGAACCAGGTCTCGAGCACCTTGGAGTGCTCCGCCGACATCACCGCGTCGCGGTTCATCGTCACGAAGCCCTGTTCGACGTTGTCGAGGACCAGCTTCATGGCCGCGTTGCGGTCGTTGAGCGCCTCGGTGCGGGCCGAGACGATCTTCTCGAGGCCGATGACGTTGTCGAAGAAGCTGCGCGCCACGAAGCAGGCCGCGGTGCTCTCGAGCACGACGAAGGCCGCGTGAATCGCCACCACCCAGAAGGGCGCGTCGTAGTTGAAGACGCTGCTCGGCAGCACGAGCCAGAGGATGGCGTGGTGCGCGGCGACGGTGACCGCCGCGGCCACGATCGACATCGGGTTGCCGTAGAGGGCGAGCAGCGCGAGGAGCACGAAGAAGTAGAAGTGCATCTCGATCTGCACCGGCCCCTGGCCGAAGTGCACGAGGAGGCCGCCCATCAGCATGGCGGTCACGCCGAAGACGACGGCGTGCGCGCGCGGGTGACTCAGGGTGCGGTGCGCGATCACGGGGCCGCTCAGCACCAGCGCGGACAGCCAGATCGCGTCGAGCGGGCCGGTGTCGTTGAAGTACGCGAGGGCCACGAACACCGGGGGGTGGGCGAGGAAGAACAGCAGCCCGACCTTGTTCACCTTGCGCAGGTAGTCGCGCTCGAAGTCGGTGACCTCGTCGGGCAGCTTCAGGTAACTCCAGAGGGCGCGTAGGCCCCCCGACCGCTCGCTCGCGCTCTGGCTCATGCGATCCGGCAACGGACACGGCGCGGTCGGCTTGAGGCGCTCGGTCTCAAATCGATGGGATTCGCTCCGTTGATCACCCTGGTGGTCAGACCCTGGCAGCTTTGGCTCGGTTGCGCGCTCGTCGGAGGCGCCGCGGCGGCCCTCTGGACGAGCCGCGCGCCGGCCCGCGGCTCGGACGCGCTCGACGCGGCGCGGCGCACCTACGTCGCGATGGATCCGCCGTGGCCGCTCGGCGCGGTGGCGCTCCTCGATCATCGGGGTGAGGTCTTCGACGCCGCGCGGCTCCGCGGCCACTTCAGCCTCGTGTTCCTCGGCTACACGCGCTGCCCCGACGTCTGCCCGACCACGCTGAGCGTGCTCGCGCCCGTGCTCGATCGTCTGCCCGAAGATTCGCAAGTCATCTTCGTGAGCGTCGACCCGGAGCACGACGACGTCGCGCGCATGGGCGAGTACGTGTCGGCGTTTCATCCACGCCTGGTCGGCGTGACGGGCGAGCGCGCGGCCCTCGAGTCGTTCACGGCCGCGCTCGGAGGACGCATGGCGGTCGGCGAGGGGACGCGGCTCGATCATCCGACGAGCCTCTTCGTGGTCGACCACCGCGCGCGGGTGGTGGCCACCCTGCTCCGGCCGAGCAGCCCGAGCCGCGTCCTCCGCGAGCTCGCGCGCGCCCGTCGGGAGTCGCGGTGAGCCCCGTCGCCAGAGATCGCTTGGGGAAGGTCGCGCTGGCCGCGTGGCTGCCGGTCACGGTGACCGTGCTCGCCTTCCTGATGGTGAGCCACGTGGTGGCGATGCCGTCTCCGTCGGACGAAGACCGCTTGCGCGAAGGGGTCGCGGCGCTGCGCCTCCTGGACGCGCCGCTGCGGCTGCACGTGATCTACGAGGACTGCTCCTGCACCCGCTCGCTGTGGGCGCACCTGATGGAGCGCGGCGCCGCGCGCGGGGTCGACGAGCTCGTCCTCTATGTCGGCGACGACGCAGAGCGCGCCCGAGAAGCGCACCGGCGCGGCTATCGATTCCGCCGGACGGATCCGAGGTCCCTCTCGGACACCCTCGGCGTCGACGCCGCGCCGCTCCTCGTGCTCGCGTCGGCCGAGCTCGAC
This sequence comes from Sandaracinaceae bacterium, assembly GCA_004213565.1. Taxonomy (GTDB): domain Bacteria; phylum Myxococcota_A; class Polyangia; order Polyangiales; family Sandaracinaceae; genus JAVJQK01. Next base: position 7,814 of record SHBB01000235.1, read on the forward strand.
TACGTGGGCGGCTACTACGCGGTCCCCGCGGCCGTGAACCCACGCGACGAGGTGATCGCGCGCGCGGTGGAGGGAGGCGAGCCCGTGGAGCCGCTGCCCATCTACGGCTGCGCGGTCAGCCCGGCGCTCCAGGACCAGGTCGACCCGCTCGGCCTCGTCTACTGAGCGGCCCGCGCAGACAAGGTCAGCCCGTCGGCGATGCGCTGGGGATCGGGCCCGTTCGGGCCGCGCTGCACGTAGAGCACGAAGAGGACGTCGTCCGAGACGCAGCGGTAGAGGCTCGCGCCCCCCAGCCCCATCGGCGCGTCTCGCTGCACGATCTCGCCGCCCGCGCAGTCGCCGAGGGGACCCTCGCGCAGGCGCCCGAAGTGCGGCGCGCGTGGGTACAGGTCGTCGAGCAAGTCGTGCGCCTGCGCTTCGACGGTGCGCTCCGTGCGTCGAGGCGCAGCGAACAGGGCCATGAGGTGGGCGCCCTCCTGCGCCTCGAGCCAGACCGCGCCCGGGTCGTCGTTGGGGACGTAGACGTCGTCGAGGGGCCACGGCGGCGCGAACTCGAAGCCCAGCCGCGCGTCGCGGTAGACGCCGTCGTCGTCGATGCCGGCGAAGGGCGGCGCGTCGAGCACCTCGAGCCCGGCGATGGCGGCTTCGATCTCGCTCGCGTGTCGCTCCACGTCGCGCGCGCTGCCCCAGATCTCGACCAGGAGCTGATCGGTCTCCGTCTGACGCACCCAGGTGGCGACCCACTCCCCGCTCGCGCGCCCCTCGATCGGCCCGCTCCGCAGGAGTCGACCGCCCCCGACCTGCACGACGTCCCCGGGCTCCGCGAGCAGGAGCGGCTCCGGGGCGTCACCCACGCGCACGACGCCCGTCAGCCCGAGCGACGGCGCCTCGAGCCACATCAGCCGCGCCCGTCGGCTCGGGGTGACCTGCGCCAGCGGCACGCCCGGTAGGCCGCACGCGCGCCAGGCGGAGCTCGGGCGACGCCACCGCAGCGGCTCGTAGGCGAGGTGCAGCGCCCCGCCCCGCGCCCAGTGATCCGGCTCCAGATACTCCCACGGCGACAGCGGTGCGTCGGGCTCCGCGGGCCCGACGGAGACGCGCGGCGCGAGCTCGCGCAGCTCCGCGTCCGCCACCGCGAGCGTGGGGCCCATCACGACGAACACCAGCGCGCGTGTGTCGTCGATCCAGAGCCCGCGCCGGCCGACCCGCGGTGGCTCGCCGTGGGCCCGCACCGCCTCGAACGCGACGTCCTGGCCGGCGAGCGCCAGGGTGATCGGGGGCGCGTCGAGCGCGGGGTCGTCGGGGTACAGGACCGACGACTCCACCTCCGCCCGGCTGCGGCCCGACACGGACAGCGGGACCACGCGCAGCGCGACCTCGGGCCGGCGACGCGTGAGCGTGAGCAGCGAGCCGTCCTCGCGCTCGCACGCGGCGTGGCCGGCGCGCATCTCCCAGCGCTCGTCCGTGGCGTCGACCGTCAGACCCCAGACCCGGCTCGAGAAGCGGCCCCGCTCCACCTCCCAGCCCGCGCCGCTCCGCGTGAGCGGGTCGTGGTATTCGCCGTACGCGATCTCACCGCCGAGCAGGGAGAAGGCCGCCTCGAGGGAGGGGTACCAGGGATCTCCGTCGGGGTGGGTGCCGAGCCGATGACTGCGCGCCGACAGCGCGTAGAGGTGATCGGCGTGGGTGAAGAAGGTGATCTCCTGCCACCACGCGCCCCCATCAGTCGCGGTCTGCTGCCGGAACCGCAGCGCGGGCCGGTCGAGGACCTCGGCCTCGATGGCCTCCGAGCGCCACGACGGCTCGGCGTCGGCGATGCGCGGGAGCTGGAGCGCCGCCGCCTCCTCGAGCGAGAGCCCGTAGCTCGGCTCGACGAACACGGCCGCCTCGAGATCCGGCAGGTCCTCCTCGCTCCAGCCGTGGACCTGGAAGCCGGCGCGCGCCCTGGGGTGCAGCTCGGTCGCCCGGTCGAGCCCGAACATCTCCGCGTCGTCGCTCGGCGGCGTGAGCCGGAACTGGAACTCCTCGTCCACGACCGGCTGGGGGCCCTGCGCCGCCTCCACCGCGGCGAGGAAGCCGCGCACGCTCGTCACCGCGAACGCGACGCCGATGCCGGTCAGCACGAGGAGGCTGGCGAGGATGGCGCCGAGCGAGCGGCGGAAGCGGTCGCCCCGGAGCGAGACGAAGCCGAACACCAGCGCGACGAAGGCGACGCACGCGGACCCGCCGAGCACCGCGAGCGCGGCCGACGACGCGACGAAGAACGCGGCGACCGCGCCCCCGAGCGCGAAGACGGCGAGGACGAGCGAGCTCGAGAACGCGATCTGTCCGCGGCGCGCGCTCACGTCACGCTCAGAACTCGGTCGGCTGCGCCGTGTCCTCGTGGCCCGGGTGCATGCCGCGCTTGAGGAGCGGCGCGAGCGCGAGCAGCACCACCGCCGCGCCGAGCGCGGTCACGCCGATGATGCCGAAGACGTCGCCGTAGGTCTCGGCCGTCTCCATCGGCGAGGGGATGAACTGCAAGCCTTCTTCACCGTGCGAGACGCCGGTGAAGGTCGCGATGACCGCGGCGAGGTAGTTCGAGAAGGCGGTGGCCAGGAACCAGCCGCCCATGATGCTGCTCACGAGCCGGCCGGGGGAGAGCTTGGTCACCATCGAGAGCCCGACCGGAGACGAGAACAGCTCCCCCGTGGTCACGAAGAGCCAGCCTATGAGCAGGTAGGCCATCGACGACATGCCGCGCTCGTTCGCGTGCTCCGCGCCCCAGTAGAAGACGAGGAAGCCGAGGCCGAGCTGCGCGATGCCGAGCGCGAACTTGACGGGCGTGCTCGGGTCCCGCCGCCGCGCGGCGAGGAAGGCCCAGAGCGCGCTGAGCGGGAGGCCGAAGATGATGATGTAGACGGGGTTGGCGGCCTGGAACTCGCTGGCCGGGATCTCGGAGTCGCCGAGGCCCATGCCCACGTTCTCCTCGACCACCCGCCACTCCACCACGTCGGCGCCGTCCAGGGCCACGTCGGCCGCGGCCGCGGCGCGCAGATAGGTCAGGCCCGTCATCGTCAGCACGTCGCTCTCGCGCACCCGCGCCTGGAGCCCCGCGATGTCCTCCTCGCTCGCCTGCGAAGCCGGGTCCCGCGTCTCGTTGCGGTGCCGCTCGACCGCGCCGACGGCGCGCGCGATCAGCTCCCCCATGCCGGCGTCGCCGTTGACCTTGCCCAGCTGCTCCTGCGACAGGAGCGGCAGGGCGGTGAGCGCCGCGTCGGTGGTGCCGGGGGAGACCCGGAAGCGGATCGACTCGCCGACCTGTCCCGCCTCGACCTGCGCGCTCTCGCTCACCCGGTCGATGTTGCGGTCGGTCCAGTTGTTGAGGCTGGTGCCGGCCTGCTCGAAGCAGGCCCAGAAGAACATGTTGAAGAAGAAGATCGTCAAGACGACCATCAGCCTGTGGCGCTCGACGCGCGTGCACTTCGTCACCATGTCGTAGATGACGTAGATGAAGAAGATCACCCCGGTGATGTTCAGCACCCAGCCCGCGGCCGAGCCGTCCTGCACGATGAAGGTGAAGGCGATCACCGCGGCGCCGGTGCCCAGATAGACCGCGTACTCGGCGGGCAGGAAGCCGAAGAGCTTCTTCTTCAGGGCCTCGGGGTCCGGCGGCGCGCCCGCCTCCTTCGCGAGCGGGCCCTTGCCGAGCGCGCGGATGGCCACGACGCCCGCGATGAGCAGCATGATCGCGAGCAGGAGCCGCACGCCGAGCTGGAGGAGCGAGTCCTGGAGGAAGGGCATCGCGAGCGACGTGGCCAGCACGCCGACGCCGATCAGGACCTGCGTGAGCAGGGTGGGGGCGACGAAGACGGCGACGCCGATCAGCATGCCCGCCGTGGCGAGGCCGAAGCCGTAGTGCCAGCCGTAGGTCTCCCCGACGTAGCCGCAGATGATGGGGCTCATCGCCGCGCCGAGGTTGATCCCCATGTAGAAGATCGTGAAGCCCGCGTCCTTCTTGTCGCTGGTCTTCGGGTACAGCTCGCCCACGATGGTGGAGATGTTCGGCTTGAAGAAGCCGTTGCCCGCGATCAGCAACGCGAGGGCGCCGAAGAATGCGTAGCGGTTCTCGATGGTCATCAGGAGGTGACCCGCCGCCATCAGCAAGCCGCCCACGACCACCGCCCGCCTTCGCCCGAGCAGCCGATCGGCCAGCATGCCGCCGAAGTAGGGCGTCATGTAGACCAGCGCGGTGTACGCGCCGTAGACGCCGTAGGCCTCTCCGTCGTTGAGCCCGAGGAAGCCCTTGATCATGTAGAACAAGAGCAGCGCCCGCATGCCGTAGTAGGAGAAGCGCTCCCACATCTCGGCGAAGAAGAGCTGGAACAGACCGGTCGGGTGACCGAAGAGGGTCGGCTGGTTCGCGGCGGCGCTCGTCATTTGGCTGGGGACCATCCGGTGACGACTAGGCCCTGTCAAGCCGTTGCGGGTATGGTTCGGCCCATGAGAACCAGGCTCGGGTGGGTGGTGTGCGTGGCGCTGGCGGGGCTCCTCTGGGCGTGCGGTGACGATGAGGAGGAGGCGTCCTCGTCCACGGAGGAGGGCGCGGCCGCGGTCGAGCCGGAGGCGGCGGCGCCCGCGGGGCCGCTGCTCGAGCAGGCGGGCACGCTCGCGGCGGACGACGCGCGCGATGGGCGCGGCCGCTACGACCGCTACTTCGTGCAGGTCGCGGCGGGCGAGCGAGTGCTCATCGAGCTGACGAGCGACGCCTTCGACCCCTTCCTCGAGGTCACCCCTCCCGGGAGCGGCGCGCTGGTCAACGACGACTGGCAGGGCGATCGCACCCGGTCCCAGCTCGAGCTGATCGCGCCCGCGGCGGGCCAGATGAAGATCGAGGTCCGCGCCTACGCCGATCAGGGTGAGGGCGCCTACCGCCTGGTCGCGCGGCGCGTGGGCGAGGAGGGCCAGTCCATCCCCGTGATCAACGCGGGGCAGAGCGCGAGCGGAGAGCTGGCCCAGGGCGATCACACGCTCAGCGGCGGGGAGCTCTTCGACGCCTACGTGGTCCGGCTGAGCGAGCCGGGCCGCATCCGCGTCCGCGCGCGCGGCGACGGCGAGGTGCGCACCTCGGTGGTGGCGCCGAACGGGCTGACGCTGGCGGGGGAGGGCGACGTCTACCGCGCGCCGAACGCCGGCAACTACAACGTGCAGGTCATCGGGCGCCAGGGCGTCGCCTACACGGTGTCGGCGGAGGCGGCCGACGCGGAGTCGGCGCCGCTCCTCGCGCGGGCGCACCATCAGTTCAGCGAGCTGCTCGATCGGCTCCGTGGCGCGGGGCGCGACGCCGACTCGCCTCCGCCCGTGCAGCCGGCCCAGGCGGCGGGGACGGCGCCCGCTCCTTCGCCCGCCTCTCCACAGCCGCGCGCGCTGCCCATCCGCATCGGTGATCGCCTGCACGGCAACCTCGCGCAGAACGATCCCACGCTGCCGAGCGGCGAGCGCTACGACGTCTACGAGCTGACGGTCGCGCAGCCGATGGACACGGAGGTCGCGATCGAGCTCGAGTCGAGCAGCTTCGACACGTTCCTCCGCGTGGACGGCCCGGGCGGGCAGCACTGGGAGAACGACGACCACGCTGGCACCCTCAACTCGCGGCT
>SHBB01000236.1 GCA_004213565.1 Sandaracinaceae bacterium
CGACGCGGCGGTGACGGACGTCAAGAAGGCGTTCCGTAAGTTCGCCCGCCGCTACCACCCGGACCGGTTCGCGGGCGGCGACGCCGACAAGCTCTCGCGCGCGAGCCAGATCTACCGGCGCGGCAGCGAGGCGTACCAGATCCTCACCAACCCGGTCTCGCGTCGCGCCTACGACCGCGTGCTGCGCATGGGCAAGCTGCGCCTCTCCACCGAGGAGAAGGACAAGGCGGAGGCCGAGGTCAAGGCGGCCGACGAGCCCAAGAAGAAAGAGCAGCCCATCCGGTCTCCCCAGGCCATGGCGTTCTACAACAAGGCGGCCGCCGCGGCGCGGAGCGGCCAGTGGCGCGACGCGTGGCGCGCGATGAAGGCCGCGGTCGAGGTCGAGCCCGACAACAGCCTGCTGCGCGCGCGCCTCTCGCAGATCGAGGCCCGCCTCCGCACGAGCCGATAGCTAGGAGAGGGACAGCCCGTCGATCGCGGCGCAGATCGGCTCGGCGTGCTCGGCGATCTCCGCCGGCTGCGTCGGCAGGCCGCCGACCCACTTCATCGCGGGGCGCACGTCGCCGAACGCCTTGGTGCGGACCTTCGAGCGGCCGAAGAGCGTGACCGCGGTCAGGAACGTGCGCGCCATCGAGGCCTTGAAGCCGCCGCCTTCGATGACCTGGGCCGTGCCCCGGAGGTGGGGCGCGTACTTCTCGAGCAGGGCCTCCGAGCGCTCGCGCACGTCCGCGCCGGGCGGCCTGGTGATCGCGATGTCCCGGATCACGAAGAACGCGGTGATCCCGTCGGGGTGGCGCGCCAGGACCCGGTCCTCGTGCCGCTCCATCGCGTCGAGCGCGTGCAGCGACGCGCCTCCGTACCAGACCATCACGAAGAGCGAGCGCCACGACGCGATGACGTAGTGGTCTCCGCGCTCGTGCAGCGCGAGCCTCGGCCCTCGTCCCGCTACCGCATGCATCCCCACACCACGCGACACTGTATGCGCGCAGGGCCGGCGCCGTCACCCCGCCCGAGGGGACGCAACAGAAAAGCCTCCCGCCGCCGATTCGTCTCCTCGGAGCGTCCCGCGTGAGCATCAAACGGCCCTACGAGCTGCTCGTCATCGACGACAACCCCGCCGACGCGGATCTCGTCCGACACACCATCCGCCGCATGGAGCTCGCCGTGTCCCTCACCCACGCGTCCGACGCGGAGGAGGCGACGGCGCTCGGCCTGGCCCGCGTCGCGGCGCGCGAGCCCCTGCCCGATCTGGCCTTCGTGGACATCAACCTCCCGGGCATGAGCGGGCTGGACATGCTGCGCGAGTGGAAGCGCGAGCCGCAGCTCACGCGGATCCCCGTGGTCGTGCTCAGCTCCTCCCGATCGCCGCTCGAGGTGCTGCGCACCTACGACCTCTCGTGCGCCGCCTTCGTGCAGAAGCCCGGCAACCTGGCCGGCTACCGCGCGCTGCTCGGCTCGGTCGCGGCGTTCTGGTTCGGCGTCGCGACCCTCCCCTCGCGCGTCGAGTGAGCGCGGCGGACGCCAAACGGCGAGAGGGCCGCCCCCCACCCCGCAAGGGATGGTCGGCGGCCCTCGTCGCGCGCGGACTGGTGAGGCTCAGGGAGCCGGGCGCCGGATCAGGATCCGCCGCGAGCAGCTCGTGACGCGCCACGTCCCCGCCGGGGACTCGCTCATGCACACCGAGCCGCTGCAGCCGCACGGGTTGCCGTTGTTGTAGGTCCGGACGCCGTACGACACGCCGTTCGAGAACAGGATGCAGTGCGTCCCGTACACGTTCGGACGGATCACGTTGGCGACCACGCCCGCGTCCTCGGGGACCAGCGCCCAGCCCGTCGGGAGCGCGATGGGGTTGGTCTGGCAGGTGTTGGTCCAGGTGCCGTAGTCGGCCCCGGGAGGCGCTCCGTCGAGCGTCGCGTAGTAGTAGCCGTTGTAGAGGATCTCGTTCGGGACCGGCGTGAAGGCCTGGCAGACCCCGGCCATGCACGTCTCGCCGCCCGCGCAGACGTTGCCGCACGCGCCGCAGTTGGCGTTGTCGGACTGGAGGTCCTGGCAGCCGTTCGTGGGGTCGAGGTCACAGTCCCCGAAGCCGGAGTCGCAGACCGCGCTGCAGCTCCCGGACACGCAGACCGGCTCGCTGTTGGCGACATCGGGGCAGACGTTGCCGCAGCTGCCGCAGTTCCCCGGGTCGTAGGAGGTGTTGACGCACGAGCCGCCGCAGAGGCTCGTGCCTCCGCCGCAGCTCAGCACGCAGCTGTCCGCCGCCGCGTCGCAGACCTGCCCCGCGCCGCACGTGCTCGTGCCCGCGTCGCAGCGATCGGTCGACTCGTTGCAGGACTCGCTCCCGTTGCAGGACACGCCGTCGTCGCAGCTGCGGGCGGTCCCCCCGGCGCAGACCGCGGCCGCCGAGCAGGCCTCGCCGACCGTGCAGAAGAGCCCGTCGTCGCACGCCGCGCCCGTGTTGGCCGACCACGCCGAGGTGGACGCGCTCGGGTCACAGACCTGGCATCCGTTCGCCGGGTTGGTGGTGCTCGGCGCGTAGCAGACGCCGCCGATCACGCAGCCGCTGCAGGTCGTGACGCAGACGTCGGCCGCGGTGTCGCAGACCTGCCCCGCGCCACACGTGCTCGCGCCCGCGTCACAGCGGTCCGCGCTCTCGTTGCAGGTCTCGGCCCCGTTGCAGGTCACGCCGTCGCCGCAGCCGCGCGCCGCGCCGCCGCACACCGCCGAGGCGGAGCACACGTCGGCCACGGTGCAGTAGAGCCCGTCGTCGCAGCGCGCGCCGGTGTTCGCCGTCCAGTCCGTCGCGGAGCTGGCGGTGTCGCAGACCTGGCACTCGTTGGCCGGGTTCCGCGCGCCGGCGGCGTGGCAGACCCCGCCGATGACGCACCCGGTGCACGCCGTGACGCACGCGTCGGTGCCCGGGTCACAGACCTGCCCCGCCCCACACGTGGTGGCGCCGGCGACGCATCGGTCGGTCGACTCGTTGCAGGTCTCGGCCCCGTTGCAGCTCAGGCCGTCGTCGCAGAAGGTCGCCGCGCTGCCGGCGCACATCCCGCCCGAGCAGGTGTCCCCGGTCGTGCAGAAGAAGCCGTCGTCGCAGCTCGCGCCGTCGTTCGCGCTGAACGCCGTGCGGGAGCGCGCCGTGTCGCAGATCTCGCAGGCGTTGGCGGGGTTTCGCGTGTCCTGGGCGTAGCAGACGCCACCGACCACGCAGCCGGCGCAGGTGGTGACGCACGCGTCAGCCGCCGTGTCGCAGAGCTCCGTCGCGGCGCACGTCGTCGCGCCCGCGGCGCACGCGCCGGCCCCCTCGTCGCAGGTCTCGGTCCCGTTGCAGGCGACCCCGTCGGAGCAGCTGCGGGCCGCGCCGCCGCACACGCCGGCGGCGCACACGTCGCCGTCCGTGCAGAAGAGCCCGTCGTCGCAGCGCGCGCCGTCGTTGGCGCTCCAGGACGAGGTGGAGCGACCGACGTCGCAGACCTCGCACGCGTTGAGCGGGTTCGCCTGGCCGGCGCCGTAGCAAGAGCCGTCGATGACGCAGCCGCTGCAGGTCGTCACGCACGCGTCGGTGGCGGGATCGCAGAGCGTCCCCCCGCCGCAGGTGGCGGCGCCCGCGGTGCAGGCGTCCGTCACCTCGTCACACGTCTCGGCGCCGTTGCAGGAGATGCCGTCCGAGCACACGCGGGCCGCGCCACCGCAGGTGGTGCCGGCGCAGACGTCGCCGTCGGTGCAGAACAGGCCGTCGTCGCAGCTCGCGCCGTCATTGCTGGACCAGCCCGCGGCCGACGCGGCGGGGTCACAGACCTCGCACTGATTGGCCGGGTTGCGCTGGCCGGCCCCGAAGCACGTGCCCCCGATCACACAGCCGGTGCACGACGTGACGCAGGTGTCGGACGCGACGTCGCAGATCTCGTCGCTCGCGCAGGTGGACGCGCCCGGCTGACAGACGTCGGCGAGCTCGTCGCAGGTCTCCGCGCCGTCGCACGCGACGCCGTCATCGCAGTCTCGCGCGGCGCCTCCGACGCACACGCCCGCGGCGCACACGTCCCCGGTGGTGCAGAACTCGCCGTCCTCGCAGGTCGCGCCCTCGTTGGAGCTCCAGTCGGTGGCGGACGCGCTCGGATCGCAGACGAGACAGGGCTCGAGCGGGTTGGCCTGGCGAGCCCCGTAGCAGGTGCCGTCGATGGTGCAGCCCCCCGTGCAGCCGACCACGCAGGCGTCGGTGGCCGCGTCGCACAGCTCCCCCGCGCCGCACGCCGACGCGCCGGGCTCGCAGCCGCCCGCGTCCTCGCTGCACATCTCGGCCCCGTTGCAGGAGATGCCGTCGTCGCAGGCGATGGTCTCACCGCTGCAGGCGCCGGCGGAGCACGTGTCGCGCTCGGTGCAGCTCAGTCCGTCGTCACAGCTCGCCCCGTCGTCGGGGCTCAGCTCGGTCGCCGAGGCCTCCGGGTCGCAGACCATGCACGGGTTGGACGGGTCGGCCGTCCCGGCGGGGATGCAGGCCTCGCCGATCAGGCAGCCGTCGCACGCCGCGCCCGAGTCCACGCTTCCGTCCGCCCCCGACGCGTCTGGCGGGCTCACTTCGCCCCCGTCACAGCCCGTGGCCGCCACGAGCGCGAGCGCCCCACAGAGCGCCAATCTCCTACACCATCCCACACTTCTCATCCGCAGCTCCCTCCATCCGGCGACGCCCCCGTTGCTGGATGGCCGCCGTCCCCAACCTACGTGAAGCGGAGAGCGAATTACATAAATAACGTGCTCATGCACAAATAACAGAATCAAGGGAGCCGGCGCGCGCGGGGCTCGCGGGCGAAGGGTGCAGCCTCGCGGCACGCTGCCGTTCTCACGCGGGGTGCGCCTCTCCCTCGCAGCTCGGCCCGTCACCGAGGCGGCGCCGACTCCCGCGCGGCCGCTCAGGTCGCACCGAGGCCTGGCGATCGGCGTCGTCGCGCTCTGCGCCGCGCCGACCGCGCTGGGGCTCGCGGGGGTGGACCTCGGCGTGCCCACCCCCACCGACGCCGCCCTGCGCGCGCTCGCCACCAGCGCCGCCCCGGCCGAGGCGCTCACCGCGGCGCTCTCCGGCTCCTATCTGCACACCCTGCTCGAGTGGTCGGCGACCGCGGCCGCGGCCTTCACCGCGCTGCTCGCCTTCACGCACTTCCACCTGCGGCGAGACGTGGTGGCGCCCACCATCGGCATGGCGCTGCTGGCGGCCGGGCTCGTGGACGCGTTCCACACCCTCGCCGCGGACGGCCTCATCGGCGCCGCCGCCGACGTCGCGGATTTCGTCCCCTTCACCTGGGCCGTCTCGCGCACCTTCAACGCGGTGGTGCCGCTGGCCGCCCTGGCCATGCTGCTCTTCGCGCGCCGCTTCGAGACGGGCACCCGCCCGCGTCGGAGCCTGTGGGTGGTCGCCATCGCCTCCATGGTGCTCGGCGCGCTCGCCGTCGCGCTGACGACCTACTGCGCCCAGAGCACCAGCCTCCCCCGGACCACGTTCCCGGGCGCCTTCGTCACCCGTCCCTGGGACCTCTACCCCCTGGCCGTCTACCTCGTCTCCGGCCTGATCATCTATCCCCGGTTCCGGCGCCGCGTCGACTCCCACTTCGCGTTCGCGCTCTGGCTGAGCGTGCTCCCGGACGTCGCCACCCAGCTCCACATGTCCCTCGGCTCGGGCGCGCTCTTCGACCACCACTTCAACGCCGCGCACGGGCTCAAGATCGTCGCGTACCTGGTCCCGTGCGCCGGGCTGATCCTCGACTACGTGGAGACCCACCGCGTGGCCACCCGGGCGGAGCACCTCGCCGTGGCGCACGCGGCCGCGCTCGAGCGCTCCAACGCGGAGCTCCGGCAGATGACCTACGTCGCCTCGCACGACCTGCAGGAGCCGCTGCGCATGGTCGTCGCCTACACCGAGCTGCTCGAGGAGCTGCGCGCGGACGAGCGTGACGAGAGCGAAGCGCAGTACATGCGCTACGTGCGCGAGGGCGCCTCCCGCATGCAGGACCTCGTCGACTCGCTGCTCCGCTACACCCAGACCGGCTCCCGCGAGCTGGCGATCACCCCCGTGGACGCGGAGCGAGCGCTGGACGGGGCGCTCGCGAACCTGGCGCTCCGGGTGGAGGAGCGCGGCGCCGTGATCGAGCGGGGCCCGCTGCCGCGCGTCTCGGGCGACGCGACGATGCTGACGCAGGTCTTCCAGAACCTCGTCGCCAACGCGATCGAGTTCAGCCCGGGAGATCGCCCGCGCGTGTCCATCTCGGCCGCGCGCGGCCACGACGACGGGTGGACGTTCGCGGTGCGCGACTGGGGCGTGGGGATCGCCCCCGCCTTCCACGACAAGGTCTTCGCCTTGTTCCAGCGGCTCCAGCACCGCGACGCGGTCGAGGGCAGCGGCGTGGGCCTGGCGGTGGTCAAGAAGGCCGTCGAGCGCATGGGCGGCCGCGTGTGGGTCGAGTCCGAGCTCGGCGAGGGGGCGACCTTCCGCTTCACGCTGCCGGCCGTCGACGCGTCTTCGCCCGAGCCCCCGCTCGCCTCCCCCTCGATTCGCCTGCGCGCCCGACTCTCATGACCCCACCTCTGCACGAGCTCCTCCTCATCGACGACAACCCCGCCGACGTCGACCTCGTGCGGCACACGGTCCGGCGGCTCGGCCTGCCCCTGCACGTGAGCATCGCGCGCGACGCCGAGGGAGCCAGCGCCATGGTGCGTGAGCGGGTCGGGATCTCCGTCCAGCTCCCGGACCTCGTCCTGGCCGACCTCAACCTCCCGGGACAGAGCGGCCTGGAGATGATCGCGGAGTGGAAGACCGACCCGACGCTGCGGCTCGTGCCCATCGTCGTGCTCAGCTCCTCGCGGAACCCGGCCGAGGTCCGCGAGACCTACCGCCTCGGCTGCGCGGCCTTCCTGAAGAAGCCCGGCAACCTCTCTGGCTACAGAGAGCTGATGCAGACCCTCAGCGCCTTCTGGTTCGGCGCCGTGTCGCTCCCGTCCCGCCCCGGCTGAGCCGTATCAGTCCCGGGCCATCAGGAGCGCGCCCGCCGCCACGAGCACCAGCAGCCCCGCGTCGAGCAGCCCGTTGGCCAGGAACGCCAGCGCGGCCCGATCGAGCCGCTCCGACCGCGGATCGATCGCCGGCAGGGCTCGCCTCTGTCGCCACGCGAGCGCCATCGACGTGAACGAGAGCGGCGGCATCAGGCCGAGCGAGAGCCACCAGTGCGTGCGCAGCGCGTCTCCGAACGGCATCCAGATCCCCGCCGCCGCCGCGAGCGCCGCCACCGCGACGTACGCCATCACCCCCACCGCGGCCACGCCCACGCCGTAGCGGGCGCGCACCGAATGCAGCGTCGCGTACGCGAGCGCCACGAGCTTGACGAAGCCGACCCAGATCACGGCGCGCCCAGCGTACCGCGACCCGGGACGGCGCCGCATCGCTGGCGACGCCCTGCGCGAGTTTCGGAAGCCGCGGGGCTCGCGATCGGCGCGGGCTCCGTCAGCGCGCTCGCCAGCGGCTCGATCGTGGGTCTCGCAGCGCCGCAGCGTAACGTCGGAGACTCGCCAGCGAGTCTCGTAGCTTCCATCCGTGGCGTGGAGCATCGCCAGCGAGTCTCCACGCTCGCGCTGTCAGCTGCAGCTGTCGCCATCGACTCCACCGCGTGCGCCGTGCGCCCTCGAGCGTCGAAATCCGCAACCTGCGCGCACGACGGGCGATGGAGGCGTCATCGGCGACGCGCTGCTCTCTCGCGGGAGCTGGAGAGCGTCGCCAGCGACCCCGGGAGGCTCCGTGACTCGATTCGACATCAGCTACTACATCACCCCGACTCGCTTCAGCGTCGGCGCCGGCGTCGTGCTCGCGCAGGTCCTCCTCGTCCGCGCGCCTCGCCCGCCGAGCCCGCGCCTGCAGCGGGCGCTTCGTCGCATGGACCGCGCCGCGGAGGCGCTCACCGCGGCCGTCTCCGCGCGCAAGTTCGCGCCCTCGCACGACGCGCGTCGGGAGGCCTCCGCGCTCGGTCGCGCGTGGGTCGCGCTGCGGGAGATCCTGCACGCGAAGGCTCGCCTGCCCGAGCTGGACGAGGGCGCCCGCGCCGCCGCGCTCCAGGCCGTGATCTTCCCGCAGGGGACCCGATTCACCCGCTTCGCGCACGAGGAGCTCTGGTCGGCCAGCCACGTGATCCTCGAGCGGATCCGCGAGCGAGGGCTCGAGCCCGAGATCGCCGCGCTCGCGGGCCCGGCGGTGCTCCCGCACGTCGACGCGCGCCATCGAGACTTCGCCGACGTCATGGGCGTGGGCGACGCCCCGCTCCCGGTTCGCCCCCCTCGCGGCGCCGTCAAGGCCGCCAAGGCCGAGCTCGTCGAGGCCATCGCCGACTACGGCCGCCTGCTCGTGGGCGAGCTCGACTTCGACGACGAAGACAGCGTCCGCGCCTTCCGCCGCGCCGTGAGCCCCCTGGACGAGCACCGCGCGCGCCACCGCAACGGACGCTGACCCGCCGCCCGCAGGGACGGTGTTTACTTGTGACCGGAATTTTTGCGTACCCTCGACCGGGGGTACGCAATCATTTCACAGCACAACTTAACAACCGAACACCGTCCCCCTAGCGCTGAAGCGTGAACAGGTGGGCCGACGTCTCGAAGATCAGCTCGCCGCTGGGCGTCACGAGCCCGGCCAGGCGGGCCTCGGCTTGGACGAGGATGCGCTCGATCAGCGCCTCGTCGAGCGTCACGCCGAGCAGCGGCAGCCACCCGCGCAGGTCGGCCTCCATCATGCTCCGCACGCTCGGGAAGCGCGCCTCGCCCACCGGGGTCTCCTGCGCGACCACCCGTCCGCCGGCCTCCTCGATCAGCCCGCGGACCCGCGCCGCGTCTCCGAGCGCGAAGGGAGCCCGCACGCAGTCCGCGGCCTCGGCTCCGGCCAGCTCGTCGAGGATCGCGGCCGAGGCGGCGTACGCGGGCAGCTGCTCGATCGCGTCCCACACGGCGAGCGTCACGCGGCCCTCGGGCTCGACCACCCGGAGCATCTCCCGGAGAGCCCGCGCGGGCTCGCGGAAGAACATCAAGCCGAACTGACTCACCACGCGGTCGAACGCGGCGTCCTCGAACGGCAGCTCCTCCGCCCACCCCGCCTGCCAGCGGACCTCGGGGTCGAGCTCCGCCGCCACCGCGAGCATGCCCCGGCCCGGGTCCAGCCCCGTGACCGACCCGCGCGGCGCGCGCCTCGCGGCTGAGCACGCCCGTGCCGCACGCCACGTCGAGCACGCGGTGCCCCGGCCGCAGCTCCGCCGCGTCCGCCACCTTCGACGCCCACTCCCCGAAGAGCGCGGGCACCAGCAGCGCCTCGTACGCCCGCGCCGCCTCGGTCTCCGCCTCGAGCTCGGCCTCGAGCCCCACCGTTCAGCCCCGCTCCAGCGCGGTTCGTCGAGTCATCTCATCCCCCCGGATCGTCGCGTGAGAGAGTAACGACGTCGATGGCGAGGGACAGTCCAGCCCCGGTGTCACGCATCGCGGGATACCCGACATCCCGCGTCGGCTCGGTATGCTGCGCCTCGCGAGATGGAGAACCCCTTGCCACCCGACCTCCGGTCCGAGCCCGATCCCGACGTCACGACCGCGACGCGTGTCCCCACCGCGCCCGACTTCCGCGCCGCGGATCGCCAGATCGGCTGGCTCGTCGTCAACCGCTGGACCTACCGGCTCCTGCGGCTGCTCATGCGGTTCGCGACCCGCCCGGCGGACCTCCGGGGCGTGCGCGTCAGCGAGGA
Organism: Sandaracinaceae bacterium; assembly: GCA_004213565.1. Classification (GTDB taxonomy): domain Bacteria; phylum Myxococcota_A; class Polyangia; order Polyangiales; family Sandaracinaceae; genus JAVJQK01. The sequence goes on from SHBB01000236.1 coordinate 9,756, forward strand.
CCCGACGGCGGGTCGAGGCATGCGCATCGTCCGTCCCGAGACCGTCTCCGGCGAAGGCGCGCTGCTCCTCATCCACGGCGGCGGCTACGTGGTCGGCAGCAGCCGCGACATCCTGGACAAGGCGGCCATGCTCGCGCGTGAGTGCGGCGTGCCCGTCTTCATGCCCAGCTACCGGCTCGGCCCCGAGCAGCCCTTCCCGGCCGGGCTCGACGACTGCCACGCCGCCTGGCGCTGGCTGCTCGACCGCGCGCCGAGCCTGGGCGTCGACCCCTCGAAGATCGTCATCGGCGGCTACAGCGCGGGCGGAGGCCTCGCCGCGGCGCTCGCGCAGCGCCTCCACGACGAAGGAGGCCGACAGCCCTCGGCCCAGCTCCTCATCTACCCCATGCTCGACGACCGGACCGCCACCCGGCGGCAGCTCGACGTCCCGCGCCACCGCGTGTGGAGCAACCGCAACAACCTGTTCGGGTGGACAGGCTACCTGGGGCATCCCCCCGGCGAGCCCTCACCGCCCTATGCCGTGCCGTCCCGCCGCGAAGACCTCTCCGGCCTCCCTCCGGCCTGGGTCGGCGTGGGCACGTCCGACCTCTTCCTCGACGAAGATCGGACCTACGCCCGCCGGCTGGAGGAGGCGGGGGTCGACGTCACGTACGCGGAGGTCGACGGCGCCATCCACGGCTTCGACATGGTCGAGGGCTCGCCGCTGACCCGGGCCTTCAACGCGTCGGCCGTCGCGTTCACACGCCGCTTCGTCTGAGCGCTCGCTCGGACCGCGCCCGTCACGACCCGTCGTCGCGCGGCCGCACCCTCGCGTACGGGGACCGGCACCCCGGCGGCGCCGTGTATGATCGCGCGGCGTTCCGATATTCGACGAGATCGCCGCAGTCGACTCGAACCTCGGGCGACAGACGGCCCTGACGGGAAGGTATCGAGGCACGATGCGCGCTGCGACTCGCGACCTACGTGGCATGATCAACAGAGGAGAGATGAGCGCCGGTCGGTTCACGCCCGCTCAGCTGCGGGCGATCCGGGGTGGGCGCGCCCAGACACCTGGCTACACCTGGCACCATCATCAGAACATTGGACGCATGCAACTGGTTCCGCGGGAGGCCGCACAACGCAGTCAATCACGTGGGTGGGTGGGAGCTCTGTCCCCACTGGTAGGCCAAGGGAGTTCGCGATGACTATCGAATGGGAAGAGACGTGGGAACCCTTGTCGCCAGAAGAAATCCGCTCACTGGAACAATCGCTTGGTGTAGCTCTACCAGGCATGTACTCCGAGTTTCTCGAGACCGTGCACGGCTACATACCCGTGCACTGCTGCCTCACCGTCCCACGAGGCGCGGGCCTGGAGACCACAGCGGAGTTTCTATGCGGCCGAGGTGACAGCCCCGACAGCATCATCTGGGCACAAACTCACGCCTACGAGGGCTCGTTGGCGGGAACCATTCCCATGGCTGTCGATGGTGGAGGGAACTACTTCGTGATCGAGCCAAAGAGCGGTCGCATTCTGTTCTTCTTTCACGACCAGGTGGGTTCACCGTTCATCCCAGTCACCGACAGCTTTCATGCCTTCCTCTCGATGTTGCATGAAGACGACGAGGACCTGCCCCCTGTTCCCGGGGTACTTGCCACGTGACCTGATCGAGAATCTCAGGCGCGCGAAAGGGCGCGAGCCGATGCCGTACCCGTCGAAAGATCGCGATTACCGCGATGCGCACCGCGATGTGGCGCGAGCACGTGCCCGAACACGTGGCTCTCCACGAACGTAGGCGTTCACGGGGGTAGCGGCCGTGATCTTGGGGGGCAAGACCCGAACCGGGGTCTCCGAGAGCCTCACTTGCTGGTAGCGCAACCGCCATGGCTCAGGAACTTGGAGTCTCTCATGTCACGGCCAGGTTGAGGAGACCGGACGAGCTCTTGCCGAGTTCGTCCCCCCCCACAGGCTCGAGTTTTCCGACGGAAGGCGCAAGCGCTGGGGCTCCCAGAGCCAAGAACCTGGGGGAGGACATTTTCAACATTCGGCTCAGGGACAACAGACTCGGCCCCTCCGGACGCGCGCAGAGACCTCGATTCAGGGAGTGAAGAATGAGGACATTCTTGTTTAGCTTTGGCTATCACGGGCCCGATGCATGGAAAGCGGTACGCGTCGATCCCGAGTTCGATTTCGAGTCCACGGGCGTACTGTTGATAGAGGCTGAGAGCGCGGCCGATGCACGAGATTGGGGTATGACCGTCGCGCGGTGGTACACGCGAGCGATCCACCCCCAAGACTCGAACTACTCTTGGAGCCCTGACGAATACGCTGTCTGGGTGGAAGAACCGCAGCAGAGTGACGAGCCGACGGCCGGGCTCCTCCTGGTAACGCAAGGCGCCTATCCTGATCTGAAGGCAATGCGAGAGTCGCTCAGGGATTGACGCGAACTCGTCGAGCGGCTCGTCTCCTGGGACGCCCTGCCGATCTCGACAATGCTCGCGTGCCCCGGGTCCCGGCAACGATCCGTGACGCGCGTCGGAGATCGGCTCCGAGCGACGGTCTCGTCGACGTGCCAGCCCCGTTGACGACAGACCGAACGAGACCCTACGTCCGGATCATGACGAGGGAGAACATGGGGCCGTCGAAGGGGTCGCCGCTGGACGAGGTGAGCTGGACCAGCCCACCTCTCGGCTCGGCCGAGTACAGCCGCTCCTTCCTCGAAGCGCGCTTCGGCGAGCCCCAGAGCTCGAACCTCGACTCGAACGGACTGGGTCTCTTCGACGCCTGGCTGATGCGCTTCGACTGCGGCCTGGAGGTGGCGCTCTGGATCTTCCATCAGCGCCCCGACTGGACGCCGGTCACCGACCCCGCCCAACCCGCGGTCGTCGAGCTCCACGCGAACCAGACTGAGCGCGGCCACATCCTGTATCACCTGCTCTCTCACCTGGGGCTCTCGCGAGAAGACTGGAGCTGGTGGGAACCCGATCCGGGGCGAGACGGTCCAGCGGACTGGCAGGTGCGTCGGCTCGACGACAACGGCAACGAGTACGAGGTTCGCCGTGTCTCGTCGCGATGCGAGGCGGAGTCGGTCGCGGCCGAGCTCGAGGCACGCGGTCACAAGCAGACGTACTGGGTTGCTGGCCCGACCTCCTGACCGAGATCCGTCTCGCCCTGGTCGTGCGGACCCAAGTGTCGAGCTCGGCCGCGAGCACCCGACCGTGTCGGTCGTCGTCGTGGGACCACCACAGGATTTCGCCTGGGCCCGCGTTCTTGCGGCACCCGCTGTCGTTAAGTGTTATCTGTCAGATAACATCAAATGACAGCACGGGAAGCCAGAGAAGAGGTTCAGCAGCGGGCGCGGGCGGCGCTCTCGGTCCTCCCGTTCGTGACGGAAGTGACCGAGCGCCGCGAAGGAGCCGGCGTCGTATGGGAGGTCAGGACGTCGGCGGGCGACGTGTTCCGGCTCGTCCCGCGCTCGGTCCAGGAGCCTCCGGGGCCGCGCGAGCAGGAGCTGATCGTGGCGCGGCGTCTCTCGCGCCGCGTCCAGGACGAGCTGCTGGAGCAGAAGGCCAACTTCATCGACTCGGCAGGCAACCTGCACATCGAGCTCGGCGAGCGATACTTCGCCCACATCGAGGGCAAGCGGCTGGCTCGCCCGCTCCCGGCCATGGGGGCGGCCTCCTACCGAGTGCTCCTCGCGTGGTTGATGAGCCCCG
>SHBB01000237.1 GCA_004213565.1 Sandaracinaceae bacterium
GCTGCTGGTGATCCCGCACCTCGACCAGAGCGGCGCCGAGCAGATGCTGACGATCGCGCTCTTCGACCGGCGAGACGGATCCATCCATCGGGTGGTGCGGCGCGCGCAGAGCCGGCCGGAGCTGCTCGACGCGATCGAAGGCCAGCTCCGGGAGCTCTTCGGGCTCCCCGCCGCGGTCGACCCCGAGCCGGGGCCGACCCCGACGCTCCCGCCGCCCCCTTCGGAGCCGGACCTGGTCCCCGGGATCACCCTGATGGTCGTCGGCGCGATCGGGCTGGGCGTGGGCGGCGCGATGGGCGCGCTCCACCTCGACGCGCAGAGCGAGTTCGAGGCCGCGCGGCCCTCCACGATGGCCGAGGCGGACGCGGCGGCCGACGCCCTGTCGCGCTCGGAGACGTTCGCCATCACCGCCGACGTGCTCTTCGCGGTGGGCGGCGTGGCGCTCGCGGGCGGGCTCGTGTGGTTGCTCGCCGAGGTGCTGAGCGCGGGAGGCGAGGCCGACAGCGCCACCGACACCGATACGGACGAGGTCACCCTGCGCCCGGGCCGCGGCGGCTACGCGCTTCAGCTGGAATGGGGGACGCGATGAAGCGTTCGACGATGACCCTGCTCGCGCTCGTGTTCGCGGGCTGCACCGCCAACCCGGGCGCCAACCCGAGCTTCGGCTGCGAGACCGACGCCGACTGCGACCGCGGCGTCTGCTACCGCGGCTTCTGCGTCGAGGGCGGCATGGACTCCGGGGTCGGCCCGGCCTGCGACGACTCCGCGCGCTGCTTCAGCGGCGAGGCCTCGCTCCGCGGCGTCGGCGCGTGCGCCGAGGGCTGCCTTCAGGACGTCGACGGCACCGAGATGTGCGTCGGCGAAGGCGCGCCCTCCGAGGAGACCTGCAACGAGGTCGACGACGACTGCGACGGCACGACGGACGAGAACTTCGATCTCCTGCAGGATCGCAACAACTGCGGCGCCTGCGGCGCGGTCTGCGGGGTGGGGCTCGAGTGCTGCTCGGGTCGCTGCGTCGACCAGTCGGGCGACGCGCTCAACTGCGGCGCCTGCGGCAGGGACTGCGCCGAGGGCGAGGGCTGCTGCGGCGGGAGCTGCGCCCCGCTCGATCAGCCTGACAACTGCGGCGTCTGCGGCAACGCGTGCGGCCCGGGCCAGACCTGCTGCGACGGCGCGTGCGTGAACCCGCAGACGAGCCGTGACCACTGCATGACGTGCGGCAACGCCTGTGACGCGGGCGAGGACTGCTGCGGTGGGACCTGCGAGCTCGAGGACGCGCCCGCGTGCACCGCGTGCGATCCGACGTGCACGGGCGTCGACACCTGCTGCTTCGGGAGCTGCGCCGACACCGACAGCGACCCCCTCAACTGCGGCGGCTGCGGCATCGCGTGCGGCGCGGGCGAGCTGTGCTGCGGCGGCAGCTGTGTCGCCAACGACGAGGCCAACTGCGGCATGTGCGGGCGGACCTGCGGCGGGACCGAGCTGTGCTGCGGAGGCAGCTGCGTGGCCGAGGACAGCCGGAACTGCGGCACGTGCGGGATGACCTGCGACGCCGGCGAGCAGTGCTGCGCCGGCGGCTGCGTCGACACGCGCACCGACGAGCTGAACTGCGGCACGTGCGGAGAGATGTGCCGCGCCTCGGAGGAGTGCAGCAACGAGAACTGCTGCCCGGCCGGTCAGAACTTCTGCGACGGCCGCTGCCGGGAGAACAGCAATGAATACTGCGGGTCGGGATGCGAGAGCTGCGGGTTGCTCTCGGGCTGCAACGGAACGAGGTGTGTGGGGCTGTAGACCGTCGTCCCGCGCCTACCAGAGCGTGGGCTCGCGGTGGAGCTCCACCCCGAACCGATCCCGCACCGCGGCGCGCACCCGCTCGGCCAGCTCGAGCAGCTCCCGGGTGGTGCCGCCGCCGTGGTGCACGAGCGCCAGCGCGTGCTTGGTGCTGATGCCCACCTGGCCGTGGCGCGTGCCCTTGCCCATGCCCGCGCGCTCGATCAGCCAGCCGGCGGCGAGCTTGACCTGATCGCCCGACGGCCAGCGCGGGACCTCGCTCGGATCGGTCACGATCCCCTCCGCGAGCGCCCTCTGGACCACGGCGTCCGCGGCCTCGGGGTCGACGATGGGGTTGGTGAAGAACGAGCCCGCGCTGCGGTGGTTCTCGTCCGCGAAGTCGAGCACCATCGACTTCCGACGCCGGAGCGCGATGACCGTCTCGCGCACGTCCGAGAGCGAAGGCGTCTCCAGCCCCGTCAGGGCGCGCTCCAGCTCGGCGTAGCGGATCGCGGGCGCGCCGCCCGGGCGCAGCGCGAAGGTCACCGAGAGCACCACGTAGCGCTCGGGGTCTCGCTTGAAGGCGCTGTCGCGGTAGGCGAAGCCGCAGGCCTCGGGGGGCAGGGTCTCGACCCGCAGCGTCTCGCGGTGGAGCGCGCGGACCTGGGCGATGGTCTCCGAGACCTCCTGCCCGTAGGCGCCGACGTTCTGGATCGGGGTCGCGCCGACGCGCCCGGGGATGCCGCTCAGGCACTCCAGGCCTTGCAGCCCCGCGGCCACGCAGCGCTCGACGAAGAGGTCCCAGTCCTCGCCCGCCTGGGCGGTGACGAGCGCGCGGCCGTCCTCCTCCCGCTCCTCGATCCCCTGCTGGGCCATCTCGACCACGAGCCCGTCGAAGCCCTCGTCCGAGACGATGAGGTTGCTGCCGCCGCCGAGCACGCCGACCGGGAGGCCGAGGCGCTCGGCCCAGCGGAGCGCGTGCGTGACGGACTCGGCGTCCTTCGCGCGGAGATAGTGCTTCGCCCGCCCGCCCAGCTGCAGGGTGGTGCGAGGGGCGAGGGCCACGTCCTCGAGGATGTCGATGCCCGGGATCAAGCGCGCGCGATCGTCTCGAAGCCGACGTAGGGGCGGAGCGCCTCGGGGATGCGCACCGAGCCGTCCGCCTGCTGGTGTTGCTCGAGGATGGCGACGAGCGTGCGGCCCACCGCGAGCCCGGAGCCGTTCAGGGTGTGCAGGTGGCGCGGCTTCGCCTTCGCCTCGGGGCGGTAGCGGATCTTCGCGCGCCGCGCCTGGAAGTCGCCGAACCACGAGCAGCTCGAGATCTCGCGGTAGGCGTCTTGCCCCGGCAGCCACACCTCGAGGTCGAAGCACTTCTGCGCCGCGAAGCCGAGGTCCTTCGTGCACAGCTCCATCACGCGGTACGTGAGGTCGAGCCGCTGCAGCACCGCCTCGGCGTGGCCGACCAGCTGCTGGTGCTGGGCCTCGGCCTCCTCGGGTCGGCAGAAGTGGACCAGCTCGACCTTGTCGAACTGGTGCTGGCGGATGAGCCCGCGCGTGTCCTTGCCGTGGCTGCCCGCCTCGCTGCGGAAGCAGGGGCTGTAGGCGCAGTAGCGCTGGGGCAGGGCGTCGGCCTCGAAGATCTCGTCGGCGTGGAAGTTCGTGACCTGCACCTCGGCCGTGGGCGAGAGGAAGTGCCGCACCCGCTCGGTCTGGTCGCCCTCCTCGTAGTGGCGTCCGACGTGGAAGACGTCCGCCTCGAACTTGGGCAGCTGGCCCGTGCCGCGCAGCGCCGAGTCCTTCACCAGCGCGGGCGGCCAGAGCTCCTCGTAGCCGTGCTCGCCGGTGTGGAGATCGAGCATGAAGTTGATCAGCCCGCGCTCGAGCCGCGCGCCCTGACCGCGCAGCACGGCGAAGCGCGCGCCGCTGATCTTCGCCGCACGCTCGAAGTCGAGGATGCCGAGCGCGCGGCCCAGGTCGTCGTGCGCCTGCGGCGTGAAGTCGAAGGTGGGCTTGTCGCCCCAGGCCCGGACCTCGACGTTGTCCGCGTCGCTCGCGCCGACGGGGGTGCTCTCGTGCGGGAGGTTGGGCAGCCCGCTCAGGATCCCGTCGAGCTCCGCCTCGACCGCCTTCTCGGAGACCTCGAGCTCCTTGATGCGGGCGCCGATGGCCTTCATCTCGTCGCGCACCTTCGCGAAGGCGTCGCTCTTCTTGTCGACGGAGGCCATCGCCTTGCTGGTCTCGTTGCGCTTCGCCCTCAGCGCCTCGATCTCCGTGATGCCGCTTCGGCGCTGCTCGGCCAGCTCGGCGAGGCGATCGAGAGAGCTGGGCTCGGCGCCGCGCGTGGCGAGCTTCGCCCTGACCTCGTCGAGGTTCTCGGTGACGTGCCGGAGGTCCAACATGCCGCGGCTATAGCACGTTCCTCCTGTGGTAGCGTTCGGCCGCGGAGGTCCCGAGAGTGCGCAAGCGTTGGTTCCGTTGGGCGTTGGCGGTCGTCGCCGCTTTCTGGTTGGGGCTGGGCGCGTACCCCGTGGTCGCGCAGTCGACGGGCGGCAGCTTCGGCGGCGGCAGCTTCGGTGGCGGCGGCGGTGGCGGCAGCTACGGCGGCGGCGGCGGGAGCTACGGCGGCGGCGGCAGCTACGGCGGCGGCTACTCGTCCGGCGGCTACTCCGGCGGCGGGGGCGGCGGCGGGGGGCTGTCCTGCGCGTGCGTGGTCCCGTTGATCATCGGCTTGGTGCTGCTCGTCATCGTGACGAACGCGATGAAGAAGAAGGGCGGCTCCAGCCACGGCAGCCGCGCCTGGGGCAACGTCGACATCAGCGCGATCCGCCTCGGCGTCGACTGGCGCGCGCGCCGCGAGCTGCAGGCGCACCTCGAGCGGCTCGCCAAGAGCGGGCAGACCAACAGCCAAGCGGGCCTGGCGAACCTGCTGCGCGAGACGATCCTCGGGCTCCGCCGCGCGGAGCTGGCATGGCTCTACGCGGACGTCTCCAACTACAAGCCGATGAGCGCGGCGAGCGCGGAGGGCATCTTCCGGCAGCTCGGCAGCGACGCGCGCGCGCGGTTCCGCCACGAGCTGGTCCGCAACGCCGACGGCACCCAGACCTCGAAGGACGCGCCCGAGATGCGGGCGCACCCCAACGAGGGCGAGGGCGTCGTGGTCGTCACCCTCATCGTCGCCGCGCGGCGCGAGATCCTCGACGTCGCGAACGTGCAGGACGCGAACGCTCTGCGCGCGCTCCTCGACGACATGACCGCGGTGGCCAACCCGCACACGCTGATGGCCCTCGAGGTGATCTGGTCGCCCGCGGCCGAGAACGACCGCATGAGCACGGCCGAGCTCGAGCAGTTCTACCCGCAGCTGAAGAAGATCGACGAGCGCTCGATCGCGGGCCGCGTGTTCTGCGCCTACTGCAAGGGCCCGTTCGCGATGGAGCTGCTGAACTGCCCGCACTGCGGCGCGCCCGCGCCCGGCACCGACCACCAGCATGGCTGAGAGCCTCTGCACGTCCTGCGGGGCGTGCTGCGACGGCAGCCTCTTCCGGTTCACGCCGATCTCCGAGGAGGAGGCGGCGTGGGCCCGGCGGCGCTCCCTCCCGCTCCTTCCGTCTCGCGAGCCGAGGATGGTCCAGCCGTGCGGCGCCCTCGAGGGCGCGCGCTGCCGCGTCTACGAGGAGCGCCCCGAGACCTGCCGACGCTTCCGCTGTCGCGTGCTGAAGCGCCTCGAGAGCGGCGACATCGACCGGGCGGAGGCGGAGGCGCGCGTCGCCCGGCTGCGCGAGCTCATCGCGCGCGTGCGGCTCCGAACCGGACCTGGGCCGCTCTGGGAGCGCGTCCGCGAGAGCATCGCGCAGCAGACGCCGACCGCGATGGACGCGGCGTTCCTCGCCTGGATGCTCGACGTGGCCGAGCTGCGCGCCTACGCGCGGACCACGTTCTTGCCCGAGGGTCACCCCGGCGCGTTGGACGAGCTGCCGCCCGGGCCGGCCTGACCTCGCTCGAACACGCGCCCCGGGGGCTCCGGTCAGCGGCAGATGCCGCCGCCCGTGCCGCGTGGGTCGCAGAGCGCGACGCCCTCGCACGCGGTGCACGCTCGACCCGCGTGGCCGCAGGCGAGGTCATCGGTGCCGCTGCGACAGGTGTCCGTCTCATCACAGCAGCCGTCGCAGTTGAAGGGGTTGCACATCTCGCAGGTGCCGCCGCCGACACCCGTCTCGCCGCACATCGCGGGCGACGAGCACTCCACGCAGCGGTTGCCGGAAGAGCCGCAGGCGAGCGTCGAGAGCCCGTCGACGCACCGACCGTCGTCGGTGCAGCATCCCTCGCAGTTGAAGGCCGAACAGGCCTCCCCTGCGTCGGTCATGGGGGCTGGCTCACGTCCGCTGTCGCCGCCGCAGTCGAACAGGCCGAGGGCGAAGAGGCAAAGCAGTCCAATGATCTTCATGGTGAGTCCTTCTCACCGCACCGGCGCGACCCCCAGGCAAACCTCGCGCCATCGTGGAAGCGCGGTAGCCGTAGGCGCGGCCCCGTACGGCGTGAACAGCGCTTCACGGTTCGTCGCGACGTCGCGTCACGCCGCAGCCTCTCGCCGTCGTCACTCCGGACGGTCAGCGGGCTCGTCGCCACGTCCCAGCGACTCGAGGAACGCGCGGTAGTCGTCGGCCACGCCGACCGCCTCCACCACCGCGATCGCCTCGGCCATGGCGCGATCCGCGCGGGCGCCGTCCTGCTCGAGCTCGCTCGCGATCTGGCGCGCGATCGCCACGCGCGACGACAGCTCGGACCGCGCGGCGCGGAAGGTGCCGAAGAACGCCCACTCGAGCGACCACACGTAGTCGGCCACCCAGTCGCGCAGCATCTCCTCCGGGTCGCCCGGCTCGGACCGCGCCTCGGCGCGATCGAAGGCGTCACCCCAGGGGAGCGCCGCGTCGATGTCGTCGGTGGGCCGCTGGCGGAGGGCGAGGATCGCGGCGCCGAAGCGACGGATGGCCGCGCCGAAGCGTCCGCCGCCCTCCTCGCTCGCGAAGTCCACCGCGAGCGCGTCCCATCGCTCCGCGTCGCCCGAGAGCGGCGCCGCGTCGAGCACGTCCAGTGGATCCTCTCGCTGAAGACGCGCGATCAGCGGCGCCTCCATGATCTCCCACTCCTCGACGCTGACGGAGCGCTCGTCGTCGAGCCAGAGCGGGCCCGCGATGTGGCGGGTCGCGTGCGTCGTCGAGGCGAGCGCGGCGTCGGAGGTGAGCGGCGCGCGCTCCCCCATGCTCCGACACGGGCAGCGGTGCTCGGTCGTCACGCGCCCGCCCGTCGGGGTGGTCACGAGCATGAACGGGAACTGCTTGCAGCTCGCGGGCTTCACCTCGGGGCCGAGTCGCGCGTGCAGCTCACACACGCCCGCGCCCGCGAACATGCAGCGCCCGTCGACGGTGGTCACGAGCACGCGGTCGTCTCCGCTCCACGCGAGGATGCGCTCGTCGATCGCGTTCAGGACCCGCGCCTCGTCCCCGGTCACGGGCCCGAGCAGGTGCACGTCGCTGCAGCAGAGGCCGTCGCCGTGACAGGTGAAGCGGGCGCCGGGGCGAACGCGCAGGGGGTGCAGCTTCGTCTCACCGGTCATGAGACCCCGTACCGCATCGAATCGCGCCTGTCACTGCAGGGCTACAGCGCGGACCGCGGCCTCTGTCGCCTTCCGTGGCGCGTCGTGAGCGCGGGACCCGGGCTCTTCGAATCGCATCGCGCCCCGAGAACACGCGGGCAAGGGCAGGGGCAGGGGCAGGGGCAGGGGGAGCAGGCTGCTTCTTCAGCCGCCTGCTCGGGACGCCGTTTCGACCCGAGCCGCCGGGCCTATGGGCTTCCGGCGAACCATGCGGTGGGCTCTCATACGCGCGGGCGTCTGGGTATCGTGCGCGGCGATCTCGTCGTGCGACGGGCCGCAGTCCGCGCTCGCCCCGGCCGGCCGCGACGCGGCGCGCATCGCCGATCTCTTCTGGTGGATGTCGGGAGGCGCCTTGCTCGTGTGGGGCGCGGTCATGGTCGCCGCGATCTACGCCGCGCGCTCCAACCGCGAGCACGATCCCAAGCTCGCGTCGCGCTTCATCGTCGGGGGCGGCGTGGTGTTCCCCACCCTGGTCCTCGCCGCGCTGCTGAGCTTCGGCCTCGCGCTGATGCCGGACCTCCTCTCGCCCGGCGCGGCCTCCGCGCCGCGCGTCCGGGTGAGCGGTGAGCGCTGGTGGTGGCGCGTGACCTACGAGGTGAACGGCCGCCCGGTGGAGCTCGCCAACGAGCTGCGGCTGCCCGTGCGAGAGCGGAGCGGGCTGACCCTCGTCAGCCCCGACGTGGTGCACGCGTTCTGGGTCCCCTCGCTCGCGGGCAAGGTCGACATGATCCCGGGGCGCGAGAACCGGCTCGCGCTCGAGCCCACGCGCACGGGGCTCTTCCGGGGGGCCTGCGCCGAGTTCTGTGGCGGGGCGCACGCGATGATGGCGTTCCACGTCGAGGCGCTCGAGCGCCCGGCCTACGACGCGTGGCTCGCCGAACAGGCGCGCCCGGCGGCGGCTCCCGTGGGCGAGCGCGCGGAGCGCGGCGCGGCGATCTTCGACGCGCGCGGCTGCGGCGCCTGCCACACCGTGCGGGGAACACGCGCGGAGGGGACGGTGGGACCGGACCTGACGCACGTCGGCGGCCGGCATCGCATCGCCGGCGTGCTCGCCAACGACGTCGACGGCTTCAGGCGCTTCGTGCGCGACCCGGAGGCCGTCAAACCCGAGGCCGAGATGCCCGGCTTCGCGATGCTCGCGGCCGAGGAGCTCGACGCCCTGGCTCACTACCTGGATGGCCTGGAATGAAGACCGCGAAGGACGACGTCGAGCCGCTCGAGGCGCCCTTCCCGGAGTCGGTACAGGAGGCGCAGAGGGCGCGCCTGCGCGCGGCGTGGAAGGCGCCGTCCGGCTTCCGCTACTGGTCCGCGGTGAACAACACCGAGGTCGGCGTCTGGTACACGGCGACCGCGTTCGGCTTCTTCCTCTTCGGAGGTCTGCTCGCGCTGGTCATGCGGGTGCAGCTCGCCGTGCCCGACAACACCCTGCTCGACGCCCAGACCTACGACCAGTTCTTCACCATGCACGGCTCGGTGATGATGTTCCTCTTCGCGGTGCCCGTGTTCGAGGCCTTCTCGATCATGGTGCTGCCCGAGATGCTCGGCGCGCGCGATCTGCCCTTCCCGCGGCTGAGCTCGTACGGCTTCTGGTGCTACCTCATCGGCGGCGTCTTCGTGTGCGGCTCGCTCTTCTTCGGGCACGGGCCGCAGGGCGGCTGGTTCATGTACCCGCCGCTGACCACGGAGTACTCCGACGGCTACGGCGTGGACATCTGGCTGCTCGGCCTCTCCTTCATCGAGGTCGCCTCCATCGCGGCCGCGGTCGAGCTCATCGTCGGGGTGCTCAAGTGCCGCCCGCCCGGGATGCGCATCAACCTCATCCCGCTCTACAGCTGGTACATCCTCGTGGTCGCGGCGATGATCCTCTTCGCCTTCCCGCCGCTCATCGCGGGCGACATCCTGCTCGAGGTCGAGCGCGCCTTCGACTGGCCCTTCTTCGACGCGTCACGGGGCGGAGATCCGCTGCTCTGGCAGCACCTCTTCTGGATCTTCGGCCACCCCGAGGTCTACATCGTCTTCCTGCCCTCCATCGCGCTGGTGGCGATGATCGTGCCCACCTTCGCGAAGACCCCGATGGTCGGCTACGGCTGGGTCGTCCTCGCCGCGGTGGGCACGGGCTTTCTGAGCTTCGGTCTCTGGGTGCACCACATGTTCACCACGGGGCTGCCCGGGATCTCGCTCGCGCTCTTCAGCGCCGCGAGCGAGGCGATCGCGATCCCCACCGGCGTGCAGCTCTTCTGCTTCATCGCCACCCTGCTCGTGGGCCGCGTGACCATGAAGGTGCCGATGCTCTATGTCATCGGCGGGCTCAGCACCTTCGTCATCGGCGGGCTGACGGGCGTGATGGTCGCGCTCGTCCCCTTCGACTTCCAGGCGCACGACTCCTACTTCGTGGTGGGTCACCTCCACTCGGTGCTGATCGGCGGGACCATCTTCCCCATCGTCGGCGCGGCCTACTACTTCTTCCCGCTCATCGGCGGCAAGCACCTCTCCGAGAAGCTCGGCCGGCTCGCGTTCTGGCTGATGTTCGTCGGCTTCAACGTGACCTTCCTGCCGATGCACTTCACCGGCCTGCTCGGCATGCCGCGCCGCGTGTTCACTTACCCGGAGGAGCTGGGCCTGGGCTGGCTGAACATGATCTCCACCGTCGGCGCGTTCATCCTCGGGCTCGGCGTGCTGGTCTTCGTGATCGACGTCCTGCGCCCGAAGAAGAAGCAGCCCTACGCGGAGCGCAACCCGTGGAACGCGGGCACCCTCGAGTGGCTCGGCACCATGCCCGACGAGGCGTGGGGGGTGCGCTCCATCCCCGAGATCGACTCGCGCTACCCGCTCTGGGATCAGCCGAACTTCATGCGCGACGTGGACGAGGGGCGCTTCTATCTCCCCGACGCGGAGGAGGGTCTGCGGGAGACGCTCGTCACGAGCGCGATCGACGCCAAGCCCATCCAGTGCCTCCGCGTGGCCACGCCGACCTTCCTCGGCATGCTGGCCGCGATCTTCACCGGCGGCGTCTTCATCTTCTCCACCTTCCACCTGTGGTGGCCCGCGATGGCCAGCGGCGCGCTCGCGTTCGTGGTCATCGTCACGTGGCTCTGGACGGGCACCGCGGTCATCCCCGAGAAGCCCGCGAAGGCGGTCGGCCTCGGGCTGACATTGCCGCTCTACAGCTCGGGCCCGAGGTCGGTGGGCTGGTGGGGCATGATGATCATGATGCTCGGGGACATGACGGCGTTCCTCGCGCTCGTCTTCGGCTACTTCTTCTACTGGACGGCCGACACCGACTTCATCCCGCCCGACGCGCCGGAGATCGGATGGCTGTGGCCCTCGGTGGGGCTGGGCGCGACCCTGCTCGGCTGGCTCGCGACGGTGGCCGCGCGGCACCTGAACCGCACCAGCGCGGCCGGCTTCTACGGCGCGATCCTCGCCGCTATCGTCTCCAGCGGCGTCGGCGCGTGGGCGCTCCTGCACGGGCCGAGCGCGGACGGGCTCGACCCGACGTCGCACGTCTATCCCGCCATGGTGTGGCTGCTCTTCGGCTGGGCCGCGCTCCACGGGATCGTCGGCGTGGTCATGCAGGTCTACTGCCTCGCGCGCCGCGTCGCGAAGCGCATGGACGCCGAGCACGACATCGACATCGTCAACGTCACTCTCTACTGGCACTTCGTGGCCGTCACCGCGCTGATCACGGTGGCCACGCTCGTCGGCTTCCCGAGGTTGGTGTGAGCGAGCCGAAGGATCCGCACGAGCACCCCGCGGAGGCGGCGGAGAGTCTGTGGTGGCTCACCGTCGGGCCTCTGGCGTGGATCGCGCACTTCCTCGCGTCGTACCTCACCGTCTCGCTCTGGTGCGCGAAGGTGACCGACCGCGACGGCGCGCTCGGAGACGCGCGCCTGCTGATCGCGGGCTACACCGTCGTCGCGCTGACCGTGATCGCGGGTGTGGCCTGGCGCGGCTATCGCCGACATCGCTTCGGTGACCAACCGCGCCCTCACGACTTCGACACCCCCGGCGACCGACACCGCTTCCTGGGCTTCTCGACCTTCCTGCTCTCCGCGGTGAGCGCGGTGGCCACCGTGTTCGTCTCGCTCGCGGTGGTCTTCATCGGGAGCTGTCGATGATCTGGGCCGGCCTCGCGGTGCTCGCGCTGGCGTGGCTCTGGCCGCTGCCGCAGCTCGGCTTGCCACCGTTCTCCACGCACATGACGATGCACATGGCGGTGGTGGCGGTCGCGGCGCCGCTGCTCGCGCTCGGGCTCTCGGGCACGCGGCTCGACCTCGTGACGCGGCGGCCGGGGTGGATGGCGGCGATCCCCGCGTCCTTCGCCGAGCTGATGATCGTGTGGGTGTGGCACGCGCCCGCCCTGCACGAGCTCGCGAGGGAGCTCCTCTGGGTGCGCGCCCTCGAGCAAGCGAGCTTCCTCCTCGCGGGGCTGTGGCTCTGGCAGTCGGCCCTCGGTGGGCGGGCCGAGCAGCGTCGCGCGCGCGCCACGGCCGGGGTCACCGCGCTGCTCCTGACCGCGATGCACATGACGCTGCTCGGCGCGCTCCTCGTCGTGGCGCCCCGCGTGCTGTACCCGTGCGCGCCCCTCTGCGGCGGCTTCGACCCGCTCACCGACCAGCACGTCGGCGGCGCGATCATGTTGCTCGTCGGAGGCGCGGCGTACCTGGCGGGCGGCGTGGGGCTGACCGCGGACGCGCTCGCGCATCGGAGCGAGGCCCGATGAAGCGACGCTGGCTGATCCGGGCCGCGGTCGCGGCCCTCGCGCTGGCGGCGCTGGGCGCGGGCGTGATGTTCTCCGGCGTGATCCCGGTCACCGCGAGCTCGGGGCACTGGGACATCACGAAGTGGGTGCTGCACACCGCGATGCGCCGCTCGGTCGCGACGCACTCGATGGGCATCACGCCGCCCGACGATCTCGACGACGAGGCTCTCGTGTTGCTCGGCGCGGGGCACTACGAGCACGGCTGCCGCTACTGCCACGGCGCGGTCGGCACCCGCATGCCCCGCGTGCCGGGCGCGATGACCCCCGTGCCCCCGTGGCTCCCTCCGCGGATCGAGGGGCTCGACGACGCGGAGCTCTTCTATGTCGTCAAACACGGCGTGAAGTTCACGGGCATGCCCGCCTGGCCGGCCCAGGAGCGCGACGACGAGGTCTGGGCGCTCGTCGCCTTCCTCCGCCGCGTGCCCGAGATGTCGCAGGCGGAGTACCGCCGGCTCACCCAGGCCTCCTCGGAGAGCGCCGAGGCGCCGCCCGTCGTCTCGCGAATGTGCGCCCGCTGCCACGGCGCCGACGGACTGAGCCGGGGCGTCGACGGCGCCGCGCCTCGCCTCGCGGGCCAGCGCGTGGAGTACCTCGACGCCGCCTTGCTCGCCTACGCGGAAGGCCACCGCCCGAGCGGCATGATGGAGCCCCTCGCGGCGGAGCTCTTCGAGGAGGACCGCCGTCTGATCGCCCGGTGGTATGCGTCGCGGCCCGGCATGCCCGCCGCGCCAGCTCTGCCCGGCGCGTCGATCGAGCGCGGCGCCGCCATCGCCGAGCGCGGCGTGCCCGAAGAGCGCGTCGCCGCCTGCAGCGAGTGCCACGGCCCGAGCCCCACGGACCGCGCCGACAGCTACCCGATCCTCTCCGGCCAGTGGGCCGGCTACCTCCGCGATCAGCTCCAGCTCTTCGCCCGCGGCGTCCGCGGCGGCGCCCCCCAGGCCGAGCTGATGGAGGCGGTCGACCCGCACCGCCTCAGCCCCGAGGAGATCCGCGACGTCGCCTCCTACTACGCGCGGTCCGGCGGCTGACGTGACGGGCGTTGACTGCGCGCGTCCGCGCCTCAGGCTGACCTCATGAGCAGCCTGGACCTCCTCGCCGATCGACTGAGCCTGGGTGACCTGCTGGAGACCCTGCGCGCCGGCTGGGGCGAGTACGAGCTCGTCGCGCACTGGAAGCAGGGGGAGTTCCACCACGACGTCGTCCTCCGCGTCGAGGACCCCAAGAGCCTGCCCGGGCGCTA
>SHBB01000238.1 GCA_004213565.1 Sandaracinaceae bacterium
GGTGCTTCTTGGTGTTTGGCGACTTCGAGATCGCCACTGCGCCCCGGGCCGTCAACTCCCGCGCGGCCAAGTGATCGGAATCACTTAACTAATAATTTCGCCGCGCTCTGCTAGCAGGGTCCGGCGAAGATGCGCGCGATGCATCGCCGAGCGCGACGGCGTGTCCAGCGCGCCGGGCCGAGGACGAAATGCTGAAGCATTTCGGAGGAGCGACTGGCGCGCTGGGCGCGCTGTCCCGCCGGCGAGGCGCGCGCAGTCATCTTTGCCGGACACTGCTAGATGAGCACGCCGCCGATGGCCGGGACGACGATGTAGACGTTGCGGGTGTCCACCACCGTGCCGCTCGCCGTGTCGAGCACGTCGATGAAGGCCTGGAAGATCTGCACGAACGTCTGCTGGGGCAAGAAGTCGTTCTGGAACGTGACCTGGAACGTGACGGTCGTGCCGCCCGCGACGCCATAGAAGGTCGTCGCGTCGAAGGTCGTCGCGCGGGTGGCGCGGATGGGGGTGACCGCCTGGATGAAGCGCGTCGCGTCGACCTCGTCGCTCGCGTCGTCGCGCTGCGCGCTGGTGATGTCCTGGGTCGTCGCGCCGACGAGATCGATGATGCCGTCCACCACCGCGGTGCTCACCGAGCCTCCGGGCGCGTCGTAGACGGTCAGGCTGCCGCTCGCGGCGCGCGAGCCGGTGGCGCGGGCGAGCTCCTCGAGGTGCGGGCGGGCGGCGTTCGGGAGCGGGAAGGGCAGCCCGAACGAGATCGGGTCGACCGCGGCGCCGACGACCTTGACCGACTGCGCGTTCAGCGCGCTCGTCATCTCCGACCACGTGCGCGCGCTGAGCCCGCTGTAGGCGTTCGCGCCGCTCGGGCCGTTGTGCATCTCCGCGTCGGTCACCACGACGACGATGGGGTGACTGGCCTCGCGGAAGCACGCGGCGCCGAAGCCGCTCGCGCAGCTCCCGCCCACCGCCTCGAAGAGCCCCTCGACCGCCGCCTCCGGGCCGTCGTTGCCGCCGCCCGCGCGCAGGCCGTTGAGTGCGCTCTGCACCGAGGCGACGTCGCTCGTCATCGGCTGGCGGACCTGGAAGGCCCAGTCGCCGGAGTCGCCGTACGGGTCGACGGGGAAGTCGCGGAAGTCCCCCACGCCCATCACCACGTCGGCGATGGCCTCGGTGACCGCGGGCACGATCGTGGAGGACAGCGAGCTGCGGACGTTGTTGATCGCGGCGCCCATCGAGCCGGTCGTGTCGACGAGGAAGAAGATGTCGCCGCGGCCGAGGCGCGCGCTGAAGTCCAGCTCTCGCTGCTGCGCCGGATCTTCGTAGGGCAGGACGACGTAGAAGTCCGTCGGCGCGATGGTGCTGCTCGCGTCGGTGGGGTCCGTCCCGGCCAGCACCTCGACGCCGTCTTCGACCCCATCGCCGTCGCTGTCGGGGTTGGAGGGATCGGTGCCGCGGGCCACCTCGTCCGCGTCCGGCAGGCCGTCGTTGTCCGCGTCGCCCGGGCGCGGAGGGCCGGAGTCACGCGGCGGGGGCGGGGGGCCGGCGTCGGTCCGCGGAGGGGGCGGCGGCGTGGCGCCGTCGTCGCTCGTCGCGACGCCGGAGTCTCGGCGGACAGGAGCGGCCACGCCGGCCTCACAGGCGGCGAGGCAGAGCGCCAGCGCGCACAGAGCGGCGCAGAAGGAGAGGGGGCGAGTTTGCACGACGGGACCTCCGATGAGAGCCGGAGCACCGTAGCGAGTCCGGGCGCGCCCAGACGAGCTAACAGCGGTCTTACGTCGAGATCCTTGAGAAAACCCGCTCGGATGTTAGGTGTGAGGGCGAACCCCAACCTGGAGGATCCATCATCGAATCCGTGAACGAGAGCAAGAAACAGAGTCCCCGCCCCTTCGAAGTGTTCATCCCCAG
The DNA here is from genome assembly GCA_004213565.1 of Sandaracinaceae bacterium. Classification (GTDB taxonomy): domain Bacteria; phylum Myxococcota_A; class Polyangia; order Polyangiales; family Sandaracinaceae; genus JAVJQK01. The sequence continues at coordinate 1,906 of SHBB01000238.1, forward strand.
CTCGGCCGAAGCGCCGGAGCCCGTCCGAGGTCGCATGCGCGCCGTGCGCCGGGCGAAGTCCCTGAGCCGCGAGCAGAGCTACCCCGTCCGCGCCGTGCGCGGAGACGGTCGCGTCGCGATGACCTTCCGCGACGGCGAGCTCGTGCGCTACGACGCCGCGCGCCGTCGCCGCTGAATCACTCATCCGGCACGCGGCTCGAGGGCAGCATGAGCGCGCCGCGTGCCGGATTGCTACCCTCGCCCTCGGATGAAGGCGCTCATCAAGGTCGGCTACGGCTGCAACGACCACTGCTCCTTCTGTCACACGCTCGACGTCCGCCACATCGACGCGGAGGCGAGCGAGGTGCACGCCAAGATCGAGCGAGCGAAGCAGCTCGGCCACAGCATGGTCGTGCTCAGCGGCGGGGAGCCGACGATCCGACCGGAGCTGGTCCGCTGGGCCGAGCACGTCGCGCGCCTCGGCATGGACTTCGGGCTCGTGACCAACGGGCGCATGCTCAGCTACCCCGCGCTGACCGAGCGGCTGATGGAGCGGCGCCTGCGCTACGTCTACCTGTCGCTCCACGGCGGCACCGCGAAGGTGCACGACCTGATGGTCCGCTCGGAGGCGTTCGAGCAGACCTTCGGCGCCGTCGCGGTCCTGAGCGGGCGCGGGCTCGACTTCACGGTCAACTGCGTGATCACGCGCCACAACGTCGCGCACCTGCGGGGGGTCGTCGACGCCGTCGCCCCGTACCCCGACGTGCGCATCAAGTTCTCGATGGTCGAGCCCAAGGGCGGAGGCGAGAAGCTCTTCGAGCATCTGATGCCGCGGGTCTCGCTCGTCGCCGATCGAGTGAAGGACGCCATCGATCACGCGGCGTCGCTCGGCGTGGTCGAGCGGGTCACGCACGGCGCGATCCCGCTGTGCCTGATGCAGGGCTACGAGGACCGCTTCGACGATCTCAAGACGCACCGCTTCGCGACGATGATCGAGGTCGGCGAGCCGGACTTCTACCCCGTCGACGACCTCAACAAGGTGCAGCCCGAGGAGACCTGTCGCGGATGCAGCCTGAGCGGCCCGTGCCCCGGGCTCTACCGCGGATACGACGCGGTCTTCGGGCACGAGGAGCTGACGCCGCTCCGCGACCGGCCCCGCAGCAATTCCTTCAACTACGTCTTCGACGGGCTCGTCACCGCCGACGCCCCCGAGGGGCGCTGCGTGCTGCGCGAGGGCGGCGTGACGCCGTGGGAGCCGGGGCGGCATCTGTTCGTGCAGAACGGCGCGCGGGTGGCGCGCTTCTTCGCCGACAGCCGCGACTTCTCCGACGCCGAGATGCGCGCCCTCAAGCTCGAGCGGGGGCAGGTCTACCTCGACGTCTCGCGCAAGGACGCGCCGGACGACTTCACCACCGACCTCCGGCCGCTGGTCCGGAGCGCGCTGTGCGACGGGTGCCCGGAGCGCGGCGCGTGCACCGGGCTGTTCGAGCCGCGGCTCGAGGAGGACGTGTTCGGGCGGGACGACGCCCGCGTGCGCGCGCTGCTGGAGACGATCGAGGGCGACGTGCTCGACGTCGGCTGCGGCGAAGGGCGCTACGGGGAGGTGCTCTCCGCGCGCATCGAGGCCGGCGCCATCCGCTACGCGGCCTTCGACCCCGAGCCGAGCCGGATCGAGGCGGTGCGTGCGCGCCACCCCGAGGCCGACGTGTGGGTGGGCACGGACGCGGACTGGCGCCCCGACCCGGACGGCCTCGACCACGTGCTCGCGCTCCGGAGCTGGAACCACCTCCCGGATCCCGCGGCGTTCGTCCGCAAGGCGGCGCGCGCGCTGCGGTCGGGCGGCGAGCTGACGGTGGTCGACGACTCCGCCTTCGGGCTCGCGCGCACCCGCCCGCACGCGGCCCGCGCGGAGGGCTCGAGCGCGGCGTTCGAGCACTACCGGAACGACACCGCGGCCGACGCGACCCACCACTTCGACGTCGCGACCTGGGAGCAACTCGCCGTGCACGACGTCGGTCCGGGCACGAGCACGCTCTGGATGCTCCGCTACCGGCGGCGCTGAGACCCGCGTCGACGGCGCGCCAGGGCAGAGAGCGCCAGGAGCGCGAACGCCCAGCTCGCACTGGGGGACCGCGGCGTCACCCGACAACCGCAGCCCGTCGCCACGCAGCGGGGCGCGTCCCCCGGGCCGAGGGGCTCGCACGCGAAGCCGTCCGGACAGACGTCGGGGTCGGACTCACACGGGATGGTGCAGACCGGACCGCTCCCGAGGTCCTGGCAGTACCCACACGCGGCGGGCTCGGTCTCGGCGCAGTCGTCGCCGACGAAGGTGCAGCGGAGCGGGAGCTCGCCCGCGGGGGGCGGGCTGCACGTGCTTTCCAGGGCGCCCGCGTAGATGGCGCACCAGCCCTCGCGGTCGTCGGCCTCGAGCGTGCGCTTGAAGGTCTCCCCCGCCTCGGCGCAGGCCCACATCGTGGCGAGGGCGTCATCGGGGGAGTGCGCGAGGCCGAAGAAGTGCCCCAGCTCGTGCACGACGACGTTCTCGAGGTCGATCCGGCCGTCCCGGCAGCCGTCCTCCGGGCAGACGGCCCAGGTGCGGCGCTCGTCGTTGAGCTCGATGTCCGCGCCGAGGATCTCGCCCGTCGGGACGTCGAACCAGGTGGTCGTCAGCGCGAACGCGCGCGGGTCGAGCCGCCGATCGGACCAGTCCTCGGCGAAGAGGATCACGTTCATGTCCGGGCGATCGCGGTCGAAGTCCACGTAGTCGCAGAGCAGCCCGGGGACCTCGCGCTCCTCCACACGAAAGCCGACCGGCGCCCCGCCGCAGTCCACGCTCTCCCAGCGCGAGAACGCGCCCGCGATCACGGGCTGGACCGCGTCCCGCGGCAGGTCGTCGGTCCCACGAGGGTGCAGCGTCCAGCGGATGCAGGGCTGACGCCACGCGAGCGGCACGATGCGGCGCTCCGCGATCTCCTCCGCCGAGAAGTCGCTCAGCGAGAGACACGGCGCGTCGCAGCGCCCGGTCGCGCGCGTCACCGAGAGGCTCTGACACCACGCGGACGCGACGCTCGGCGCGAGCGCCGCGAGCGCGAGCCACACCGCGAGAAGCCGTCCCATTCGCCTGGACATTACACCCTGGAACGCGCGCGAGCCTGGGCCGGGCCTCTCCACCAATTCACGCCGACGATCGATCACGTCGCGCCATGGGCTGGCGTCGCCTCCGGGGAAGGGTACGGGCTGTTTCGGGGATGCCGAGCGCGGTGACAGAGCTCGAGGTGGGGGCCCGTGTGCACGTGGTGCCCGACGACGGGCCACGCCCGCTGGGCGGCGAGGTCTTCTGGATCGGCCCGAGCACGGCGCGCGACGGCATCCGGGTCGGCGTGATCCTGGACCGGGGCGCGAAGGTGTGGCTCCGGGCCGAGGACGTGCGCCTGGCCCGCTGACCCGCGACGCGCGTCAGAGCACCGACACCGGCGCCGCGCGGAGCGCGAACGAGCCGTCACCGACCGTGCCCAGGTGGTTGCAGCCCCAGCACGACACGCCGTCTTCGGTCTCGGCGCAGAGCCCGTACGCGTGGCCGGTCAGCCCCCGCACGCCGGTCAGCCCCGGGACCGTGCTCGCCGGGCGCTCGATGGCGTAGAGACACTCGCCCGCCGTCGGCTCGTCGAGGAACTGGAGGTTGCAACGAACCGTGCCATCGTCGGGGCCCGTGCCCCCCTCGAGCACGGCGCAGACCGTGCCCGGGCCGCGCGCGAGCACCGCGCGGGCCGGCGGAAGATCCAGCGCGACGGGGACCGGGGTGGGCGCGAGATCCCAGTCGCCCCAGCACCACGCGCCTCCCTGCGCGTCGAGCGCGCAGACGTGTCGGTCGCCGCTCGAGAGGGCAGTCGCGGGCGGCAAGCCGACGACCCGACGGGCCGCCGAGCGCGGCTCGAAGGTGCCGTCCCCGAGCTGCCCGCCCGCGTTGCAGCCCCAGCATCGGATCTCCCCGCGCGCGTCGAGGGCGCACATGTGGGCGTCACCTCCCTCGAGCGCGACCACGTCGCTCAGCCCCTCGACGGGCCGCGCCGCGTGGGCCTCGAGCGCCCCGCAGCCGTCGGGGGCGGTCGGCGCCATGCCCGCGCACTCGACGCCGCCGTCGGCCATCACGCCGCAGACCGAGAGCAGGCTCGACCCGACGGCCAGCGCGCCGCGCAGCACGACGCGGGGCGCGTCCAGCGCGAGCGCCGTCCCGACCTGCCCGAAGCACACCACGTCCCCGTCGTCTCGCAGGCCGCAGGTGTGGGACTGCCCGACGGTGACCGCGGTGATGAAGCCACCGAGGGGGAGCTCGACCGGCGTCTCGGCGATCGACACTCCGGGCCCCAGCGCGCCGCGCGTGTTCCGGCCCCAGCAGCGCACGCGGCCGTCCTCGTCTGCGTGGCAGGAATGTGTGAAGCGGGCCTCCAGGCGCGCGGAGCGAGGGCCGGCCACGCTCGCCTCGTTCGGGGGTGGGACGTGGAGCTGGCTGCGGGAGCCGCAGGCCAGCAGGAGGCACGCGGCGAGCGAAAGAAGGGCGGATTTCGACATGACACGCCCCGCATCGGTGCGCGTCACGGACGGTTGCGTACTTTGTCTTCAATCGCGTGGGATGGAACTTCTACGCGGTCGCAGGAAGAGCAGCGCGAGCGCGACCAGGAGCCAGGGCTCGCCGCCGCCGCCGCCGCTCGAGGCGCGGCATCCTCCGCTCGCGGGAGGTGAGCCGCCGGCGTCCGCGACCGGAGCGCCCGCGTCCGGCTCGGACGGTGTGCCCGCGTCGACCACCGGGGGGCCGGCGTCCGGGAGGTCCGCCTCTCGCTCGAAGGTCAGCGTGAGCGTGTAGGGGCCGACGTCCCCGTCGTAGGCGTCGAGGAAGAGGTGGTAGGTCCCGGGCGCGAGCACGCGGCTCAGCCGCGAGCCGCGGTCGGTGTCGCGGTCCACGTCGTCGTGGCAGTCCAGCTCCGCGCCGTCGCAGCCCGCGCGCAGGTACATCACGCTGTCGAAGCCCTCGCTCCGCGCCTCGAACCCCGTCTCTGCCTCGAGGGTGAACGAGAAGACGCGGTCCGGTCCGGCGCCGCCGCAGCTCCCGCTCGTCAGCGGCGCGTAGCCCGTCAAGGTGCCCGTCAGCGTCTGGGACACGGGCTCGATGACCTGGGCGTCGGCGCACGCGTCGCCGTCGAGCCCCGGGACGCACGGCTCGCCGCCGCAGTCGCAGAGGGGCGAGACGACGCCGGGGCTCGCGCAGAACGCCTCGAGCGCCGGCCGGACGTAGGTCAGGCCCTCGCCGTCGTCCGCGGGCGGTGGGTCGATGACGTTCACCACGTTGCAGCCGCCGGCGTCGACGTAGTCGGTCTCTCCGCCCCGGAGCAGCGCGACCAGGCGCCCGTCGTGGTCGAAGACGCCCGAGCCCGAGTTGCCGTTGAACGCGTCGACCGTGCCCCGCGCGCTGAGGCCATCCCCCGACGTCCAGGTCACCTCGCCGCCCGAGTCGATCTTCATCGGGAGCCCGTTGGGGTGTCCGATGAGCGCGATGGGCGTGCCCGGCGAGAGGCCGCGCGGCTCGAGGCGGATCTCGACCGGGGTGTGCCCGACGACCGGGCGGTCGAGGCGCACCACCGCGTGGTCCACCTCGCCGTCGTCGAAGTACGCGATGACGCCCGCGCAGGCGTAGACGTCATCCCGCTCGAGCGGCGCGATCGCGCCCGCCGCGTCGACCTCGAAGCCGAAGACCCAGACCGACTCGTCGCAGTCACGGGCCGTGTCCATGCAGTGACCCGCCGTCAGCACGTGACGCTCGTCGATCAGCGTGCCCGAGCAGGTCCCCGGCTCGATCTGATCCTCGAACGGCTCTCCCGCGCAGAGGTCCTGCGCCTCGCTGAGGGTCCGGGTGTAGGTGATGCGCACGTCGGAGGGGGCGCTGTCGTCCACGTGGCGGGCGCCGACCTTCATCGCGATCGCGCTCCTCGCCACCGCGCGCAGGGCCGCAGACGGGTGGGCGTATGGCTCGGTGCGGCCGTCCTCGCCGTAGACGACGGCGGCGGAGGAGGCGCCCACGTCGGGCTGGCAGGCCAGCAGGAGGAGGCACGCGAGCGAGCTGCAGCTGCGCATCGCGTGAGCTTATCCCGCCTCGGGGGTCCGTGCCTCGCCGATCTGAGGGTCGGGCACCGCTGCGAGCGGGTGAGCATTCGTGCTACTCCTTCGGGCGCATGAGCACGACCGCGATCGAAGGCATCCCCGAGGACGTGGCGCGGATCGACCTCGACGATTCGCGCGCCATCCTCGACGTGGACGCGAGCCTCTACCCCCTCGAGGCGCTCTACGGAGCCGCCTACGTCTTCATCGACCGCTGCTACGTCTTCCTCGATCGGCCGGATCCGAAGACGCTGCGTGTCGTCTTGACGCCGAAGCAGCTCGGGGAGGACGACGCGGCCGAGGCGCTGCGCGCCATGGTGGGGGAGCTCGCCAACGAGCTGGTCAGCGCCGCCTGGCGTCACCAGATCACCCAGGAGAACCGGGCGCAGATCGAGTCGGTGACGATGCAGGCCATCTCCGGCGCGATGGGCCCGCCCTCGCTCGACGATCTCGAGGACTTCGACTTCACCGAGGAGGCGTTCGAGGACCCGCTCGGCATCGCGATGAGCTGGGAGGAGAAGTACGCCAAGAAGAAGGACGCCCAGGGCGAGGCGGCCAGTGCCGAAGCGGCCAGTGCCGAGGCAGCCAGTGCCGAGGCAGAAGGAGAGAGCGCGTGAGGGAGCTGCGCTTCCACCGCACGCTCTACCGCGGCGAGTCGGTCGACGAGGCCATCAAGACCTTCGACCGCTACGCCACTCTGTCTCGCGACGAAGAGGACGACTACTGGGTGGTCCGCGTCGAGTCGGGGACCGCCGCGAGGGAGCGGCGGGTGGCGGACGAGCTGAGCAACTTCGCGCTCGGTCTGACCATTCGCAGCCGGGGAGGCGCCTGAGATGCAGCTCCTGGACCTCCGCCCGAAGCTCGACACCACGAGCCAGGCGTTCTTCCGCTTCCGACGGATCGGCCCCGATCGGACGCTGATCACCAACCTCGAGGGCCGCTGGATGGTGCTGAGCGACGAGGGCTTCACCCGCTTCGCGACGGGCGCGCTCGAGGACGGCAGCCCCCTGAAGGCCGAGCTGGCCGACAAGAATTTCCTGCGGCAGGGCTGGGACGAGACCGCAGCCCGCGAGGCGCTGGCCCGCCGCAAGAGCTTCCTCGGCTACGGCCCGAACCTCCACGTGATGGTGATCACGCTGAGGTGCAACGAGACGTGCGTGTATTGTCACGCGTCGCGGGCCGACATGGACGCGACGCACACGGACATGACCAAGGAGACCGCCGAGCAGTCGGTGGACCTCGCGCTCTCCTCGACCAGCCCGGGCATCACGATCGAGTTCCAGGGCGGCGAGCCGCTGGTGAACTTCGAGGTGCTGAAGCACATCGTCCACTACGCCAAGGAGAAGAACGAGGCGATCGGCAAGACCCTCGAGTTCACCCTCGTGACCAACCTGGCGCTGATGGACGACGAGAAGCTCGACTTCCTCCTCGACCACAAGGTCCAGATCTGCACGAGCATCGACGGGCCGAAGGAGCTGCACGACAAGCAGCGCAAGCTGCCGACGCTCTCGAGCTACGACGCGGTCTCGCACTGGATCCCGAAGATCAACCAGGCCTACACGGACCGCGGGCTCGACCCGACGCTCTATCACGTGGAGGCCCTGCTCACGACGACCCGCGCCGCGCTGCCGCGCTGGAAGGAGATCGTCGACACCTACGCCGACCTCGGCTGCCGCGCGCTCTTCCTGCGGCCGATCGATCCCTTCGGCTTCGCGGGCAAGACGAAGAAGACGGTCGAGTACCCGCGCGCGGCGTACCTCGACTTCTATCGGAACGCGACGGACTACATCCTGGAGAAGAACCGCCAGGGCGTGCAGATGATCGAGCGCTTCGGCGCGATCTTCCTCACCAAGATCCTGCGCGGCGAGGACCCGAACTTCCTCGACATCCGCAGCCCCGCGGGAGCCGGCATCGGGCAGCTCGCCTACAGCTACGACGGCAGCGTCTACACCTGCGACGAGGGCCGGATGCTGGCCGCGCAGGGGGACCAGACCTTCCGGCTCGGGCACGTCGCCGAGTCGAAGTACCGGGACATCGTCGGCCACCCGACCGTGCGCGCGATGGTGATCGCGTCGAACCTGGACAGCCAGCCCGACTGCGTGTCGTGCACGTACAATCCGTACTGCGGCATCCAGACCACCCACAACCACAAGACGCAGGGCAGCGTCTTCGGTCGGATGCGCGAGTCGAACATCTGCGCGGTCCACAAGGGCATCCAGGACTACCTCTTCGAGAAGCTGGCCGACGCGGAGCCTCACGTGCTCGAGGCCTTCGACCGCTGGACGACCATTCGCGCTCGCGAGCACTTCCTGCACGCCCCCGAAGGCTGACGGATCGTCCAGGGCGCTCGCGCGTCTCACGGCCATGCGCTCGATCGCAGCCGCGCTCGCGGCCACGCTCCTGTCGGCTTGCGGGCATCCGTTGGCGAGCAGCGGGCTCGCTCATCCGCTCGGCGAGGCGAGCTCGGACGCGGCCGTGGTGTTCGTTTCCAGCGAGTGCACCGGGACGCTGATCGCCCGCGACGCGGTGCTGACCGCGGCGCACTGCGTGGAGGAGCGCAGCCCATGGTCCGTCTGGGTCGGAGGGCGGGAGCGAGTCGCGGTCACGCGATGCGCCGTGCACCCGCTCGCCTACGATCGCCCCACGTCATGCGGAGCCGGACCAGCAGGGAGCGGGACGCGCCCCGCCCACGACCTCGCCGTGCTGCGCCTCGAGCGCCCCGTCACCGCCGCGCGACCGCTCCCCGTGCTGCTCGCGCCGCCGTCGCTCTCACCGGCCTGGTGGCACGCGCGCACGGTCCGTCTGGTGGGCTGGCATCGTCGACCGGCCTTGGTCGGGGCGCTCGAGCGCCTCTCCGGGCCCAACCAGATCGTCGCCCACGAAGGGGCCACCTTCGTCACCGCGCCCGCTTCGCCGAGTGGTCCCAGGACCCGGATCGGCGACTCGGGGGGCCCGGCCCTGCTCCGACACCGCGGCGCGGAGGCGGTGGTGGGCGTGCTCTTCGGCGGGCTCTCCCGCGGGTCCCCCGAGTCCGTCTACGCCGCCACCGACGCTCCGCTGAACGCGTCGTGGCTCGTCAGGACCCTGGGAGGGGACTTCGGCCGAGACCTCGGCTTCGCCTCCGCCGACGCGCCCTGGGGGCTCCCCCAGCGGTCGAGGTCACGCATCGGGTCCAACGGCGTGACAGCTTCCCCAAGGTCGCGCTAAGCTCGCGGACGGGAGTGGTAGATGGCCGAGGACCAGAACCAGTCGGACGACCTCGAGGAGCTGCCGAGCTTCACGCGTGACGCTGCGGGCGTGCTCGACGCGGACCAGCGAGAGATCTCCGAGCGGGCTCGCGCCAACGCGGACGAGAACGGCTTCGCGCCGGGCGACGGAACCGCACCTCCCGGCCAGCACTGCTCGCACGGCAGCCACGGCTCGCACGGCAGCCATGGCAGTCACGGCTCGCACGGCAGCCACGGCAGCCACGGCTCGCATGGCAGTCACGGCAGCCACGGCAGCCACGGGTCGCACGGCAGCCACGGCAGCCACGGCAGCTGGTGAGCGCCGGCGCGCCCGACGCGCGGACGGACATCCGCGAGCGCATCGCGGAGAAGCGCGAGCGCGTCCACGTGCTCACCGGGCAGGTGTGCAACAACAACTGCATCTTCTGCATGGAGGAGGATCGCGAGGGCCGGAAGGTCACCAACGCGCGCACCGACGACGCGCTCGTCCGCTGGATCCTCGAGCAGAACCCGGGCGCGGAGGAGATCTGCTTCACGAGCGGCGAGCCGACGACGAATCCGTCGCTGCCCAAGTGGACCAAGATGGCCAAGGACGCGGGCGCGCGTCGGGTGAGCGTGATGACCAACGGCCGGGCGCTGAGCTACGACCGCTACACGCGGAAGCTGCTCGCGGCCGGGATGCGCCGCTTCTACGTCAGCATCCATGGCCACACGGAGAAGCTCCACGAGGGGCTGACCCGCACCCCCGGCTCGTTCGCGCAGACCGTCGACGGGATCCGCACCGTGGCCCGCTACCTGCCGCGCGGGGTCGAGCTGCACACGTCGACCGTGGTCACCAAGCGCAACCTGCCGGAGATCGGCGACATCTACCGCTTCCTGCGCGGGCTCGGGGTCCAGCAGGTGGTCTTCAACGTGATGCAGGCCAACGGCCGCGCCGACACGTACTTCGAGAAGATCTTCCCTCGGTACACGGACATCGCCGCGCAGGCGCGGGCCTTCGTGGCGGAGCAGCGCGAGCGCGAGTCGAGGGTGATGGCGTTCTTCGTCGACATCCCGCTCTGCACGACCGAAGGCCTGCCCGACTTCAACCGGGGCTACGTCGAGAGCTACGCCCACTACGAGCCGCCGGACCTCGGCAGCCACGACGTCACGCTCCGCGCCGAGCGAGAGGGGCCGCGCACCGGGCCCGACGGGGACCTCGTGCAGATCCGCCGCGCCGACCTGGACGCGGAGGTGCGGGTCAAACGCGACGCCTGCCGCGACTGCAAGTACGACTCCGTGTGCGAGGGCGTCTGGGCCAACTACCTCTCGCGCTTCGGCTGGGACGAGATGGCGCCCGTCACGTAGCGAACGCGCCGAACGGGAAGACGAGGCCCAGGCCCGGGTCGGTGCGGTCCAGGGAGAAGAGCCGCTCGCCCGCCGCGTACACGCTGAGGTGGTCGGCGCCGAGCACCAGCCGGTCGCCCTGGGCCACCGCGCCGGCCAGCCGCGCGAAGGCGTCGTCCGCGTGCCACGGGAGGAACACGGCCTCGTAGCGAATGGCCATGGCGTCGACGTGTCCGCGAAAGCGGAGCTGCCGGCCCTGGTCGAAGTAGAGGACCGGTCCGCCCAGGTAGTCGGACACGCGCGTGTGGAGCGCGGGTGCTTCGTCGGCCAGCACGCGCAGCAGCGCCATCGCGCGCTCCTTGCTGCGCTCGCAGCGGTAGGTGCAGGGGAAGTGGGGGAGCAACCTCAGGGCGGTGTCGTCGAGCACGGCGGGCCACGGGCCGGGCCCCGCGGAGGTGCGCGTCGCGACCGCCAGCCGGTTGAAGCTGGCGTCGGCCCGGTCGACCTGCGCCGCGAACGCCTGGACGCAGCACGCGGGGTGTCCGAGCAGGGCGCCGAGCCGGGTCAGCGCGTCGGTCGACGTGGGCTCCTGGAGGCGAGCGAGCGCTCGGGCGGCCTCTGGCTCGCGCGCGGCGCACAGCGTCACGCGCGGCTCCCCGGGAGGCCCCGCGTCGGGTCGGCGCTCTCGTCGCAGCACCGTGCCCGGGAGCGCCTCGCGGACCTTCGCCTCGTCCTGCGGCGCGACCGTGACGCGCACCGCCGGGAGCAGGCCGTGCATGTAGGCGAGCGCGTCGAACCCGAGCGAGGTGGACGGCCGCAGGGT
>SHBB01000239.1 GCA_004213565.1 Sandaracinaceae bacterium
AGCCCGCTGGAGGCGGCGGCGAGCAGCGCGAGGTGCAGGCGGGCGGCGTCTCCGACCGCGGCTCTCGAGCGGGCGGCGACCGCGCGAACGCGTCTCGTGGCGAGCTCGGCCTCGCCGAACGCCGTCCACCAGCCGTCGGGAACCACGAAGTCCGCGTCCGCGGCGTCCTCGTTCTTCACGGCGAGCGCGTAGAGCTTCTGCATTGCGGCGACGAGCTGCTGGTTCGCGCGCAGCGCCGAGCTGCGAGGGGTCGTGACGCCATGCGACGTCTCCGGGTCGGGCGGGAGGGCTCGGTTGGCGAGCCAGCTCCGGAGCTCGAAGTGCTGGCCGTCGAGGGCGCGCGCCGCCTCGAGCCACTCGAGGGCCTGCTCCGCCAGACCCGCACGGACCACGGCGCGCGCCAAGGGGAGGGCGGTCTCGGGGTAGCGCGCGAGCCGCGCCAGCGCGCGGTAGTGCGACTCGGTGAGGCGCCGGCGAATCTCCTCGTCCTCGCGCTCCATCGCCTCGGCGTGCGGCCTGTCGACCTCGGTGGTGGATTCGTCGCGGACCTTCTCGATGGCGGGGATCCGCTCGAGCGGGCTCAGAGGGAGAGTCCACCGGGTCGCGGCCTCGACCACGGGAAGATCGACCTCTGAATCCTCGGACAACCCTCGGAGCGCCCGGATCACGGCCTTCGCGCCTGCCCTCCAGTAGACCGCCACCGTGGGGTCCGGCTCCCCGAGCGCGGGATCCAGGCTGGCGAGCGCCGACGCGGCGGCTGCCCGCTGCACCCGCGGCTCCGACAGCGCGGCGTCGAAGTGGCCCGTGACGACGTCGAAGAGCAGCGCGCGAGCCTCCATCCGCTCCGAGGGCCGGACGCTGGCCTCGGTCGCCCGACGCGCCGCCTCCTGCAGGAGACAGTCGGCGACCTCGGCCCCGGGCGCGCCCGCCAGGAGGGCCCAGCGGGCGTCGGCCAGGCTGACGTCCCGGTAGGCGTCGGGCGCGCGGCTGACGTGGAAGGGAATGTAGGCGCTCGCCAACGAGCCGCGTCCGGTCTCGAAGCGGGTCGACTCCGACCAGTACCCCTCCAGCTCGGAGTGGAACCTGTTCACCTCTCGGCCGGCGTCTCGCTGGGCCCGCCACACGCGGGCGTCGATCACGCGCACCGATTCGATGACGAGCGGTTGGTCGGCCCGGTACCCGAGCGCGATCTTGATGTCCTCCTCGGCCTCGTCGAAGGCCTTGGTCCGCTCGAACGACCCGTCCCCCACTTCGCGGCGAGGCAAGAACACCTCGACGCTCTCGAGCCGCTCGGCTCCCGCGCCGGTGCCCACCGTCGACGCGCCGTACTGCAGCCGCACGCGGAAGCCGTCGGTCTGCTCGAACGACAGGAGCGCGAGGCGCCCGAACCTCGGAACGCAGCGCGCGACTGCCCGCTCGCCGCTGGCGCCGGCGAATGTGAGCACGAGGTGTCCGTCCGCTTCCTCCTCGAGCTGCGACAGGCGGAAGTCGACCGCCTCTGGACGGTCTCGCCCCGAGGCGTCGGCGGCCGCCCAGATGGCGCTCCTCGCCCAGTAGAGAGGATTCTGGAGCCAGTCCGTCAGTCCCCACTCTCCCTCCGCGAGCTCCGCACCGAACAGGGGCGCGAAGTGCCTCGCGAGGTCGCGGAGCAACGCCGAGGGGTCGTGCTCCCCGCGCGCCGCCTCGGGCAGCGGCGCGGTGGCGGAGTCTCGAATCCGCGCCACCAGGTCTGCGGAGCGGTCGCGCTGCCGCTCGAGCCACGCGTCCAGTCGAGACGACGCCGGCTGCCAGCGGCTCTCCAGCGCGAGCCACCGGATCTCGTCGCTCCGGTAGACGGCGTTGCGAAGGTCGAGCTCCAGGTCGTTCTGCGCCCGGATCTCGGCGCGCGCCTCGAAGCGACCGCCGGTGACGGCGACGAGGACGCCGGACTGATCCCGCCGCGCGCCCGCGTGACACGGGTTCGGGTGAGATCGCATCACGTCGTCGAAGAGCATCTCCAGCGTGTAGGACGCGTAGAGGGCCTCGCTCGTGAGGAGGCGGTATCGGGCGAGTCGCCGACACATGCGGAGATGCGCGGCGGACTCGGCCAGGGAGCTCGTCGTGAACCGGAGGAACGCGAGCCGGCCGAGGGCGTAGTGCACGTCGTACTGCGAGAGCACGTCGCGGAAGCTCGGGGCGCCGACCTTCCCGTCCGCCTCGACCCGGGCGAGCGTGAGCGCGATCTTGTAGTAGTCGTAGGCGCCGACCGCCGGCCGGGTGACCTCGGCGGGGTCCATCGACTCGAGCGCCCGCGGGTCGAGCTCCTCCCCGCGGGGAGAGAAGAGCACGCCCCGCATCTCGGCGAGCTTTCCGAGGTTGTAGTAGAGCCGCCGTTGCTGCTCGGGAGACGCGTTCTCGAGCGCCTGGCGAAAGAACTGGTTGGCCGCGGTCAGGTTGCCGCGTCCGCTCGCGATCTCGCCCCGCAGCATCCAGCCCTCGGCGTTCTGCGGCTGGCCACCGTGCGCCTCACCGACGGACCACTCGGCCAGCCAGTCGGCCAGCGCGACCCAGTCGTCGCCTCCGGCCGCCTTCGCGGCGCGAGCGAGCGCGACGAGCCGCGCGACCAGCCCGTTGTGCGTCGCCCCGTCGAGGACCGCGCGCGGGGTGAACCACCGCAGCGCGCCACGCGCGACGTGCGTCGGGTCGAGGCTCGCCTTCTCGGCTCCCCCGAGCTGCCCCGTGATGCGGTCCAGGTAGGCGAAGCAATGGTCGCTGCGCTTCGTCGAGTCCACGGCGACGGCGAGCTCGTAGCTGCCGTCGTTGTCGGACGGATCGTGATGGACCGCGTCGACCGTGGCGACAGCGAGCCGTGCATCGTGAAGCGGCCACTCGAGCTCGAGTCCCAGGCTGGAGCGGCTCCCCTCGCCCGCGTCGCCGAGCGGCCGAAGCAGGCTCCCCGTGGAGGCGTCCACCCAGCGGTACGCGACGCGGCCCTGGTCCTGGTCCGGCCCGGCCGCGCGAGAATCCACGTGGTGGTTGGTCTTCCCGCACGAGCCGGCTGTGGTCCACGTACGGTGATAGTACCGGATGCTGCCACGGACGTGCGTCGTGACCACTTCCCCGGGCCATAGCGGCACGGGGAGCGTCTGCCACCGCGCGGTGGCCGAGATCGCCAGGTCCGGATAGCTCATCTTCAGAACGCCGCGATCCACGCGCGGCAGCTCGGGTCGCTGAAATCCCACTTGCCCCCCTTTCGAAACCCAGGCGCCGAGCATGCCGAAGCGCGGCGTAGAAGTCACTGCCCTCGTCCATCGTGAGGTCCCTTTTCGCGGCACGATGGTGTAGAAGGGAAGGAGGCGGGAGGGGTTTCGGGGTGCTATCAGCGAAGCGGGCGGCCAGATGCGCCGTGGGGAATCCGCCGGGAGCGATCTTCGTCAGCTATCGGCGGGGTGACGCGGCGGCGGACGTCGCGTGGCTCGTGAAACAGCTCCGGCACGTGTTCGGCGAGCGCAGCGTCTTTCACGACCACGCGGCGCTCCATGGCTCGCAGGATTGGCAAGCGGAACTCACGCAGGCGGTGGGTGACTGCGAGGTCTTCGTCGCGGTCGTCGGCCCCGAGTGGGAGGCCGTGGTCGACGGTCGGCCGCGGCTGGTCGACGAGCACGATTGGGTGCGGCGGGAGATCGCTCTCGGCCTGGAGCGAGGGAAGCCGATCATCCCGCTGCTCGTTCGTCGCGAGGCGGTCCCCGCCGCGGACATGCTCGCCGAAGCGAAGATCGGGGCCCTGCGGGAGACGAGAGACTTCGTTCCGCTCCGACCTTCGGATTTGCAGTCGGACTTCGACGGGCTGTGCCGACTGATCGAGCGGCTCGGCGCGCTCTGCGGGCGAACGAAGTCGCCTTGGCGGAACTCCGTGAGCGCGCTGTTGGCGGTCACGGTCGGGGTGACGCTCGGCGTCGCAGCCGAGAACGAGACCTCGTCCTCCCCGCAATCGTTCTGGATGGCCGTGGTCTCGTTTCTCGTGGCCCTGAGCGCCTCGGCGGGGTTGGCGACCAGCCTCGTGAGGGCGGCCGCGTCGCTCGCCGCCGGCGGGCTCGCGGTGGTGGGCGTACACAGTCTGACCGGCTCCTGGGCCAAGGCGACCGAAGACGTTGTCTGGCTCGGTCCGGCGCTCCTGACTTCCCTGGCGCTCGGCTCGGTGGGGCGTGTCGGCATCGCGAAGCTGAGGGGCCACGACGCGTGACGAGGCTTCCGAAGCTCGCGCTCCAGCGTCTCACTCGAGTCGTCAGCTCTGTCTGCGTGTTCGCGCTCCTCCTCCCGGCGTGCGCACCGCCGCCCGCCTATCTGGCGGGAGGTGGAGGCGACATGTCCGGCGATTCGACGGGCGACGCTGCGATGGGGGAGGACTCCGATGGAGATGAGCAAAGGTGGGAGGCGCTTCGCCTCCCGCTGCCACGGCCGTCCGGTCGATGCGACGGCCCGCGGCAGCTCGAGGGAGGGCCCCAGGCCAGCTCGGCCAAGCTCGGGAGTCGACTGAGGCGGATGACGGACCGACTCATCCGGCAGCCGGTCCGGGGCGAAGACGGGACCCGGGTGGGTGTCGCCTACTTCCTCTCACCGGAGTACGTGGCAGCGGATGGGCGTCGCTACGATCCTCCGCGACCGGCGCACCGGGAAGAGCCGACGTTTCGAGTCATCGACCTGTTCCGGGCGATCTTCACCTGGAGCGAGCAGGCCTCTCGAGTTCGCGCGGTCGTGGTGACTCTGCTGCCGGCCCCACCGCAGGTCGCGGACAGCGCCTCGGACCCCGGTTGGCGCGAGTACTTGAGAGTACACACCGAGGCTCGAGACAACGGCCGCGTCCCGGAGGACGCCACGAGCGTGTCCGTGCTCGCCTACGACTTTCGCTCGAGCTGGGACGGCGAGCGTTGGAGCTACAAGCGCGTGGAAGACGTCCTCCCGGCCGACGAGTTCAAAGTGTCCTACCGGCTCGACTGTCATTGAGAGCCGCCTGTCATCGACTGGGCGGGGGACGCACCCGCCTCTGGAGAAAACCGTGAGATCACGAACTCTGTCCGAGCATCTGGACCGGTCCGTCGGACCCAAGCGAATCCTCTCCCTGGACGGCGGCGGGATCCGCGGCGCGCTGTCGCTCGGCTACCTCGCCCGCCTCGAGGGGCGACTCCGCGAGCGGCTGGACGCGGGCGAGGGCTTCCGGCTCTGCGACTTCTTCGACCTCATCGCCGGGACCTCCACCGGCGCCATCATCGCCGCCGGCCTCGCGCAGGGCATGAGCGTCGAAGAGATCCAGCGCGAGTACCGGGCGCTCGGCGACGACGTGTTCGAGAAGAGCTTCTTCCGCCGCGGCGTCCTGCGGGCGAAGTACGACGAGAGCAACCTGATCGAGATGCTGCAGCGCACGTTCGGTCGAGACGTCACGCTCGGCAGCGACCGCCTTCGGACGGGGCTCCTCGTGATGACCAAGCGCCTCGACACCGGGAGCCCGTGGCCGCTGACGAACAACCCCGCCGGCAAGTTCTTCGACACGGCGGAGGCCATCCCGAACCGCGACTACCCCCTGTGGCAGGTCGTCCGCGCATCGACCGCCGCCCCCGCGTTCTTCGACCCCGAGTGGATCGAGATCGCGCGCAGCCCCGAAGGCTGGAGCACGAAAGGGCTCTTCGTCGACGGCGGAGTCAGCCCGTTCAACAACCCTGCGCTCCAGGCGTTCATGGTCGCGACCCTCTCCGGCCACCAGCTCCGATGGAAGTGCGGCGCCGACGCGCTCCTCGTGGTGTCGATCGGGACCGGGCGTCGCGAGCCGAGCGTCCGGCCGACCTCGGCCACCGCCGGCCACGCGGTCGGAAGCCTGGTGTCGCTGATGGACGACTGCGGATCGCTCGTCGAGACGATGATGCAGTGGATGTCCCGCAGCCCGACCGCCCGGGGAATCGACGCGGACGTCGGAGATCTCGGCGCGGATCTCTTGGGCGGAGCCGAGCAGTTCCACTACCTGCGCTACGATCTCGAGCTCAGCCGGCGCGGTCTGGAGGCCTACCTGCCGGGCGAGGTATCCGACGCCGAGCTGCAGCGCGTGTCGGAGATGGACGACCCGCGCAACCTGCCGCTCTTGGAGAGGCTCGGGGCCGCGGCCGCCGAGCGCGACATGCAGGACGCGGACCTCCCAGATCGCTTCCTCTGAGGGCCGTTGACGAACGCACCTCGGCTTTCGGTATACTCGTGGCCCGAGTCGCCGGGTGCGCGGCTCGGGTGGGGGGAAAGACATGACGGAGTACCGGATCGAAGCGCGACGGGAAGACCGTTCGGTCGCGCGGGGCACGCTGCGATTTCTCGTCGACGGAGCCGAGCGCTTCTCGACGACGTTCTGGGAGGACCCGGGCAAGCTGATCCCGGCCAAGACGTACACGGGGTGCTCGACGACCACCATGGTCTCGAAGGGCCACGAGGCCGTGTTTCTGCCCGACGGACAGACGGGACGCGTCGGCATCTTCATCCACCCGGGGTCCGAGCCGGCGCACTCCGAAGGGTGTCTCGTCGCAGCCACCGACAGGGTCCGAGAGATCTACCGGACGGTGCCGCGCGACGCGCGCAACGTGACCGTCGTGGTCTCGGAAGCGTGACGGGAGGAAGGCATGATCGAGCGAGATGATGTCGTGGCGGCCGTGGCGAGCGAGCTCGCGCCGACCGGACGCTCCCCCGAAGAGGTCGCAGCGATGGCGGAGGGCATCGCCGATCGATTGCGGCTGGGTCTCCCGGGCCCGTCCGTGCCGCGCAAGCCGTTCTACGATCTCAGGCGCGAGCAGGATTTCGTCTACCGGAACGGGAAGCGCAAGGTGCGCAAGCTGGCGGGCGTGCCCGTTCGGCGCGACGTCCGCCGGGTGGTCGGTGTGGTGCTCCACCAGACCGCCTGCGAGTACGGCCTCTCGAACAAGCTGATCGACGCCGCAGGCGGTGACGAGGAGCTCGCGCTCGCCCGTCGCGGGCTGAACGTGGGCTGTCACGCGATCGCGTTCCGGCGCGGGTTCTTCGTCGCGACGCATGACCTCGACCTGCACGTCAATCACGGCAACCGCTTCAACGCGACGACGCTCGGCCTGGAGATCGAGGGGCACTATCCCGGCCTCGCCGACGACCCGAAGACGGTGGCCCGAGAGGATCTCCGGGTGACGCGCGGCGAGGAACTCCCCGGTCCGGACGAGCGGACCATCGAGACCGCGCGGGTAGCTCTGCGCTGGCTCGTGGAGACGGGGCGCTCCATGGGCATGCCCATTCGGTTCCTCTACGCGCACCGCCAGAGCTCCCCGACGCGCCGCGCGGACCCGGGCGAAGCGCTCTGGAAAGGCATCGCGCCGTGGGCGCGGGAGACGCTGGGCCTCGAGCTGGCGCCCCGCCGCGTGTTCTCGACCTCGAAGGGGGCCGGCCGACCGATCCCCAAGGCGTGGGACCCCGCGGGCTTCGGCGGCTACTGATCGTTCGGCCTCGAATCACCGGATGGGCGCGGAGACTCGCATGGACAACCACCCCCTCTGCTTCGTGCTCATGCCATTTGGCAAGAAGCCCGACCCCGCTGGGCGCGGCGACATCGACTTCGACGACATCTACGAGCGCGCCATCCGCCCGGGGATCGAGGACGCCGAGCTGGTGTCCGTCCGCGCGGACCACGAGCAGACGGGGGGCGTGATTCACAAGGCGATGTACGAGCGGCTCCTGCTCTGCGAGTTCGCGGTCGCGGATCTGACGACTGCCAACGCGAACGTGTTCTACGAGCTCGGGGTCCGGCACGCGACTCGCTCCCACACGACGCTGCCCATCTTCGCGAGCCATCAGCGCATCCCCTTCGACGTGAACTTCGTCCGCGCGCTCCCCTACCAGCTCGGACCACGCAACGAGTTGACGGACGAGCTCGCCGCCGCGCTTCGTGAGGGCCTGACGAAGCGTCTCCGCGTGCTTCGCGCCACGGCGGCCGATCACGGCGTCGCGGACAGCCCGCTCCTCCAGCTGCTCTCGGGCTACACGCCTCCCGAGATCAGCCGGCTGAAGACGGATGAGTTCCGCGACCGCGTCGACTACGCCCGCGGGCTCAAGGCGAAGCTGGCGAAGGCCCGGCGAGCCGAGGGGCTCGGGGAGCTGGACGCGGTTCGGGACGGGCTCGGCTCGCTGGACGCGATCGAGACGGGCGTGTTGGTCGATCTCTATCTCAGCTACCGAGGGAAGAAGGCGTGGTCGCACATGATCGAGCTCTACGACCGGATGCCGGCGCCGGTGCGACACACGGTGCTGGTGCGTGAGCAGCTTGCCTTCGCATTGAACCGACGCGCCGGCGACGACCCGTACTCCCCCGACCGCGACGAAGCGCTCTCGATTCTGGAGGAGGTCGAACAGGAGCAGGGCCCGAGCTCGGAGACGTGCGGCCTCATCGGACGCATCCACAAGGACCGCTTTCGGATCGCGAAGAAGGGCGGCGCGGTCGAGGAGGCGACCGGACACCTCGAGAACGCCATCGAAGCGTACGTCCGGGGGTTCGAAGCCGACTGGCGCGACGCCTACCCGGGCATCAACGCGGTCACGCTCCTCGAGCTGCGGGGCAGCGCGGAGGCGCTCGCGCGCAAGACGCGACTGCTCCCGGTGGTGCGTTTCGCAGTGGAGCAGCGCATGGCCAAGAGCAAACTCGACTATTGGGACCACGCGACGCTTCTCGAGCTCGCCGTGCTCGATCATGACGAGGCGGAGGCGCGAAGGCACCTCGGGCGTGCATTGGCCGCGGTCCGGGAGAGATGGGAGCCCGAGTCCACCGGCAAGAACCTCGGGATGATTCGGGAGGCTTGGGACGCACGCGGTCTCGCCGGCGATCTTCCCTGGTTGGATGACATCGTCGAGGCGCTGACCGCGCGATCCGAGCGCTCGAGCTGAGCTGTTCAGGGTGTCGTGGTGCGCCCGCATCTCGTGATTTTCGAGAGGCCGATCACAAACGGCGGTACCGGGACTGGAGCGAGCGCTAATGACGATATGACGACGAGCGTCCCTGGGGCGCCGTCGACCAGTTTACGTCACTCATCGGACATCGGGCGACAGAGGAGAGGCCCGCAGTCGGGAGCCGCGTAGCTCACCGTCATGACACGTCTCACTTCATTCGCCCTCGTCGCTGTTGGCGCGAAGGCCGGTTGATGCTCGAGGCCGCCTCTTCGCGCAGGCTGGGGGATGGGCTCACCGTCGGCAGACCACCGCCAGGGCTCCCCGACGCGGACCCTGGAGAAGCGCTGTGGAAGGAGATGGCTCCATGGGCACTCGAGAGGCTGAACCTCGAACTGGGCCCTCTCCGCGTCTTCTCGACCTCGAAGGGCCGCGGCCGACCGACCCCCAGGGCGTGGGAGGGTTAGTGCTCGCTAGCGCGACAGCACTCTGTGCTATGAGGTCAGCCCGACCTGAGCCGTCAGCGGGTTGCGGAAGCACGCCTGCTGTACGGCGTCAGGGAGGATCCTGTTCCGTCCCTTCCGCCATCGGTCGACGTTGCCGCCGAAGTATCTCTCGATGTCGCTCGCCAACAGCCCATCGTTCTCGAGGCCCCAGTGGAGTGTGAACGGCACGTCGAGTTCTCGCATGGCGCGCTCACAGGCCTGGAAGATCCGTGTCGTGTTCGCGTCGCGGGGACCCGCCATCGCTCCCACCTCGAAGCACGCGATGCCGTTGAAGCTCGGGTGCTTGGCGCGATCAGCGCAGTTCATGCCGAGCAGGCCCAGTCGCGACGGGCCGACGTAGCGCATGCCCATCGCACCCGCCAGAGCGCGGCCCTCGTCCTTCAGCTCCCGCTTCAGCGCTTGGAGCAGGCAGCGCAGAGCCTTCCCAGCATGGCGCCGGTGCACCGCGAACTCGATTCCGCGGCCCATCCCCTGCGCGAGCGTCGTATCGCCGAAGGCGTCGCCGGGGAAGAGCGCCTTGTCGGGCGGGGGGGCCGAGTCGTGATAGTGCTGCCGGATCGCCCAGTCCACGACACCGGGACAGAGCTTGCGGAGGAGTGGCGACTGCTGGGCGATCCAGAAATTGATGGAGTTGCCGAAGCGAGGATGCGCTACGCGCGGGCCCACGTACGCCTCCGTTGGCTTGATCTTTCGGAGAACGCTGCCCCAGATCGCCGTGCCTTGTTCGGGATATGGGTTGAACGCGAAGGCGACGTTGAACGCGTTGGCGACGCTCGGCGCCAGTCGAGCCGGTTCGTCGTCGTCGATAGCGTCGAAGACTCCCTGGTCGTCCGCGTCGCGATCCACCCAGACCGCCTTCAGCTGATACAGCGGTTCCACCTCGAGCACGAGGGAGTACACCACGCCCACCGCGCCCAATCCCACTAGCGCTGCTCCGAAGGCCTCATCGTCGGCCAGTGCCACCACCGGAACCCCCAACTCGGACGCGAGCGATTTGGCCAGGCCCTCGTTGAATGAAGCGGCCTCGGGCTGAACGAGGACCGCCGTGTCCGGCGAGGTCAGCAAGCAGACCGCACGGACCGCTTCGTGGATGGCACCATAGCCGATCGCGGCGCCGTGCGAGCCTGTCGCGATCGCGCCCGCGATCGCCTGCCCGTTGGCCGCCCCGGAGGTAGACAACGCCAGGCGTGGTGTGCTCATGGCGAGCGTATGGTTGAGGTAGCGCACCAGCACGTTGCCCCGGACGTGCACGTACTTCCCCTTCGCGGGAGCCTCGTCCACGTGATCCGAGTCGACCCCTCTGACGGGAGGTACCTCGTTGTGGAACTGGCCCAGGTCGATCAGGACCCGGTTCGGTTTCGTGATCGACGAGATTGACCAGGAGGACCCCTTCACGCTAGCCGGGGTCTTGTGGGTGATGCAGAGTTCGAGGGCTTTCCGCAGCTGCGTCGCGTTCTGCGGCGCGATCCAGAAGGGGACGTCGGTCGACGGCGAGCCATGGAACCCGGTGAAGGTCCCTTGTCGCGTCAAGTGTGCTATCTCGGGCGGGATCGGCATGTCAGTTGCCCTCGGGCGACGCCGCGCCGGTCGGAGCCGGGTCTTGGGCCGCGTCCAGCTGCAGACCTGCCGGAGCCGCCACCTCCGCGCAGGTCACCGTGATTCGGGGAGAGTCCGACGCCGGGTCCAGGATGCGAAACTCCTGTATCGTCGCGCACTGCGCCGGATAGACGAAGCGGGTATTGGGATGGTTCTCCGGCACACCCGCGTCGCTGTCGGCGTTGGTCACAACGTTCTCAGAGCACGTATCCGCGACGGGAGGGGCCGCCGGGTCCACGGACGAGGGATCCAGCTGGTCGCAGGAGAACGTCACACCCCCGCTCCCGTGCGGCGAATGCGGGACCCGCACGATCAGCGTGCGCGGTGTGCACGCCATCACCGCCACGCAGGCAATCGAAGACAAAGCCACCTGTTGAGTTCGTGTTCGCCCGGTAGACGGCATCAGGTATTCCCCCTCTCGAGTAGGGGCGTCACCGAGCACCGGACGCGCAGCGTCAGGCCCTTCGGCAGACCGTGCGATGAAATCGATCATCGCAATCTCCCTACGCAACTATGCTACCGGTGAGCGCATTCAGATGTCAATCGGCTAGGGCCACCTACGATGCGACTCGTGAGGAACTGGCCGTAAGAGGGGCGAGAGAGTAGGAGCGCGCTCCAGACCGGGGAGCTGGGACCTGGTTCGACGAGGGCTGACCCTCGCTCGCGCTATAGCATTCCTGCAACACCCGACGGACCGACCGGTGTAGCATCAAGGCTCGTATCGGGGCGCAGCCGGGCGTGATTGGCTTCTTGAGGGAGAGGGGCGTTCTGCTCATATCGCCATCGGACCCACACACGCTCGATGACTCGACCGGCCAGCACCGTGTAGATTCGAGGGCCATGGCGTTCGCTTCCGCTTCCGGTGTCGGGACGCGCACCTCCGCACTGCCACGAAGCAAGCCGCGGTGCGCGATCACCTCGACGAGATTCGCGCCGCCGCGCAGGCGAACGAGATGCTTCCGCTCGACATCGCGCAGGAGATCGCCGAGAAGTGCGACGCGTTGCTCCTCGAACACGCCAGTCTTCCTGCCGAGCGCGGCGCCCTCGTGGTTGCCGCCGCCCGCTACTTCTCCCACGACGACGCGCGCGGCTAAACCGCTTCGCTCCGTGCAGCGGATACGATGCGGGGCTCATGCACCGCCAACAAACGATGGCTCTCACTCGGTAGCGTCGCCTCCACGTACCGACGGACCGTCCTTCGGTCCGAGCCCGTCTCTCTCTCGCGATCCTCCGCAGCGACTGCCCCTGCGTGTACCGTCGCAGCACTACTTTCACCTTGATCATCTTCAGCTCCCGGTAGGCCATCCGGAGTCGTCGCGCGCCGGCTCGTGCATGACTCCGGACGGGCTCCGGTCACCGAATCGAGGGAGCCCGCAGGGTGGTCCCTTCGAGCTGAAAATCAGGTTTATCCCATGAGCCTGAAAACCTCGGCGCATCCCCCGCGGGTGGTCCCTTTGGGCTGAAAATCAGGCGATCCCATGGGCCTGCAAGTTCCGCCCGGGGGCCCATGAGGGGGCGAACTGGCATCAGGCCGAAAGGCGTTCACCATCAGCGAATGAGCGTTCACGTTCGTCCGTGGCGTGTTCACGCTCGAGCGAGTGGGTGTTCACGAGGGCGTAGAACGGCTGTTCCATTTCCCGTGGATCACGCAGGTGTGGGTAGGGCCTGCGCGGAGCGTCTTCCGTTCGCGGAGACGGCCCTGAGAGGCACGCAGGATCTGGACGAGCCCTTACGGCAATCACCAGGTGGGCGGTCTCGCCGGGCCGGACTGGGCGACGATCGCGCGTAGTGTCTCCGGTCCGATGAGACCGTCGGCCAAGAGCCCAGACCGAAGTTGGAACTCGCGGACGGCCTCGTGGAGTGGGACGTTGGCGGGTTCACCGTTGATTGGGCCGTGGTACAGCCCCCGCTCCTTCAAGAAGAGCTGTACGACCCGCGTGACCCGCCGCCGGGCGAGTAGGGACGCGACCCACTCCGCGGCGATGGAGGAGGACGAGGCGAGGAGCCTGCGGGCCGCGTCCTCGACCCCCTGCACCACCGAGAGGTAGGCTGAGTCCCGATCGGCCCAGGTAGTGATCGCCTTCGCCTCGGCGGGGAGCGCTTGGAGTTTGGCGAACGGTAGGGCGCTCCAGCGGCACGGCCTCGCGATCACGGGGATAACGCAGGCCGTCCCCCGGTCGTGGCAGGCCAGGGCACGGGTCATCTCGACGCCGTAGCAGTAGCCCGAGTTGATGAAGTCCGAGGAGACCAGGAGCACGACGAGGTCGGACCGGTCGAGGCTCTGAAGGATCTCGTCTTCCCAGTCGGTCCCAGGGCGGATTTCGCGGTCGTTCCACTCCGTGATCAGCCCCAGGTGCTTGAGGGGCGAGAGGTGTGCGCTCAGCTC
>SHBB01000024.1 GCA_004213565.1 Sandaracinaceae bacterium
CGAGCTCTACGACGCGCAGATCTTCGATCTCCGAGCGGCGCTCGACGAGATGCGCGCGCTGCTCAGCCGGGTGATCGCCGAGAACATCGAGGTCGAGCTCGAGCTCGGGCCGGAACCGCTGAACGTGCGCGCCGACCGCGGGCAGATCGAGCAGCTCACCCTGAACCTGGCCACCAACGCGCGCGACGCGATGCCCGACGGCGGGCGGCTGCGCCTCGCGGCCGAGGAGGTCGTGATCGGCGACGACGACGAGCTGGGGATCGAGCCCGGACCCTACGTCCGCCTGACGGTGAGCGACACCGGCATCGGCATGGACGAGGCCACCCGCGCCAAGGCGATGGAGCCCTTCTTCACCACCAAGACGGGCGACCGGGGCACGGGGCTCGGGCTCGCGATCGTCTACGGGATCGTCAAGCAGAGCGGCGGCGCGGTGCAGCTCCGCAGCGCCCTCGGCGAGGGGACGACGGTCACCGTCTACCTGCCCACGGCGGAAGGCGAGGCGACGGCGGCCAGCCCCGTCGATCCGGCGGCCCGCGTGGGCACGGAGACCGTGCTGGTCCTGGAAGACGCGTTGCCGGTCGCGAACGTCATCGAGCGCGCGCTCCGCGGCTCCGGCTACCAGGTCTTGATGGCGAGCCGGGGCGAGGACGCGGTCGAGCTTGCGCGAAGCCACGACGGGCCGATCCACGTGCTCGTCTCCGACGTGATGCTGCCGGGCATGGACGGCCCGAGCGCGGCGGCCGAGATCCGCTCCCTGAGGCCCGAGATCGCGGTCCTGTTCATCACCGGTCACGTCGACGAGCGGATCCGACGAGGCGCGCTGGGCGAGGAGGCCGACGTGCTCGAGAAGCCGTTCCGTCCGGGCGAGCTGGTCGAGCGCGTCCGGCGCGCCCTCGACGGAGACCCTGGCGCGCGTTCTGCTCTACCCTGAGGGCATGAAGCCCCGCCCGCTCGTGATCCCGCCGGCGTCCGAGGCGCCCACGCACCGCCTCGTGGTCTCGCTCGGCGATCCGATCGGGCACTCGCTCGCGATCGCGCGCGGCTTCCTCGAGCGCGCCGACGATCGGGTCGAGCTCGCGCCGACGCCCCACGCTCCCCCGCGGCTCGAGCGGATGGACGGTACGCTGGAGAGTGAAGACTGGTTGTCCATCGTCGACGCCGTCGCGCCGGGCCTCCTCGAGCGCGGGCCGGCCCACGCGGACTGGCTCGAGCGAGTGCGGGGCGTCCTCGAGGGCGCGCACGCGCTGGGCGCCGAGAGCCACCAGGGCATCTACGAGCGCAAGGTCGACGACTGGGCGCAGGAGGTGCGCGCGATCGACCAGCACCTCCGGGATCATCGCTACGTGCTCGGGGGGACGATCTCGTTCGCCGACCTCCTGCTCTTCTGCTTCGCCGTCCGCATCGACGCGGTGCATCACGTGCTCTGGAAGGCGAACGTGTACCTGCTCGAGGATCTCCCGGCGCTCCACGCCCACGCCCGCGATCTGTTCGAGCGCCCCGAGGTCTGGCAGGCCACCGACTGGGACGCGCTGGTGCGGGAGCCCCACGAGGAGGCCGGGGACCTGAACCCGCGAGGGCTGATCCCGCTCGCAGGGCGCCCCGCGCTCGACGCGCCGCACTTCCGGCAGTCCCTGTCGGTCGAAGGAGAGCTCGACGCGTCGGTGGAGGAGGATCCGAACGCGGCGCGCGCGGAGGGTGAGTGGGTGCGCGGCCTGTCCCGGCACCGCGCGCGCGTCGGGGACCCGGCGCATCCCCCGCAGGCCGGCCGCTACCACCTCTTCGCGCCCCTCAACTGCCCCTGGTCCCACCGCGCGCTGCTCGGCCGCGCCGTCAAAGGGCTCGAGGCGGCCGTCGGCGCGTCCATCGTCTACTTCCGGCGCGACCCCGAGCGCGGCTGGCAGTTCAACCCCGCCATCCCGGGCTGCACCGAAGACCGCGTGCACGGCCGCACCTACGTCGCCGAGTACTACGAAGCCGAAGGGAGCGAAGAGCGCTCGGTCCCCTTCCTCTACGACACCCTGACCGAGCGCATCGTCAACAACGAGTCCGCGGACATCTTGCGCATGTTCGACGACGCCTTCGGCCCGCTGGCCACGCGGGGCGTGTCCCTCTATCCAGAGGCGCACCGCGCGGAGATCGATCGGCTGAACGAGGAGATCTACCAGCGCATCAACAACGGCGCGTACAAGGCCGGCTTCGCGCGCACCCAGGCCGCCTACGCGCGCGCCTTCGAGCGCTACTTCGCGGGGCTCGCGTGGATCGAGTCGCGCCTGCGCGATCGCCCATGGCTCGTGGACACCGATCACCCGACCGAAGCCGACTTGCGATTGTTCCCCACCGTCTTCCGCCACGACGCGGTCTACTACGCGCGCTTCCGGCTCGACGCGGCCCGCGTCCGGGACTACCCGCGCCTCGCCGACTGGCTCCGGCGCATGCTCGACTGGCCCGGCGTCGCCGACGCGAGCGACCTCGATCACGCCCGCAACGGCTACTTCGGTCGCACCGGCAACGAGATCGTCCCGGCCGGCCCGGTCCCGCTGGAGCTGTCCCCGAAGGATTTTTCCCGGGACACCTGGCTCAATCGAAAGTAAGCTTGCGCGCATGTTGCGCGTCTGTCTTCTCCTCCTCTCCGTGCTCTCTCTCGTCGGATGCGATCGGCTCCTGGGGGCCGACGACGCGCCCCCCGTCGTCGCGCCGGTCGCGCCCCCGCAGGTGACGATCGCCACCAATCTACTCGCTGGCGCGACACTCTACGTCGACGGCCAGGACCGCGGGCCGCTCACGAACGGAGGGAGAGTCACCGTGGGGCCCGGCGCCCATGTGTTCGAGGCGCGGCGCGACGACGAGATCCTGGCGAGGGTGGAGCGCACGCTGGAATCCGGGACGGAGGCGGAGGTGCGCTTGATGACCACCACGCCCCCGGGCGCCGAGCCCGTCGCGGGCACCGAGCCTCTCGCGGGCGCCATCAGGCCCGGCGCCGCGCCGGTCACACGGGCGACCGTCGCCCTGGGCGAGATCGTGCTGGAGGAGGGCCGCGAGGCGATGGCGTCGGAAGCCCGGCGGGCCCTGCGCGCGCGCGTCCGCTCCATCCAGGGCTGCTACGAGCGCGCGCTCTCGAGCCGCCCTGGCGCCCGGGGGGACGTGCGGCTCCTCGTGCGGGTGGCTCCGACCGGCACCGTGAGGAGCGCCGAGGTCGTCGAGGGCGTGGACTCGGAGGTCGACGCGTGCGCTCGAGACGCCGTGCGTCGGCTCCGCTTCGCGCGGTCGGACGGCGGACGCTTCCGGACGTCGTTCTCGTTCAATCCCCCGAGCGTGGAGGCCGCCCCGAGCGTGGAGGCCGCCCCGAGCGCGGCGCGCCCGACTCCGAGCCGCAGCGAGGTCGTCGGGGCCATGCGCGCGGTCGAGCCGCTCGTGCGGGCCTGCTCACCGGGGAGGCACGGGACCGCCTCGGTGCGCTTCACCTTCCGCGGGAGCGACGGCACGGTGGAGAGCGCGCCCGTCTCGGGCGACTGGCCGGCCGAGGTCGTCGCGTGCGTGGAGCGCGCCGCGATGACGGCGCGGCTGGCGCCGTTCTCGCGGGAGCGCTTCGCGGTGAGCTACCCGTTCCGGCTTTGACCGAAGCTTTACGGAGCCCGTCGGCCAGGCGGCCCATGCTGAGCGTGGGAGGCCGGCATGCGATTTCGACGAGCAGCGATCACGATCGGGATTCTGGGGGCGGTGCTGACGCCGTTCGCGTGGGACGCGGCGAGCGCGCAGCGGGACGCTCCGACCGCCGCGGAGCTCCGGACGGCGGCAATGGCCACGCCGAGCGATGCCGAGGCGCGGAGGCAGCTGCGCGCGCAGGGGCCGGCGGGTCTCCGCGCCCTGCTCGACGCGCACCGGGAGGACGTGGAGCGCCTGCGGGCTGGCGACGGCGAAGGGCTCGACGGGCTGCGCGCGGCGATCGACGCGGTGAGCGGCCAGCGCGACGGGCACGCCTCGGGCCTCTACTGGCACACCGATATGGAGGCGGCGAAGCGAGAGGCGGCGCGGCGCGGGCTCCCGATCCTGTCGCTGCGGCTGCTCGGACGGCTGGACGAGGAGCTGAGCTGCGCGAACAGTCGCTACTTCCGGATCGTCCTCTACGCGGACCCGGAGGTCGCGCGAGAGATGCAGCGTCACTTCGTGTTGCACTGGTCGAGCGAGCGGCCGGCGCCCGTGATCACGATCGACATGGGGGACGGCCGGGAGCTGCGCCGGACCATCACGGGCAACTCCGTGCACTACGTGCTCGACGCGCAGGGTCGCCCCCTCGACGCGATCGTGGGGCTGTACTCACCGGGAGGCTTTCGCGCGGCGCTCGTCGCCGCACGCGCGGTGCACGGGCAGTGCAGGAGCGGCGCCGATCGCGAGGCCTGTCTGGCGCAGGCGCACGAGGCGGCGCGCGCGGCGAGCCGCGCGACGTGGGCGCGAGCGCCGCTCTGGCTGACCTTCGACGACGCGGCCCGGGCGTCTCGACCGGCCGCCCCTCCGACGGGAGACGCGCCCTCGGCCGCGATCGCCATGCCGCTGACCATACGCAAGGCTTATGTCGAGACGCCCGCGCTGGCGCTGATGGGCGCGGAGGCGGAGGCGGCCCCGGAGCCCGACTGGGCCGCGGTCGGTCGGGAGCTGCTGGGACACGGACGCCTCTCGGTCCGCTCGCGCGCGCTGCTCCGGCTCAAGACGGGGCGGGACGACGTCACCGCGATCGCGGAGCGGCTCGAGCGCGACGCGCTGGCGGACGGCGTGCGCAACGAGGTCCGGTTCCGGGACGAGATCCGGCGCTGGTTCGTCGAGCGCGATCCCGCGACCCGCGACCTCGCGGCGCTCAACCGGCGCGTCTACGCCCAGCTCCTCCTGACGCCGGCGAGCGACCCGTGGCTGGGGCTCCGCGCCGACGACGTCTACGACGGGCTCGAGCTCGACGAGTAGCTCCGACACCGTCGAAACACTCGACAGTGGACCGTCGGGGGGCACACCCTAAGGACGGGTGAGTACCGACGACGAGGACGAGGGGAGGCGCGACACGATGGCGTCTCATCCGGGGGCGCGGCTCAAGGCGAAGCGCCGCCGCTCGGGCGTGCTCGAGATCGGCGACATGCTCGACGGCCGCTATCGCATCCTCAGCGAGCTCGGGCGCGGCGAGATGGGCGTCGTCTACAAGGGGCTCGACCCGGGCCTCGAGCGGCGCGTGGCCATCAAGCTCGTCGCGCCGAGCCACGTCTCGAGCAAGGGCATCCGGGAGCGGTTCCAGACCGAGGCCCGAGCGATGGCCCGCGTCTCACACCCGAACGTCGTGGCCATTCACGCGCTCGGAGAGCACGCCGGGACCCCGTACTTCGTGATGGAGCTCGTCGAGGGCACCGACCTCGAGACCTGGCTCGAAGAGAGCGAGGCGCTGCCGCTGTCGATCGGGCAGGCCGTCTCGATCCTCTCGGACATCGGCGCCGGCATCGAGGCGATCCACGCGGCGGGCGCCACCCACGGCGACCTGAAGCCGTCGAACGTGCTCGTCGATCCGAAGGGCCGCGTGGTGGTGACCGATCTCGGCCTCGCGCGCCTCCTCGACACCCAGGTGCGCAAGACGCTCGAGCTCGCGGGTACGCCCGCCTACATGGCGCCCGAGGTCCTCGCGATGGAGAAGGTCTCGCCCGAGCTGTCCAAGCGCGTCGACGTGTACTCGCTCGCCGTCATCGCGTTCGAGCTCCTGACGGGGCAGCCCCCGTTCGACGCCGAGAACCTCGTGCAGCTCCTCAACATGCACGCGACGCTGCCGCCCAGGCCGCCGAGCGCGCTGCGCCCCGAGATCGGCGCGACGGGCGACGAGGTTTTGCTCGCCGCCCTGGCCAAGGACCCGAGGCTCCGGACCGGCTCCGCGCGGGAGCTCATCACCGGGCTCGAGCGCATGGCGGAGGAGGCGGAGAGCGGGATCGGCCGGCTCCACGTGGCGATCGTGGACGACGACGCGGACTTCACCGCCTTCGCGCGGCTCGCGCTCGAGGGCGCGTTCCCTTCGTCGAAGGTCGACACCTACCGGGACGGCGCGTCGGCGATCGAGGGCATCACCCGGAGCCCACCCGCCGTGGCGCTCGTCGATCTCCAGCTCCCGGACATCAACGGCCTCGAGGTGGTGGCGACCCTGCGCGCCGAGTGCCCGCGCTTCCCGATCGCGGTCGTGACCGGCGTGGGGAGCGCGAAGGACTGGAGCGTGCTGTCGAGCCTGGGCGCCGACGTCTTCCTCGCCAAGCCGCTCGACCGCGAGGAGCTGGTGCGCGCGGTGCGCCGCCTCATCGGCCGCAGCTCGCTCCCCCCGCCGCCGCGCGCCTGAGCCGCCTCTCAGCTCCGCGGCGCGAGCTCGGTGCGCTGCTCGAGCCGCATGCGCATCTCGCCCTGCGCGCCGCGGTTGAGGATCTCCGTGACGGTGCGGGCGCGCGAGCGGGCGCCGAGCCGGTCGAGCTCGAGGCGGGTGCGGCCGCTGCCCGTGACGTCGAGCTGCGCGCCCGGCGGCAGCTGCGAGCCGTCGGCGTTGCGGACCCGGGTCTGGAGCTCGAGCCGGTCACCCGCGCGTCGCCGCAGCCGGTACTCCGAAGACATCGAGAGCGACATGCCCTGCATGCGGAGCTGAGTGCCGATGCGCCAGACCGCGCCCGTGCCCACGGCCTCCTCGGGGAGCGGCGGGGTGAGCTGACCGAGGCCATCGCGCAGGGTCTGGGCGTGCTGCCGCAGCTCCGGCGCGGCGCCCTCGGGCAGCTCGAAGGTCAGGTCGATCACCCGTCCACGGTCGTCGATCTCGGCCACGCCGTGCGCGCCCTCGAGGCCGGAGAAGCCTTGCTCGAACTGCTCGCGCGCGGGGCCCTCGGCGCCGCCCACCACGTCGAGGCCGCTCACGCGCCACGGGTAGCGGAGGTGTCCGTCCGTGACCGCGGTGGGTCCGAGGTCGAGGTCGAGGCGCACGGCCGGCATGTCGACGTCGGAGCTGCGCTCACCCATGGAGGCCTGCATGTCCATCTCGAGCGTGAAGCGCAGGCGCGTGCGCTGGCCAGCCTCGAACCGATAACGCAGCGGCTGGCGATCGCCCTCGCCGGCCTCGACGAGCTCGACCTGGGTCTGGCCGGCGGCGGCTTGCTTGGACCGGCTCGCGTCGGCGGCGGCGACCGCGGCCACGAGGGCGCCCACGAGTACGGTGAGCAGCGAGACGGACACGGCGAGGCGCTTGCGCATGGCCCCGTGGTGTCACCCCGACCGGAGCGGCGCAAGGTCGCGGTATGCTCCGCGCCATGAAGCGGGCGCTGGTGACGGGTGGGTGCGGCTTCCTCGGGAGCTGGGTGGTGCGGCAGCTCCGGGAGGAGGGCGTCGACGTGCGGGTGTTCGCCGTCCCGGGCGAGAGCCGCGAGAACCTCGAGGGCGTGGCGGTCGAGATCCTCGAGGGCGACGTGCGCCGACGCGCCGACTGCGAGCGCGCGGTGGCGGGCATGGACACGGTCTTCCACGCGGCGGCGATCTACCAGGACTTCGCCCCCGACCCGTGGCCCATGTACGACGTCAACCTTCGTGGCACCTTCAACGTGCTCGAGGCGTCGCGGCGCGCGGGGGTGGAGAAGGTGATCTACACGGCCAGCATCGTCTCGCTGGGCCGGCCGGAGCCGGGGGAGACGGCGCACGAGGAGACCCCCTACGAGTGCTGGGATCTCGACTTCCCCTACAGCCGGAGCAAGCTCTTCAGCCGCGAGCTGGCCGAGTACTTCGCGGACTGGGATCTCGACGTGCGCGTGGTGTGTCCGGCCATCGTGCTCGGACCGGGAGACCTGCGCCCCACCCCGAGCGGCGCGCTGATCATCAAGAGCTTTCAGCCCGGCCCCGCGCTCCACTTCGACGGCGGCGCGAGCTACGTCGACGTGCGCGACGCCGCGCGCGTGCATCTCCTCGCCGCGCGTGAGGGCGAGAAGGGCGGCCGCTACGTCGCGACGAGCGCCAACCTCACCAACGAGGAGCTCGTCCGCACCATCCAGCGCGTCGGCGCGACGAAGAAGCCGCTCGTGAAGCTGCCGGTGTCCGTGGCGCGCACCGTGGCCAAGGCGATGGACTTCCACGCGCGGCGCACGGGCGAGCCCCCGCTGCTCGCGCGCGAGTTCTTCGAGTTCAGCCTCCGCCCGAGCTTCTTCCGGAACGATCGGGCGCGCCGCGAGCTCGGCGCCACGTTCCGCCCGATCGAGGACACCATCCGCGACGCCATCGAGTACTTCCGCGGCCGCGGCCTCGTCCCGTCGTGACCTGGCCCGCGAGGCGTCAGCCGCCCGCGCGCTCCTGGAGCATCTTCGCGATCTCGGCCACGCGGTCCCAGTGGCGCCGCTCGCTCGATTTCGTCGCGAGGTCCTGGTAGAGGCGGAGCGCTTCGCCGAGCTCGCCCCGGCTGACCATGGCCTCCGCTTCGCGCTCCTCGGCGCCGACCCCCACCTCGGTGGGATCGTCCCAGCTGTCCGCGTCGACGCCCTCGACGCCCGGCTCGAAGGTGGCGGGATCGTCCTCGACCCGGATGCCGGTCCAGCTGCGATCGACCGCGCCGACCTGGACGCGCTCGCCTCCGGCCGAGCGCTCACCCGGCTCGTGGACCTCCCACTGCCCTGCCGAGGGCAGCGCGACCTCCCCCGTCTCGACCGGCGCGTGGGGCGTCTTCGAGAGCTCGGCCTTGCTGGGGATCGCGGCCGGCGGCGGGCGGCTGCTGTCGGCGCGGGCGGGCGGCGTGAAGCTCTCCATCGGGAACGGCCCCGAGCCCTCGGGCGGCGGCTGCATCCCCTTGGGCAGCCCGAACGATCGGCTCGGTGTGCGACGCGGAAGACGCTCTGCGACGGGCTGATCGGGGCTCGAGACCTCGGTCGGCCCCTCGGCGCCCTCCTCGTCGTCGAGCTCGTCGTCCACGTCCAGGTCGAGGGCCGGTCGGCTGGCCTCCTCCTCGATGTCGTCGAGCAGGAGGTCGAGCGCCTGGTCGGCGTTCTCGTCCTCCATCTGACGGCGCAGCTCCTCGAGGGGCAGCTCGCCCGCGCCGGCGACGCGGGTCGTCTCCTTGCGCGACTGCTCCACCGGGAGCTGAGACGCGTGGACCATGCGGGTGCTCTCGGCCGCGTCGCTCGGCGCGTCGTCGAGCAGCTCGTACTCGCCGAGCTCGAGGCTCATGGTCGGCTCCTCGCGGAAGGCCTCGGGCGGCACCACGGCCTGGACCGCGGCGGTCTCGTCGTCCGTCTCGAACGCCGAGAGCGGCAGCTCGCCCGGCGCGGCGTTGCGCGTCAGGTCCTCGAAGACGGGCCCGTCGATGGGCCCGTCGATGGGCAGGGCATGCCCGCTCGCGGCGGCCAGGATCAAGCGCGCCCGCGTCGCCAGACGCTCCGCGAGATCCGCGTGCGGCTTGTCGCGCACGATCGCGTCCCAGAGCTGCAGCGCGTGCGCGACGTCACCCCGCTCCAGCCCCTCGACCGCCGTCGCGTAGCGAGGGTCGGCCTCGGTCGAGCCGATCCAGACCTGTGACATGAGCAGCTCGAGCGCCTCGACGACGCGCTTGGCGTCGTCCGCGCCCGGGTCTCGCTGGTGCACCGCGCGCACCGCGTCGAGCGCCGCGTCCAGGTCCCCTCTCGCGAGGGGGTTCCCCAGGGCGTTGGCCAGGGCGCTCTTTCGATCTTCGCTTGCCACGTACCGCTCCGCGATCACACCCCGGAACCGCTGGATCGTCAATGACCTGCGGAGCCATCTCGCTGGCTATCGCGACCGGTCCGTGCCATGTGCGTCGAGAATCTTCCGCCTCTGGCCGACCCCGGATGCTCTTCAACAGCACCGACTACGTCGTCTTCCTCGCGCTGGTGTTCATCGCCTTCTGGGCGCTCGAGCCGGGCGCGAGTCCGTTCGCCAGGCGGGTGATCGACTCGGCCGCGCGCCGCGAGCGGCTGCTGCGCGCGGTGCGGACGACGATCCTGCTGCTCGCCTCCTACCTGTTCTACATGTCGTGGAACTCGGTGTTCATCCTGTTGATCATCGGGTCCACGCTGGTCGACTACTGGATCGGCCTCGCGCTCGGGCGCACCGAAGGAGAGGGCGGTCGCAAGGCGCTGGTCGCGCTGAGCCTGTTCATCAACCTCGGCGCGCTCGGCCTGTTCAAGTACGCCGACTTCGGGCTGGTCGCGTCGTCGCAGGCCCTGAGCCTCTTCGGCGTGACGTGGGACCCGCCGCTCCTGCATCTGATCTTGCCGGTGGGGATCAGCTTCTACACGTTCCAGACCCTCAGCTACACGATCGACGTCTACCGGCGGCGGCTCGAGCCGCACCGCGATCTCCTCGAGTTCGCGATGTACGTGGCCTTCTTCCCGCAGCTCGTGGCGGGCCCGATCGTGCGCGCCAAGGAGTTCCTCTGGCAGTTCAACGAGGCGCCGAAGCTCTCGATCGCCGGCGCGCAGAGCGGCATCTATCTCATCCTCCGCGGCCTGGTGAAGAAGGTCGCCATCGCGGACTTCCTCGCCACGCGGCTCATCGATCGCGTCTTCGACAACCCGGGCGCGTTCAGCACGAGCGAGGTGTGGATCGCGGTCTTCGGCTACACCTGGCAGCTCTACGGCGACTTCAGCGGCTACACCGACGTCGCCCGCGGCAGCGCGCGCCTCTTCGGCTTCGAGCTGCCCGAGAACTTCGACCGGCCCTTCAACTCCACCGGCCCGATCGAGTTCTGGCGACGATGGCACATCACCCTGTCGCGCTGGGTGCAGGACTATCTCTACATCCCGCTGGGCGGCAGCCAGAAGGGCCCCGGCCGCACGTACGTCAACTTGTTCCTCAGCTTCTTCATCATCGGCGTGTGGCACGGCGCGGGGTGGACGTTCGTAGTCTTCGGCCTCTGGCACGCGACCGGCGTGACCCTGAACCGGCTCTACCGCGCGTGGAAGGAGGCCCGCGGCGGCGACCCGACGCCCCCGAAGGGCGGGGCGCGCCGCGTGCTGTTGACCCTCCTGAGCCTGAGCTTCTTCGTCGTGCACTGGCCGATGTTCCGCTCGCCCAACCTCACCAACATGCTCGATATGTACGACCAGATGTGGGGCACGGACTGGACGCCGGTCCGCGTCGACCCGTGGGTCTGGGTGGCGATGGTCGCGATCATGGTCCCGCACTTCGCGCCCGAGGCGTGGGTGAAGCGCGCGGAGACCGCGCTGAAGGAGCTGCCCTGGTGGGGTCTCGGGCTGCTGATCGTGGCCGTGGCCGCGCTGCTGCTGCACCTGTCGGCCGGGCAAGCGGCGCCCTTCATCTACTTCCAGTTCTGAGCCGCTCTACCAGGGGATGCGCGAGCCGTCCCAGGCGAAGAACTGTCCCGTCTTCTCCGGCGTCGCGTCGTCGCAGAGTCCGAGGAGCTGCCGCGCGGCGCGCTCCACGTCGAAGAGCTTGTCGTCGGGCACCCGCGACGAGAACGGCGCGCTCAGCGCGGTGTCGACGGTGCCCGGGTGGAGCGCGATCACGGCGAGCTGCTTCGAGCGCCGGGCGAGCTCGATCGAGAGGTTCCGGGTGAACATGTTCTGCGCCGCCTTCGAGGCGCGGTAGGCGTACCAGCCGCCGAGGCGATTGTCCTCGATGCTGCCGACGCGCGCCGAGACGTTGGCGAGCACGGCCCGCTCGCCGTGGACCAGGAGCGGCGCGAAGTGCTTCGCGACCAGGAGCGGCCCGTACGCGTTGACGGCGAAGACCCGCGCGAGCTGAGCCGGGTCGACGTCCGCGAGCCGCTTCTCCGGGCCCAGATCGCCGTCGTGCAGCAGCCCCGAGACGTTCATCAGCAGGCGCGCGCGCTCCCCGTCCAGGGCCTGCGCCGCGTGGGCCACGGACGCCTCGTCGGTGACGTCGAGCGACAGCACCCGGAGCGCCGGATCGCGCGCCGCGAGGTCAGCCAGCGCGAGCGCCTCCTGCGGGCGGCGGCACGTCGCGACCACGCGCTCTCCCCGCGCGAGGAGCTGCCTCACCAGCTCGAGGCCGATCCCGCGGCTCGCGCCCTGGATGATCGAGACCATGCTCGCGACTTCCGCCATGCGGGCACGCTGGGCTCGGACGCGCGCTCGCACAAGCGCGTGAACTGCCCTACACCCCGCGCGTGGAACGGGCGCGTTCGATCTGGGCCGTGCTCGTCGCGGCGCTGCGCGGGGACGTCGACGGAATCGCGACGGGGCCTCTCGGGCGCGCCATCCCGCTCCTCGCCATCCCGATGGCGCTCGAGATGGCGGGCGAGGCGCTCTTCGCGCTCGTGGACGTGTTCTTCGTCGGGCACCTCGGCGCGACCGCGGTGGCGACCGTCGGGCTGACCGAGTCGATGATGGCGCTCCTCTACGCGCTCGCCTTCGGGCTCGCGATGCCGGCCACCGCCATGGTGTCGCGGCGGGTCGGCGAGGGGGACCTCGAGGAGGCGGGCGCGACGGCGGCGCAGGCGATGTGGGCGGCGATCGCGGTCGGCGCGCTGGTGTCCTTGCTCGGCGCCTTCGCCCCGCAGCTCCTCACCCTCATGGGCGGCACGGCCGAGGTCGTGCGCGAGGGCCGCACCTTCACCGCGATCATGCTCGGCGCGAGCCCGCTGGTGATCTTGCTCTTCGTCGGCGGCGGCGCGCTGCGGGGCGCGGGCGACGCGGCGGGGGCCATGCGCGCGCTCTGGATCGCGAACGGCATCAACATCGCGCTCGACCCGTGCCTGATCTTGGGCCTCGGCCCCTTCCCCGAGCTCGGGCTCACGGGCGCCGCGGTCGCGACTGTGATCGGCCGGAGCGCGGGCGTCGTCTACCAGGTGTGGCGTCTCTCGCGGGCCCGGAGCGTGTCCATCCGCGGCCGCTGGGGGCTGCGCCTCGACATCATCCGGCGGCTCTTCCGCCTGTCGGTGGGCGGCACCGCGCAGCACCTGGTCGAGACCGGCAGCTGGGTCGCCGTCGTGCGCGTGCTCGCGGAGCTCGGCAGCGTGGCCGTCGCTGGCTACACGGTCACGATGCGGCTCGTGATCTTCACCCTGCTCCCGGTCTGGGGGTTCTCGAACGCCACCGCCACCCTGGTCGGCCAGAGCCTCGGGGCGAACGATCCTGCGCGGGCGGAGCGCGCCGTCTGGCTCTCGGGCAGCTTCGCGAGCGTGATCCTCGCCATCGTCTCGCTCGCCTTCTTGCTCGCGCCGCGCCCGCTCGCCGCGCTCTTCACCGACGACGCGGCGGTGGTCGACGTGGCCGGAGAGGGCCTGTTCATCATCGCCTTCGGCTACTTCTTCTACGGCTGGGTCATGGTCTGCCAGCAGGCCTTCAACGGCGCGGGAGACACGACCACCCCGGCGTGGATCAACGTGGCCTGCTTCTGGTGCCTGCTCATCCCCCTCGCCTGGATCCTCGCCAACCCCGTCGGCCTCCGCGAGAGCGGCGTCTTCATCGCCATCGCGACCGGCTACAGCGTCTCGGCGATCGTCAGCGTGGTGCTCGTCCGACGCGGCCGCTGGAAGCTCGCGCAGGCGTGAGAGAGGATGGTGGGGTGATCATTCCCGTCACCGTCGTCACGGGGTTTCTCGGGGCGGGGAAGTCGACGCTGGTGGAGGGCTGGCTGTCGGCGCTGCCGCGTGACGAGACGGCGGTGATCGTCAACGAGCGGGGGGACGTCGGGATCGACGGGGAGCTCCTCGCGTCGCACGTGTCGAGGCTCCGGGAGATCACCGCGGGGTGCGTGTGCTGCGAGACGCAGGCGGAGCTCGCGAGCGCGCTCGTGGAGCTGTCCGGGCTCTCGCCCGCGCCCCGCCGGATCCTGGTGGAGACGTCGGGCGCGGCGTCGCCGGCCGGGGTGATCCGCGCGCTCACCCGCGGGAAGGCGCGCGAGCGGCTGCGGCTCGACGGGGTGATCACGGTGATCGACGCGTCGCGGGTCGAGCGCGCGCTGTCGTTCGATCTCGCGGTGGAGCAGCTGGGCTTCGCCGACGTGGTGGTGATGTCGCACGCCGACCGCGCGGACGAGGCGGCGCTCGACGCGACCGAGGCGAGGCTCGTCCGGCACGCGCCCGGCGCGGTGATGGTCCGCGCGGGGCGCGACCGCACGGTGCCCTCACTCGACGCGCTGCTCGAGCGGCGCGAGGAGGTCTTGCGGATCCTCCCCGAGGCGGCCGGCGCGCACGCGGCGATCGACGCCGTCTCGCTCGTCGTCGACGGCCCGCTCGACGAGGAGCGCTTCGCGGACTGGGTCGAGGAGGCGCTCGGCGCGGTCGAGGCGCGCGTCCTTCGCGTGAAGGGGATCCTCGCCATGGAGGGGCTCGACGCGCGCGTGATCGTGCAGGGCGTCGGCGAGGCGATCGAGGTGACAGTCGGCGCTCCCTGGGGAGACACCGCGCCGACGAGCCGGCTCGTGATCCTCGGCCTGGGCCTGGAGCACGAGGCCCTCGAGGCGGGCTTCGCGGCCTGCGCGGCGCTCCCCGCCCGGAACGACGCGGGCTGAACGTCCAGCGGCGCGGGCTTGAAGGCGGCTCAGAGGTCGCTATGACGTCGGGCGTGTCGACGCACGTGAAGGACACGCCCGAGGGCGCACACCCCGCCGGCGTAGGGCGAGCGATGCTGATCGCGGGGTTCGCCGCGTGCTTCGTCTGGATCCCCTACGCCATCGACGGGCTCGAGGACTTCCAGGTCGTCGGGCCGAACGACGCGATCCCCCTGACCGACCTGCTCTCGGCCACGCCGCGGCAGGGCGGCGCCTCGCTCGCGGGCGCGCTGCGCCGACCGAGCCTGCTCGAGGGCGACGACGAGGCGTTGATGGAGGCCGCGCCGCTCCCCGAGGCGGTGCGGGTCGAGCCGCGCCGCACCCGCCGACGCCCCCCGACCGAGGGCGAGCCCCCCGCGACGCCGATCGCGCGGATCGACCCCGAGGAGTTCGAGGGGCTCACCCGCGAGATCGAAGATCCGCGCGGCGCGATGCGCGGCTTCTACCGTCGGCTCGCGGCGGTCGAGCGGGACGAGCCCGTGCTCGCGCGCATGGGCGTCTACGGCACGTCCACCAACGGCGCCGACCGCATGACCTCGCAGCTCCGACGGCTCCTGCAGCGCCGCTTCGGCGACGGCGGCAAGGGCTGGGTCCCCGTGGCCGCGGGCTGGCGCTACCAGCGCCACCAGGACGTGGAGTGGCGCTACGACCACTGGCGCACCTACGTGGTCAACCGCGCGAACGGCCCCCTCGACCGCTACGGCTGGGGCGGCGTGCTCGCCGTGAACCGCCACCGCGGGGCCGAGAGCGAGTTCGCCACGACGGCGAGCGGCCCCGGCAGCCGCGTCAGCCGCTTTCGCATCTTTCACCAGGCCTTCCCCGAGGGCGGCCGGCTGTCGGTGCGCGTCGACGACGGCCCGCCTCGCATCATCGACACGTCCGCGAGCGAGCCCACCGATCGCGTCGAGGAGATCGAGGTGCCCGACGGCGCGCACACGCTCCAGCTCAGCGCGGTGGGCGAGGGCGAGGGACAAGGCCAAGAAGACTTGCGTCTCTATGGCGTGACCATGGAGCGCGACGGCCCGGGCGTGGTCGTCGACGGGCTCGCCCTCATCGGCGCCTTCACGCGCGTCTTGCGCCTCTTCGACCGCGAGCACCTGAGCACGCAGGTCCGTCAGCGCGACCCCAACCTCGTCGTGTTCTGGATGGGCGCGAACGACGCGGTCAGCGAGCGCGTTCCGTTCGTCGAGGACCAGTACCGCCGCCACTACCGCGGGATCCTGCGCCGCTATCAGGACGCCAACCCGGGCATGAGCTGCCTGGTGATGAGCATCCTCGACAAGGGCGAGCGCGACGGCGGCCGCATCCGCACCCGGGCGCGCGTGCCGCGCATGGTCCAGGTGCAGCGCGAGATCGCCCTCGCGGAGGGCTGCGCCTTCTTCGACACCTACGAGGCGATGGGCGGCGAGGGCACGATGCGCCGCTGGTACTCGAACAGCCCGCGCCTCGTGACCGCGGACCTCGGCCACCTCACCGCGAGCGGCTCGCGCGTGATGGGCACGCTGGTCTACCGCGCCCTGATGAAGGGCTTCGACGACTGGATCGCCGACGGAGAGCGATGAGGGGAGGCGGATTTCTCGCTTCTCTTTGCGTTGCGGCCGCTTTGCGAGAAATTGGGCGTCGGTGACGCGCTCACTTCGAGGTCCGCTGGTCCTGGTGGGCTTCGCCGCGCTCTTGTTCGGGAGCGTGGCGGAGTCGCAGCCGCCCGTGCTGCGGTCTTCGGTGCCCGCGGCCGAGGCGCCCGTGAGCCCGGTGTGGGTGGAGCACCCGGAGGCGCTCTCGCACTTTCATCGGGCGCTCGAGGGCCTGCGGCGCGACCGCGGCCGGACGGTGCGGGTGATGCACTTCGGCGACAGCAACGTCGCGGCGGATCTCTGGACGCACGTGGCGCGCGAGTCGCTGCAGCAGCGCTTCGGCGCGGGCGGGAGCGGGTATCTGCTGCCGCGCGGGCACGGGAGCTGGCACCGGGGCGGGGTGCGGGTGCGCGCGGAGGGGCGGTGGCTGAGCCGGCGGCGCGGGTTCGCGCGCGACTTCGGTCCCGACGACGGCCTCTGGGGCCTGGCCGGCGTGGGCGTGGAGCCCGAGGCCGGGGGCGCGCGGCTGCGGCTCGACGTCCCGGCGGGGCGCGCGGGGCGGCGCTTCGAATTGCACGCGCTCGGTCGCACCGCGCCCGGGCGGCTCGCGGTGAAGGTCGACGACGGCGACTGGCAGCTCGTGGATCTGCGCGCGCCCTCGGCGCGGCTCGTGCTGCGGCGCTGGAGCCTCGACGCGGGCGCGCACGTCGTGCAGGTCCGGCACGCGGGCGGGCGGCCGCGCCTGCTCGGGCTGGTGGTCGAGGAGGAGTCGGGCGTGGTCTACGACGTGCTCGGCATCAACGGGCACCGCGCGAGCGCGATCCTCCACTGGAACGAGCCGCTCCTGCGCGCGCAGCTGAGCGAGCGGCGGCCCGACCTCGTGGTGCTGAGCTACGGCGGGAACGAGGCGCTCGACCCGAACCTCCCGCTCGACACCTACGCGGCGCAGACGCGCCTGGCGGTCGAGAAGATCCGCGCGCTCGCGCCGCAAGCGAGCTGCCTGCTCGTCGGCCCGCTCGCGACCTACCCGGTGCACGCGGCGCGCATGAGCGCGGTGACCGCCATCCAGCGGAGCCTCGCGCCGAGCCTGGGCTGCGCCTTCTGGGACAGCAGCCAGACCTCGGGCGGGCCCGGCACGCTGCGACGCTGGGGGCGCTATCCGGGCATGGTCAGCGGGGACCACCTGCACCTCGGGCCCCAGGGCTACGAGCGCGTGGGGCGGGAATTCGCGGAGGCGCTGCTGCGCGGCCTGTGATCTGCCGTGACGTGACCGACGGGTCCCCCTATCCTGT
Source organism: Sandaracinaceae bacterium (assembly GCA_004213565.1). Lineage (GTDB taxonomy): Bacteria > Myxococcota_A > Polyangia > Polyangiales > Sandaracinaceae > JAVJQK01. The sequence continues at coordinate 17,384 of SHBB01000024.1, forward strand.
GCGTCGCGGTATGGGACTCGGGGACACGCTGAGCGAAAAAGACGAAGGCCCAGACCGGTTCGGCGAGACGCTCGACTCGAAGGAGCTGATGCTCGAGTCCGGCGAGGAGCTCGCCATGGAGCCGACCCAGGCGAGCGTGGTGAGCCCCGCCGAGCACCCCTCGTTCGACGACGTCGAGGACGATCCCTTCGGCGACCTGAGCACGGGCGCGCACCTCGGCGGCCGGTACCGGCTCGAGAAGATCCTCGGCAAGGGGGCGACCGGCGTCGTCTTCGAGGCGTCGCACCTCGTGATCGGCAAGCGCGTCGCCCTCAAGTGCCTCTACCCGCACCACCGCGCGGCGGCCAACGCCATCGAGCGCTTCTTCCGAGAGGCGCGCATCGCCGCGACGGTCGAGCACCCCAACGTGATCCAGGTGTTCGACGGCGGCGACGAGAAGGAGACCCTGTTTCTCGCGATGGAGCTGCTGGACGGCGAGTCGCTCGGCGACCGGCTCGAGCGCGGGCCCCTCCCGGTGGACGAGGCGGTCGCGATCTTCGTCGAGATCATGGACGGCGTGGCCGCGGTCCACGAGCGCGGCGTGGTGCACCGCGATCTGAAGCCCGACAACGTCTTCCTCGTGCGCCCCGTGCGCGGGCAGCGCCCGCACCCGAAGGTGCTCGACTTCGGCATCAGCAAGCTCAAGGAGCCGGGCCTCCGCGAGCTGACCTCGATCGGCGCCGTGATGGGCACGCCGTACTACATGGCGCCCGAGCAGGTCGCGAACACGCGCGGCGTGGACGTGCGGGCGGACGTCTACTCCCTCGGCGTGATGCTCTACGAGGCGCTCGCGGGCGACGTGCCCTACGCCGCCGACTCCGTCCTGGACATCTTCCAGCGGCACCAGGAGGGCGGCGCCACGCCCCTCGACATGGTGCGCACCGACGTGCCGCGGGAGCTGGCGGAGCTCGTGCGCACCGCGATGGATCCGGAGATCACCAAGCGCTTCGCGTCCGTGCGGGAGATGCGCGACGCGCTCGCGTCGATCGTGCTCTCGGACGACGAGCAGGCCGAGGCGGAGGGCACGGGTCAAGTCCGCATGACCGTGCGCGACGTCATGAGCCCCCTCTACCTCGCCGAGCGAGAGGCGCGCGAGCAGGCCGAGAAGAAGGACAAGGACACCGTCGACGACGAGGACGAGGTGATCTCACCGCTCCACGAGGCGAGCCGCCGCCGCGGCGCCGAGACGCTCGACGTCCGATCGACCCAGGCGCTGAAGCGCCCCCCCACGATCACCCCGGGCTGGGTCTGGCCCACCCTCATCGCGATGGGCGTGCTGGCGTTCTTCTCCTTCGGCTTCGCCGTCGTCGCGCTGCTGCTGTAGGCAACGGTCTTGTCCACCGAGAGTCCTCGGCCCGCGTCGGCAAGGCGCGCCCTCCGCCCGATCGTGGGGATCCTCGTCATGCTCGCCCTGATCGAGATCGGCGCCGTGCTCGTGTGGGCGATCACCGCGGGCGAGCTGTTCTCGTACGCGGCGATGAGCGAGCGGCGGGAGGCGCTCGTGGCGGCGTCCGACCGCTACGCCGCGGTGAGACGGCAGGTCGGCGTCAGGGGCAGGAACCACGAGGTCATCCACCCCTACGCGGGCTACGTGCACGACCCCGACCTGCACGAGGGCGCGGACGAGCACGCCTGGCCGTACGGCGGCGGCGTCTTCGACACCGTCGACGAGGACTTCGTCGTGGTCGTCGTCGGCGGCTCGGTGGCGGGCCAGATCACCGCGCACCTCGGAGACGCGCTGGTCGAGGCCGGGCTCCCGCGGCCCGTCATCGTCGGCACGGCGGAGGGGGGCTACAAGCAGCCTCAGCAGGTCGCGATCGTCACCTATCTCCTGTCGGTCGGCGCGCGCTTCGATCTCCTGATCAACCTGGACGGGTTCAACGAGGCGGTGCTGCCGGTGACGGACAACATGCGCTACGACGTGTCACCGCACTACCCGCGCTCCTGGAACCAGCGCTTCCCGGCCGTGCACGACATCCGGACCGCGCGTCGCGTGGGCGCCCTGGTGCACTGGCGCACACAGCGCGCCGACGTCGCGCGATGGATGCAGTCCTCCTCGCTACGCCACAGCGTGACGGCGAACGTGGTCTGGAGCTCCTGGGACCGCCACGCCGACGCGGAGATCGAGCGCGCGCGCGCCGGCCTCCGCTCGCAGCGAGGGCAGCGCACCTACCAGAGCCACGGACCGCGACCTCCGGCGACCGAGGCCGAGACGATGGCGGAGGCGGCGCGGGTGTGGTCGCGCTCGTCGATCCTCCTCGACCAGCTCGCGCGCGCCAACGGCATTGCCTACGTGCACGTCCTGCAGCCCAACCAGTACCTGCCCGACCGCAAGCCGTTCAGCGACGAGGAGCGCGAGGCGTTCATCCGCCCCGAGAGCACCTACGGCGCGGTGGCGGCCGACGGCTACGCGGCGCTCTTCGACGCCGCGCCGCGGATCGTCGAGGCGGGGGTCGACTACCACGACCTGACGCGCCTCTTCGCCGAGGACACGCGCACGCTCTACGAGGACGACTGCTGCCACTTCAACGAGACGGGCCGTCGGCTCCTGGCCGCGCGCATCGCCGAGCTCGCGGCGGCGCGGCTCGCTCCGACCCTCGCTCCAGCAGAAGGAGAGCCGGCCGCTCAGCCACCGGCCGCTCAACCATAGGTTCGGTAGAGCAAGAAGCCGACCGCGCCGATCAGGACGACCGTCCAGAGCACGTTCGAGAGCGTCGAGTCCTTCTTCTTCTTGCTCGACTCGCCGGCGCCGACCGCGGACTTGAAGCCGTTGCGCATGCTCTGCATGACGCCGCCGCCGCTCGCGGTCTTGGGCACGCCCGTGGACGCGCCCGTGGACCCGCTCGTGGAGGAAGAGGAGCCGCTCTTCTTCTTCCGCTTCTTGCGCTTCTTCGCCATCGCTGGCCCGGAGGATAGCAGGCTCCGCCGTCAACGGCGCTGCGCTTCGCCCGTCATCGGCACGAAGCGCACGGGGATCACGCGCCGGCTCGCGTGGCCCTCCTCGGTCCGGATCACGACCACGAGGTCCTGGACGCCGCGGCCCACGGGCGCCACCAGGCGGCCGCCGACCGCGAGCTGCTCGAGCAGGGGATCGGGGATGCGGGGCGGGGCGGCGGTCAGGATCACGGCGTCGAAGGGGGCGTGCTCGGGCCAGCCCTGGTACCCGTCGCCGATGCGCACGTGGACCCGGTCGTAGCCGAGCTCGCGCAGCACGCCCCGGGCTCGCTCGCCGAGCGGCCGGACGATCTCGATCGTGTAGACGTCGACCTCCAGCTCGGCGAGCACCGCGGCCTGGTAGCCGCTCCCGGTCCCGATCTCGAGGACCCGGTCGCCGGGCTCGAGCTCCGCGAGCTGGGTCATCAGCCCCACGATGTAGGGCTGGCTGATGGTCTGCTCGTGACCGATGGGCAGGGGCCGGTCGTCGTACGCGTAGGGACGCTGGGACGCGGGCACGAAGCGATGGCGCGGCACGCGTCGCATCGCGGCCAGCACCCGCGGCTCGCGCACGTCGCGCGCCTCGAGCTGCCGCCGGACCATCTCCACCGCGCGCGCGTTCTCCCCCGCGCCGTTCTGGGCCTCCGCGCACGTGGACAGTCCGAGCATCGACACCGCGAGGGAGGTGGCCAGGATCGGCAGAGAGGCCCGCATGCGGGCGGATCTACTCCCCGGACTCGACCACGCCCGACTCGAGCTCGGCGAGCGCGCGCCGCAGCTGGGACGCGTCGAAGGGCTTGCGGAGGAGCGGGAGCCTCAGCTCCGCGCGCGGCCACTCGAACGTGTGACCCGAGACGAGGAGGATCGGCAGCTCCGGGCGCTGCTCTCGCACGCGCTGGGCCAGCTCGACGCCGCTCATGCCGGGCATCACCTGGTCGGTGATCATCGCGTCGATGGTCTCTCCCGCCTCGAGCTTCTCGAGCGCCTCGAGCCCATCCTCCGCCTCGAGCACCTCGTAGCCTTCGCGCCGCAGGAGCCTCGCGATCATGCCGCGGACCTGCGGCTCGTCGTCGACCACGAGCAGCCTGTCGCCGGGGTGCGTCGCGGTGACGTCGCCGCCTCGCCCGGCCGGCTCGGAGTCGGGAACCGGGAGCATCACGGAGAACACGCTGCCGCGCCCCTCCGTGCTGCGGACCGTGATGCAGCCGCCGTGCTGGCTCGCGATGCCGTAGCAGCTCGACAGCCCCAGCCCCGTGCCTCCGGTCTCGCTCTTGGTCGTGAAGAACGGGTCGAAGATGCGATCGGTCAGCGACTCGGGGATGCCGGAGCCGGTGTCGATCACCTCGAGCGTGACGTACGTCCCGGCGGCGAGGCTGCGCGTGCGCGCCCGCTCCCCGTCGAGATAGGTCGTGAAGACTCGCAAGGTGATCTGCCCCTCCTCGCCGATCGCGTCGCGCGCGTTGATCGCGAGGTTCATCACCACCTGCTCCAGCTGGTGCGCGCCCACGCCCACCAGGAGCACGTCGTCGTCGGGGACCTCGAGGCGCAGCGCGATCCTGGAGGGGAGCGTCCGCCGCAGGAGGCGCGCCGTCTTGCGCACGCAGCGCACCGCGTCGGCGTGCGACTCGCTGACCGGCTCCCGGCGCGCGAACGCCATCAGATCGCGGACGATCTTCGCCGCGTCGTCGCAGGTGTTGAGGATGGCCTCGATGTCCTGCGCCGCGGGGTGGTCGGGCCCCACCTCCTGGAGCGCGAGATCGGCCGAGCCCATCATCACCGCGAGCAGGTTGTTGAAGTTGTGGGCCAGGCCCCCGGTCAGCTGCCCGATCGCCTCCATGCGCTGCGCGTGCTGGAGCTGGGCCTCGAGCTGCTTGCGCTCGCTGACGTCGCGGAGCACGAGCGCCACCTGCTCGGGGGCCTCTTCGCCCGCCGCCACGGGGACGAGCGCGGCCTCGAAGACCCGCTCGGATTCGTCGCGGACGCGCGCCTCGCCCACCCACACGTCCCCGCGCAGCGCCGCGTCGAGGAGCTGGGTCGTCGGCACCGCGGCCGGGAGCTCCAGCCCGTCATCGATGGGCGCCTGGCGCGCGAAGCGGGAGGGGAGGTGGAGATCGAGGGCCGCGTTCCAGTCCACGATCGTGCCCGCGCGATCCAGGATGATCACCGGGTCGGTCGCCGCGCCGAGGAGATGGGTCGCGGCCGCGAGGGGCACCTGCATCGACTGCGCGGCGAGATGTTTGAGCGGGGCCAGCGCGGCCAGCTCCCCCTCGTCCCACGCGTCGCTCTTGCCCCGCGTCTCGGCGCGCCACGCCTCGAAGGAACCGCGCGGCATCAGCCGCCCGTCGGGGCCGCGGGTCAGCTCCTCGTCGGGATCGCCCGCCCAGGTCACCGTCGCGACGCTCTCGCGCCGGAACCAGAGCGCCCACGACGTGCCCGCGGGATCGAGGCGCAGCGCCGCGAGCCCCGCCGCGCTGTCTCGATGGGACGCCGCGGGCGGGTAGTCACGCGAGAGGGACCGGGTCCAGAAGAGCGGCCGTCGCTCGGACGTGAGCCAGGACGCGATCGAGGCGATGAGCGCCTCGGGCGGGACGGTCCCCGTGGTCCGGATCTGCCGGCCCTCCACCAGCGCGAACCCGGAGGCGGAGGGGACGGCCATCAGCGCGTCGAGCTGCTCCGAGAGCGTGCTGAAGAGCCCGTCTCCGGGGGTCAGCCCCTCGACCACCGCTTGCATGCGTCGGCGACACCGAGACGCGATCTCCGTCTGCTCGATGCGCTCCTGGCGCTCGGCGAGCACGGAGAGCATCTGCGAGAGGAGGTGGGTGAGCGAGACGAGCGAGGGAGGCACCGCGCGAGGCGTCTCGTGGTGACAGGCCACGAGCCCCCAGAGCGCGTCACCCCGCACCAGGCTGATGGCGAGGCTCGACCGCACGCCCATGTTCTTCAGGTAGCGGAGGTGGATGGGCGACACCGCGCGATACATCGAGCCAGACAGGTCGAGCGGCTCACCGACGACCGGCTCCGCCGTGTAGTCGATGTCCTCGATCACGCGCACACGGTTGAGCACGAACAGCCGCCTCGCCTGCTCCGGGATGTCGGCGGCCGGGTAGTGCAGTCCCAGGAAGGAGCCGAGATCGGCGCGCTTGGCCTCCGCCGCGACGTGGCCCGAGCCGTCGTCCTGGAATCGGTAGACCATCACCCGGTCGTAGCCGGTGAGGTTCCGGATGCGGCGCGCGGTCAGATCCATGAGCCGAGAGAGATCGGCGGCCGCGTCGAAGTCATGCACGTCGATCTGCGCATGGAAGCGATCGGTCAGCTCGCTCACCGGGTCCGGCGCGAGGCCCACCTCGAGGATGACGCGCTGGGTCTCGATCTCGCGGTGGAGGAACGTCGCCGCGACACGCCCGGGGCTCCACTCGTAGCGCCGGAGCAGTCGAGACGGAGCGGCCCCCAGCGCCTCGACGTCGGCCGCGAGCTCCGCCCCGCACCGCTTGGCGACGAGCTCCCGGAGCGGTCTCCCGAGCACGTCGTCCACGTCGCGGTCGAGCAGCTCGCGCACGTTCCGGCTCGCCGAGACCACGCGCAGCTCGGGCCCCGTGACCGCGAAGATGCACCCCGTCGGGCGCACCGCGCCGATGAGATGGATAGGCTCGGAGGCGCACTCCTCCAGGTCAGCTTCGGTGATCGCCATCGTCCCCCGTCGCAGCGTAGTGCCGGCGGGGGCCGAGGGAAAAGATCTGATCTCAGCGCCTCCGCTGGCGGCTCCGGGCGAACAGCAAGATCAAGATCATCGGGCCCAGCACGCCGCCCATTCTGGGCGAGCCGGCCACGCCGCAGCCGCAGCCGCCGCGCAGGGAGCGGCCCGGCGTCACGCCTCCGTCTGCGTCCACGGGGCTCGACGCGTCCGGCGTCGCGCACGCCGCCTCGTCCACGAATCCGTCGCAGTCGTCGTCGAGTCGATTGCAGAGCTCGTCCGTGGCGTGCTCGTCGACCGCGCCGTCGCAGTCGTCATCCATCGCGTTGCACACCTCGGGCATCGAGGCCTCGTCGATCACGCCGTCGCAGTCGTCGTCGACCGCGTTGCAGATCTCCATCTCGGAGACGCAGGCGCGGCCCGCGCTGAGGATCGTCGTCCAGTAGCGTGGCTCGACCCAGCCGCCGTCGTTCGTCATGTCGCCCAGCTCGATCGCGTCCCCGAAGCCGGCGCCGTCCGAGAGGTGGCAGCGCCACCCGGCGCCCGCGCGCGCGCAGAGGTCGTCGAGGCCGTCTCCGTTCAGGTCGGCGAGCCGCACCGTCTGGTAGTGGCGCGGGCGGCTCCAGCCCACGTCGTCGGCCCACGCCGGGCCCTCGAGGCCGGCCCATGCGCCGTCACGGCGCGCCCAGCAGCGCATGCCCGCGTTGGCGCGGGCGCAGAGGTCCTCCGCCCCGTCCCCGTCGAAGTCGCCGACGCGGATCGTCGCGTAGTTGGTCTCGTCGTCCCAGCCGGACTCGTTGGACAGCTCGGCCACGATCTCCGCGTCGCCGAAGCCGTCGCCGCGCGAGAGGTGACAGGACAGATCCCTCGAGTTGCGGGCGCAGACGTCGTCGCGGCCGTCGCCGTCCACGTCGAGCATGCGGATGGTGCTCCAGTACTGACGGTTGCCCCAGCCGTTGTCGTCGCTCCAGGCGGGGCCCTCGACGCGGGTGGGGAAGCCGGCGCCGTCGGAGAGCCAGCACTCGAAGCCCGCCGCGGTGCGCCCACAGAGATCGGCCCGGCGATCCCCGTTCACGTCCGCCATGCGGACGGTCCCGTATTGCCGGGCCGCGCCCCAGCCGGCGTCGTTCGACCACTCCGGGCCGACGATCCGGGTCGCGAAGGTGGCGCCGTCGCTGAGCCAGCAGCGCACGCCCGCGTTGGCGCGCGCGCAGAGGTCGTCGCGCCCGTCTCCGTCGACGTCGCCCAGGCGCAAGGTCGTGTAGTTGTCGGGCTGCCCCCAGCCCGAGTCGTCGCTGAGCCCGTCCTTCCAGAGGGTCGAGGCGGCGAAGCTGTCGCCCATCGAGAGGGCGCAGACCACGCCCGCGTTGGCGCGCGCGCACACGTCGGCGAGCCCGTCTCCGTTCACGTCGCCCATGCGGAGCGTCGCGTAGTTCGTCACGTCGTCCCAGCCGCTCGCGTCGCTCCAGTCCGTGGCCGCGATGGGCTCGCGCCATCCGCTCGCGTTCGAGGGCCAGCAGCGCACGCCCGAGAAGCCGCGCGCGCACACGTCCGCGGTGCCGTCTCCGTCGATGTCGGTCGACGCGGGCGCGGCGTAGGCGGCGGGCTGCTCGTGCAGGAGATCGATCTCGCACACGTCGCCCGAGTCGGGGGTGCCGTCGCAGTCGTCGTCGCGCCCGTTGCAGCGCTCGGGGCTCGGGGTCGGCGCGTCGCAGGCGCCCCAGCTCCCGCCCGAGCACGCCTCGCGCCCGCCGCCGCACGCGGTCGAGCAGCTCCGGGTCACGCCCTCGTCGGTGCGGCCGTCGCAGTCGTCGTCGCGCCCGTTGCACGACTCCGCGCTCGGGCTGCAGGTGCTGCACGACGTGCCCGGCGCCTCGCGGTAGCCGCGCTGCTCGACCCAGCGGGTGCTCGAGGGTCCGCAGCGGCCCGAATACACGTCGCGCGACGCCGCGCCCGGGCTCGGCCGGTAGCCGAGGTGGAGGTGGGGCCCGGAGCTGCTCCCGCTCGAGGCCGAGCGCCCGATGACCTGCCCGCAGCTGACGCTCGCGCCCGTGCTGACGCGCAGCGAGTCCCGCTGCATGTGACAGTAGATCGTGCGAGATCCATCCGAATGCGTCACCGCGACGTAGTTGCCGCAGCGCCCGCCGCAGGGGTTGCCGACGTAGCCGGTGTTCGCGCAGCCGTTGTAGGTCGCGCTGACCCGCCCCGACTGCGCGGCGCGGATCTCCGTGCCTCGCGGCGTGCCGAAGTCCATGCCCGTGTGGCCGTCGTAGCAGGCGCCGCCGCAGTTGTAGTCGGTGCAGCCGCCCCCGCTCCGATGGTCGAACCCGTAGTTGAGCCGGTAGTTCGGCGAGTACGGACGCCGGAAGCGAACCTGCGCCTCGGCGGAGCTCCAGAGACCGAGGACACAGGCGAAGAGCGCGAAGCTGGCGAGCGCTCTCATCGCGCACCTCCCCGGGACGGCACGGCCAGGCGGACCTGGTCGCCCGACTCGTCCTCGAAGATCAGCTGGCCGTCTTCGACCACCGGCGCGCGGACGGAGGCGGGGAAGCGCTCGGTCGGGATCACCGTCGGCTCGCCGTCCCCCAGTCGCAGCAGCCGCGGGCCGCCGGTCGCGCCGCTGACGACATAGATCTCTCCGTCCGGGCCCAGGGCGGGGTTCCAGGTCGGCGCCAGATCGTGGGTGAGCTGCTCGCGCAGGCCCGTCTCGACGTCGGCGCGCGCCACCTCCAGGAAGGGCGCCTCGCCGACGGTGTAGGCGACGGTCATGTCGCGCACCGCGATCGGGCCGTGGACCGAGACGTCGAGGGTCACCATCTCGCCCGCGGTCTCGAGGGCGCCGCGATGGAGGAGCGCGTGCTCGGTGTCGATCAGCACGATCCCGTCCCCGACGAAGCGCGCGTCGAGCACGGCCAGCCCGTCGAGCTCGGGCGCGAGGGACGCGGGCTCCACCCGCAGGGTCACCACCCGATCCGGGTCGGCGTTCGGGGGCGCCTCGTGCGGGATGCCGAGCAGCCTACCCGCCGGACCGACGTCCAGCACGACGAAGCCGGCCGCGGGCTCCTCGGCCTCTTCTTGGGCGAGAGGCTGGGAGGCGGGCTCGACGTCGCCGCCGCAGCCGACCAGCCAGAGGAGCGCTCCGATGTACGCGCGGTTCATGCCGCCATGCGGTTACAAGGAGCGTGCCTGCGTCCGTCTTCAGCAGAACGCGAAGCCACTGCCACGATGTGTCCGCACACGGGGACCAAGGCTGATCCCAACGGGCACGATCGCCCGCTCACGGCGTCCAGGATCTGATCAGCGCCCGTACCTCTGCTCGACGTCAGCCGCGGTGCCCGCGTGCACGAGCAGGTGGGCGGAGACCGCGGAGTCGTAGCGGAGCACCCAGTAGTAGCCGATGTTGCTGCGGTAGATGCCGAGGTTGGTGCCGTCCTGAAAGGAGCGAGACCAGCGCTCGTCGGAGGTGCGGTCGGCGATCTTCAGCGCCTGCTGGGCCTTGTCCGAGAGCGGCGTCGGGCCGTTTCCCCAGCCGTAGCGCTTGTAGAGCGCGCTCAGATCGAGACGCTTGTCGCCCGAGTCGACCTCGCGGCCCTCCCGCAGCTTCCGATCGACCGCGAGGATGTGCTTCTCGACTTCGTCCGACGACGTCATGGTGCGGCGAGCGTAGCGCATTCGCGTCGGCGCGGGATCCGCGACATCATGCGTCCATGCGTTGCGGCGACTGCGGGTGGGAGGGCGCGGCCGAAGAGGTGATGCGCGGCATGGAGATCTGCCCGTCGTGCGGCGCGCTCCAGCTCGAAGACGGCCCCGATCCCCTCTTCCAGCGCACCTCGTTCCAGCGCGCGCGCCGATTCGTCGGGAGGCTCGCCGACCGCATCTCGCCCGCGGTGCTCGACGCCGCCGGGCAGCCGCTCGCCCGCGCGATGCGCACCACCTCGAGCTTTCGCATGGTGCTCGCCTGGCTCGGCGGCGCCGCGGCGCTGTCGGCGCTGCTCCTGCTCGACGTGATGCTGCTCGGCGCGCTCCTCGGCTCGGGCAAGGTGATCACCTACGTGCTGGCGCCGCTCGAGCTGTGGATCGCGATGGGGGTGGTGGCGTGGCTGCGCCCGAGCCCGACCCTGACCCTCTTCACCGCGGACCTCTCGCGCGAGCAGCCGCCGCGCGTCTTGCTGCGCGTCGCGCCCGAGGCGCGTCGCGGCTTCGTCTCCGTGCTCCGGGTGGAGAGCGGAGAGGGCGCGGTCCTCGGCACGATCGCGCTCCACCGCCTGCGCGAGGTCGTCTACGTGCTCTCCAACGCGAGGCCGCTCATGACGATCGCCCCCGCCCACGGCCGCGAGGTCGTGGTCCGGCGCGCGTCCGCGTGGCGCCCGGGCTGGGTGTTCGAGCAGGGCGGCGAGCCGGTGGCGAGCTACGGCTTGAACGGCGGCTTCCAGACCCGGGACGAGCTCGACGTGCCCGATCCCCAGGCGGTGGACCCGCGCCTGCTCGTGGCGGCGACGCTGCTCGCTCGGCCCTAGCAGAGCCTAAACCAGGATCTTCCGCGCCTCCTCGGCGAACCTCTCCTCGTCGTCTTCGCTCAGCTCCACCTTGCGCGGGACCGCGAGCCCGCGCTGCACGGCGGGGCGGTGGCGGATGCGCTCGAGCCACGCCTTGAGGTGGGGCAGCCCCTCCACCGAGACGCCGCTCCAGCTGTAGGTGTGGACCCAGGCGTAGTTGGCGATGTCCGCGATCGAGTAGTCCCCGGCCAGCCACTCGCGCTCGGCGAGCTGCCCGTCGAGCACCTCGAACAGGCGGCGGCTCTCGCGCTGGTAGCGCTCGATGGCGTACGGGATCTTCTCCGGCGTGTAGCGGAAGAACACGTTCGCTTGCCCCATCATCGGGCCGACCCCGCCCATCTGGAACATCAACCACTGGATCACCCGGGAGCGCGCCTTGGGCTCGGTCGGGAGCAGCCGGCCGGTCTTCTCGGCGAGGTACATCAGGACCGCGCCGGACTCGAAGACCGCGAAGTCGTCCTCGTCGTGATCGACGATGGCGGGGATGCGCCCGTTGGGGTTGATCGCCAGGTACGCGGCGTCCTTCTGGTCGCCCTGCATCAGGTCGAGCGCGCGCGTCTCGTACGGCAGCGCGAGCTCCTCGAGGGCGATCGAGGCCTTCCAGCCGTTCGGCGTGGCGGCCGTGTAGAGGCTGATCATGGAGAGAGCCTGCGTGCCTCTACGCGCGCCGTCCAGAGGGGTTTCACCCCGACGCTCCCTCGAGCGCCTTGTCGACCAGACGACGTGCGGATGGATCCATCTCGCGCGCCAGCGCCAGCTCCCGCCCGCGAGGGCTCATCTTCGCCCACGTCTTGCGCAGGATCTCGACGAGCTGCCCCTCGTCCTTGCCCTCGGCGAACTCCGCGAGCTGGTTCTCCAGGAACACGAGGCACGCCGCGTCCTCGAGCGCCTGCGCGTCGGGATCGGACTTGATGCGCCGCTTCTGGATCAGGGCCTTCACCCGCTCGATCTCGTCTTGCTCGTAGCCGGCCTCGGCCATCGCGTCTCCGGCGCGGCGCGCGTGGCGCTTCAGCTGCTCGGTGCGCCAGGCGTGATACCCCTCCTTGCCCTCCGGGTAGTCCTCACGCGGGAGCGTCCAGCGCATCAGGTGCTGGGCGCGGATGGCCAGCTTCAGCGCCTCGGGCGCGTCCGGTCGGAGGGCCTCGAGCGCCTCGCTCATGCGCTCGGCGTAGGCCAACTCCGCCGGCATCGCCTCGTGATGCGCGAGCTCGTGCTCGGGATCCTGGGCGTGCATGGCGTCGATCGTCGCGATCGCGCGCTGATAACGGTCCATCATCTCGATCGCCATATAACCTCGACTCGCGCGTTACCACCCCCCGTGGCAAGACGCGTCGGCGGGGTGAGCGAGCCAGAGCACGAGACCGTGGTCGACGAGACGTCGCGCCCGCGCAGCCAGCGCTGGCGCACGTGGCTCCTCGTGGCCTTCTTCGTGGGCACCCTCGTCGCGGCCAAGGCGACGGGGCTGACCGACTGGCTGGACGTGGAGACCGTCCGCACCTGGATGCAGTCCTGGGGCGTCTGGGGCTTCCTCGCGTTCCTGGGCATCTTCGCGGCGGGCGAGCTGATGCACGTGCCGGGCATGGTCTTCGTGGGCGCCGCGTCCATCGCCTACGGCCAGGCGTGGGGCATCCCCGCGGCGTATCTGGGCTCCCTGGTCAGCGTCGCGGCGAGCTTCTTCGTGGTGCGCGCGATCGGCGGCCAGCCGCTGGGGGACGTGCGCAAGCCCTGGATGCGCAAGGTGCTCGGCCGCCTCTCGGATCGCCCGATCCGCACGGTGGCGCTCCTGCGCCTGATCTTCTTCCTCGCGCCCGCCCTCAACTACGGCCTGGCGATGAGCTCGGTCCGCTTCCGCGACTACATGCTCGGCTCGGCCATCGGCCTCCTGCTGCCCATCCCCGCGATGGTGCTGCTCTTCGACTGGCTGGCCGCGATCTTCCTCTGATCGCGCCTGCGCTCAGCGATCCCAGGGGTTCATGAAGGGGCTCGACTCGGGGGCTGCGGCCACCGTGTTTGCCGAGGCCGCCCGCGGCTCCGAGGCCGGCGTCTCCGAGGCCCGCGTCTCCGAGGCCCGCGGCTCCGAGGGAGTCGGCGCCGCCCGTGTCCGCCGGGCGCGCGCGTTCGGAGGGCTCTCGCGCTCGAGCAACACCACCACCTCGTCGC
>SHBB01000240.1 GCA_004213565.1 Sandaracinaceae bacterium
ACGCCCTCGCTGGCCTCGAAGCCGTCCATCTCCACGAGGAGCTGGTTGAGGGTCTGCTCGCGCTCGTCGTGCCCGCCGCCCATGCCGCTGCCGCGGTGGCGACCGACGGCGTCGATCTCGTCGATGAAGATGATGCAGGGCGCGTGCTTCTTGCCCTGCTCGAAGAGGTCACGGACGCGGCTCGCGCCGACGCCGACGAACATCTCGACGAAGTCCGAGCCCGAGATGCTGAAGAACGGGACGCCCGCCTCACCCGCGATGGCGCGCGCGAGGAGCGTCTTGCCCGTGCCGGGCGGGCCCATCAGCAGCACGCCCTTGGGGATGCGACCGCCGAGGCGCTGGAACTTCTTCGGGTCCTTGAGGAACGCGATGATCTCTTCGCAGTCGTCCTTCGCCTCGTCGACGCCCGCGACGTCCGCGAACGTCACCTTGTTCTGCGACTCGTTGAGCAGACGGGCGCGCGACTTGCCGAAGCTCATCGCCTTGCCGCCCGACGCCTGGAGCTGCCGCATGAAGAAGAAGAAGATCACCAGCAGGAAGATCATCGGGACCCAGGTCACGAGGATCCCGGTCCAGCTGTTGTCGTCCGCCGGGTGGATGTCGGTCCGGACGTTGTGCTCCCGGAAGTCCTCCATCAGCTCGGGGCTCAGGGGCGGACCGATGGTCTCGCGCTCGTCCCGACGCTCGTTCTCGTCGACGTAGACGAAGGTGAAGTCCGTCGCGCCGTCCCGCGGCTTGGCCGTGATCGACTCGACGTGACCCCCGCGCACGTCGGTGATGAAGTCACTGAAGGGGACTTGCCTGGGCGATTCGTCCTGCGTCACCAGTTGATAGATGACGACGAACATCAAGATGAGGAGGACCCAGAGCAGGAGGGTCTTGTGGCTTTGCTTCACGAAAACCTCGAAGGGAGGGCGCGCACCAGATGCCGCTCGACCCGGCTTCGCAGATGCCTCTGCAGACCGACTGGGGCCGAATGTCTAGCTAGCACACGCATTGCACTACATCAACGATCTGAGGCCGTTGGGCCCCGTTGCAAACCCCGAACTTCTTCGGGTCGACGCGCCGGCCACCGAGACCGGAGCGCGCTCCCTCGCGCCCATCATGACGTACGGCCCGATCATGCGGATCTTTCTGAAGAAACCGGGCGGCTCCGCGTGACGCGGTCGGGCTCCGAGCGGGCCACCAGACGATCGCCCTCGCGCCGCGCCACCCACCCCCGAGGGAGGAGCACCTCGCCGGGGCCTCCCGCGCAGACGCGCTCGAGCGCGTCGAGGTGCGCGCGCTTGGCGGGCCCGCCGACGACCCGGGTCACCCAGCGGCCGAGGACGGCGCGGCGCCCCATCGGCGTCATGGCAGAGAGCGCGGCCGTCGAGGGCGCCTCACCCGGCTCCGCGTCGGAGACGAGCGCGGACAGCTCTCGCGCCTCGTCGGCGAGCCGCGCTAGGTGCTCGACCACGCGCGGGTCCTCGTCCCGCAGCTGCGGCAGCAGCGCTCGCAGGCGCACCCGCTCGAAGCGGGGATCGGCGTTGCTCGGGTCCTCGACGTGCGGCAGCGAGAAGCGCGCGACGTGCGCCCGCACGTCCTCGCGACGACAATCGATGAGCGGGCGGATCACGCCGTCCTCGCGCGCCGGATCGATGCCCGCGAGGCCGATGACCCCGGCACCTCGGAGGAGGCGCGAGAGCACGGTCTCCGCCTGATCGTCCATGGTGTGGCCGACCGCCACGAGCGAGGCGCCCAGGCGCTCCGCCTCGGAGTGGAGCGCCGCGTATCGCGCGTCCCGGGCCGCGGCCTGCAGGGAGCCACTCTTCGCGACGTGCACCGAGAGCGCGCGGAAGGGCACGGCGAGGTCTGCGGCCAGCGCGCGCGCGGCCTCGACGTCGCGATCGGCGTCTTCGCGCAGCCCGTGGTTCACGCTCGCTACGTGCAGCCGCAGGTCTCGCTCGGGGGCGAGGCGGTGCAGCACGTGGAGCAGCGCCGCGGAGTCCGGCCCGCCCGAGCACGCGACGAGCACGGCGGCGCCACGCGGCGCGAGCGCGCGGTCGTCGAGGGTGCGTCGGACACGAGCCAGAATCACCAAGCCAAGGTAACGCCATCTCGCCCGATTGCCCGAGTGCTATCCTCCCGCCGTGCGTCGAAACACGCGCCTGCTCTGGGCGGCTTGCGCCGTCCTCCTCCTGGGCTCCGACTTCCGGGGCTGCGGCGGCGGAGCGCCCGAGGGCGCGCCCCTCGACGCGGGCCGCCCGCTGCCCGTGCGAACGGGCCCCTGCCTCGTCGACGGGGATTGCGCGAGCGAGGACATGTGCGTGCTGCTCGTCTGCCGCGCGGGCCGCTGCGTGGAGGAGGGCCCACCCTTCGACACCGACGGCGACCGCGTCGCCCCGCCGCCCTGCGGAGACGACTGCGACGACCGCAACGCGTCGACGTTCCCGGGGGCGGCCGAGACCTGCAACGGGATCGACGACGACTGCGATGGCGTGGTCGACGAAGGCGCGCCCGGCGCGCGCGCGTTCGACGGGCCGAGGCTGGATCTCGCGCGCCTCGTCGCGCTCCCCAGCGGCTGGGCCTTCGTCGGGCTGAGCGCCGAGGGCGACCTGGTCGCGCAGGTGGTCGCCGCGAGCGGGGAGCTGCGCGAGCCCAGCGTGGTGGCCACGGCCATGGAGCTGGGCGACGTGGTCGACGTCGCGGCGCACGGCAGCGGGCGCCAGGTGCTGGTGATCCTCGCGCGCGGCCCGGCCGGCCCTCCCCTGCGACTCGTGCTCGACTTGGTCGGCGAGTCCCTCGTCGCGACGGGCCGGCCCACCGAGGTGGGCGAGGCGGGGGCGGAGCGCGTGGCCGTGACCCTGTTCGGCGGGAGCGAGTGGGTCGCCTGGGACACGACGTCGCAACGCTTCTTGCTGCGTTCGAGCGACGCCTCGACACGCACGCTCGACCGCGGCGACGGCTTCACGCGGCCGACCCTGGCCACCGACGGGGCGAACCTGGCCGTGGCGGACGGGGATCGCGTGGTCCGGTTCTACGGAGCGGACGGCGGCGAGGTCGCGGCGCAGGAGATGTCGGGGCCGTTCGCCGCCTCCCCGCTCGCGTCGGGAGAGGGAGTGGTCTACGTCGCGTACCGCGACGCGTTCGATCACCTCATCGCGCAGGTCTCGACGACGACCGTCGGCTCGGGCGTGACCGCGCCGTCGGGGAGCCGCGAGGACGACGTCACGCTCGCCCGCACCGAGGAGCACGTGCTCTTCCTCCGCGCCGACGCGCGGGAGGCCCGCGCCACCCTCCTCTCGCTCGATCTCCGCGCCTTCGTGGCGAGCTTCCTGCGCACGCAGATCACGCCCCATGAAGGCACGCCGCGCCGCGTGACGACGGCGACGAGCGGCATGGGCCTCAGCGCGATCGGAACCGCGTTCGCGGGGCAGACCGGCCTCGGCGTCCTCCGCTGCCGCGATTGAGGTAGAGTCGGGGCAACATGGGCAAGCGCGCAGAGACCGACCGGCTGGTCTGGATCGACCTCGAGATGAGCGGCCTCGACCACGAGAAGGAGCGCATCCTCGAGATCGCGACCCTCGTCACCGACGGGCAGCTGAACATCCTCGGAGAGGGCCCCGAGCTCGTCATCCACCAGCCCGACCCGCTCCTCGAGGCGATGGACGACTGGAACAAGAAGCACCACGGCGGCTCGGGGCTGGTCAACCGGGTCAAGGCCTCGAAGGTGAGCGAAGAGGACGCCGAGGCGCAGACCCTCGCGTTCCTGGCCGAGCACGTCGAGGCCGGCGCGGCGCCGCTCGCGGGCAACTCGGTGCACCAGGATCGGCTCTTCTTATCGAAGTACATGCCGAAGCTGACCGCGCACCTGCACTACCGGAACGTCGACGTCTCCACCGTCAAGGAGCTGGTCAAGCGCTGGCACCCCGAGGCGTTCGAGCGGCGCCCCTCGAAGAAGGGGCACCATCGCGCGCTCGACGACATCCGGGAGTCGATCGAGGAGCTCCGCTACTACCGCGAGGCGGTGTTCGTGGCGCCCGCCGTCGAGGCGCCCGAAGTCAGCTGAGCGGCGCCCTCGCAGGGAGGAGCGCCCGTCTACCAGGTGCCCGTGACGAGCGGGATGCGCACGTCCGAGGCCTGGCCGAGCATCAGCTGCGCGCGCTCCTGCTGCGTGAAGCTGTCCACCGAGTGCACCATCGGCACACCGAGCAGGAGCTCACCGTCGGCGAAGCGGAGCACGCCGCCGCCGCCCGCGAGGGTGCGACGCAGGGCGCTCTGCGCGGCGTCTTCTTCCTCGCCGCCGCCAATTTCCTCGGCTTCTCCGGCGTCCTCGTCACCCGTCGCGCCCTGGCCGGTGTCCGCGCCAGGGTTGTAGCTGGTCAGCGCGAGCACCCCGACGAAGGTCGGGACGATCAGCGCCATCGAGACGGCGAGCACGATGACCGACGCCTCGGCGAAGCCGGACTGCGCGACGCCCATGGCGTCGTAGGCCGGGTCCTCGAGCGCGAAGTAGCCCGCGACCGCGCCGCCCGCGGCGCCGATGGCCGGGAAGAGGATCCACGCCCAGGCCTCGTCGAGCTCACGCGCCCCGGCGTTGACGATGAGCGCCGGGATGATGAAGCCGATCTCGGCTCCGAGGATGCCGCCGCCGAGGATGCCCTTGCCGTCCGGGCCGACCCGGTTGCACAGCTCGCTGGTCGGATCGCACTGCGCCGACGCCTTGGGCGTGGACACGAAGGCCTGACCCACGACGAGCGCGGTGGCGACAATGGCAACGAAGCTCAGGTGATGAAAACGCAAGCCCACCCCTCCCTCGGGACGCTGATGGCGAAGCTGGAGGCGACCTTAGACGCTGGGCGCCGAGGCAGCAAGCATCGAACGTTGGGATGCGCGGGGGCCCGCGAGCGTTCAGTCGACCCGACGCCGACGGCGCCGAAAGAGGGCGACCAGCGCGAGGCCAGCCAGGAGCGCGCCGACCGCGACGCACACCCCCACGAGCCACGGCCACTCGAGGCCGATGTCCGATGGGCCCGACGCGTCGGCCCAGGCGAGCATCAGGCCAGTCCGCCGATGCGCAGCTCGATCGCGCCGCCCCCGCGGTACGTGTCGGGGCGGAGGCTGCCGTGCAGGCTGACCTTGGCACCGATCTCGCCCGCGAGGTCGCCCATCTCCCAGCCGAACGCGCTGAGGCCCGTGTCGCCGACCCGGAGCTGGAGCTTGAGGTGGCCCTGCCCGACGACGCGGATGTCGTCCACCGCGGCCTCGTCGAGGAGGAACTGCGGCTCCGCGTTGCCCTCCCCCACCGGCTCGAGCGCGGCGAGCTCGCTGGCGCTCGGCAGCGGGTAGCCGTCGCCGAGCACGACGTCGATCCACGGGCGGGCGTCGAGCGGCGGGAGCGCGGCGCGCGTGGCGCGACAGACGTCGTCGAACTGCGCGCGGAACGCGTCGAGGCGCGCGGCCGAGAGGCTGAGCCCCGCCGCCGCCGCGTGTCCGCCGAACTTGCTCAGGTGCCCGCGGCAGGCCGCGACCGCGTCGTAGATGGAGAAGCCGTCCGGGGTGCGGCAGCTCCCGTGGCCGACGCCGTCCTCGAGGCCGATGACCACCGTGGGCGCCTCGAAGCGCTCGACCACGCGCGCCGCGACGATGCCGACCACGCCGCGGTGCCAGCCCTCGGCCGCGAGCACGATGCCGCCATCGACCTTCTCTCCGTAGATCTCGCGGACCTGCGCGATGGCCTCGGCGGTGATCGCCTCCTGCAGCGCCCGCCGCTCCTGATTGATCTGCTCGATCTGCGCGGCGAGGATGCGCGCCTCCTGGAGCGTGGCCGCCTGGAGCAGCTTCAAGGTGATCGCCGGGTCGCCCAGCCGCCCGGCCGCGTTGAGGCGCGGGGCCATGCGGAAGGCGACGTCGACGCCGCCGATGGGCGAGCCATGCCGGATGCGGGCCGCCTCGCGCAGCGCGAGCACACCGGGCCGCGCGCGCGACGAGGCGAGCGCGACGAGCCCCGCCTTGGTGAGGCGGCGGTTGTCGCCGTCGAGCGGCGCCACGTCGGCCACCGTGCCGAGCGCGACCAGATCCAGCCAGGGCCGGATGTCGAGCTTGCTGTTCACCGCCGCGCGCACCGCCGCGCCCACGCTCAAGGCGAGCCCCGCGCTGCAGAGGCCCTTGTAGGGGAAGCCGCAGTCGGGCCGGTGCGGGTTGAGGAAGGCGTTGGCGGGGAGCGGCTCGTCCGGCACGAGGTGGTGGTCGACCACGATCACGTCGACGCCGCGTTTGCGGGCCGCGGCGATGCGCGGGTGGTCGCTCGAGCCGCAGTCGCAGGTGACGATCAGGCTCGCGCCGGTCTCGAGCGCGCGGGCGAGCGCGGGCTCGCTGAAGCCGTAGCCGCCCTCGAAGCGGTTGGCGACGAGGCAGCGGCAGTCGGCCCCGAGCGCCCCGAGGATGCCCCCGAGGATGGCCGCGCTCGTGGTGCCGTCGACGTCGTAGTCGCCGAAGATCGCGACCACCTCGCGGGTGCGCACGGCGTGGGCCAGGCGCTCGGCCGCCGCGTCGCGGTCCGCCATGGCGTCGGGCGGCGTGAGCCCCGCGAGGCGCGGGATGAGGTAGTCGCGCCCATCCTCCGGGCCGGTGACGCCGCGGTGCAACATGACCTGGGCGGTGGCCGGGCCGACGTCGCAGGCCGCGCCCAGCTCCTTGGCCGCCGCGAGGTCGCCCTTTCGCAGCCGATACCCTGCCTTGCTGCCGACGGCGGTCTCGGTCTCGGACGCGGCGGGGGAGTCGGGGGACGGGCTCGAGACGGCGGGTTCCATGGCCGCCGACCATGAACCATGGCCCCCCGGCTGGGTAGGGCTCTCCCTCGATACGGCGGCGTCGGCGCTCGAAAACGGCATCGATCCGTGGGGACGGCGTGCCGTGGGGGCGACTGACGCAGATCGCGAAAAGGGTGGCGGGCCTCTCGACCTCACCACCCTTCTCTCGTCCTGTCTCTCGTCCTGCGCGAGCGGGCTCAGGCCTTCTTGCGCTGCTTCGAGCGAGCGCGGCGGGCCCGGGCCTTCGCCTTGCTGAAGAAGCGGCGGTCCATCCACTCGGTGAGCGGCGCGGCGACGTAGATCGACGAGTAGGTGCCGATCAGGATGCCGATGAAGAGCGCGAAGCTGATGTCGCGGATGACCGAGGTGCCCCAGATGAAGAAGGCGCTGACCGAGAGCAGCGTGGTGCCCGAGGTCATGATGGTGCGCGAGAGCATCTGCGACGTGCTGATGTTGATGACGTCGTAGAGGCTCTTGTCGCGGTAGCGCCCGAGGTTCTCCCGGATCCGGTCGTAGACGACGATCGTGTCGTTGATGGAGTACCCGACGATCGTCAGCAGCGCGGCGATGATCGTGAGGTTGAACTCCTTCTGGAGGAGCACGTAGATGCCCACCGTGATGATCGCGTCGTGGGCCATGGCGATGACCCCGCCCGGCGCGAAGCGCAGGTCGAAGCGGAACGCCACGTACACCATGATGAAGGCGATCGCGTAGAGCAGGCTCTTGATCGCCGCGTCGCGGAGCTGGGCGCCGGCGCGGGGGCCGACGCGCTCGATGCGGTCGGGGGTGCCGGGGCCGCGGTCACCCAGGCGATCGCGGAGCCCCTCGAGCAGCTCCGTCGCCACGCCGGCGAGCTGCGCCTCGTAGGTGTGCGCCGAGGCGGTGCCGAAGCGCGCCACGCGGATCACCTGGACGCCGGCCTCCTCGACCGCGGTCCGCAGCATCGCCTCGTCGACGTCGCCGGTCAGCTCGATGCGGACCTTGTCGCCGCCCTCGGGGATGCGCACCCGCTGGACGTCCACGCCTTCGACGCCGCCGAGGGCGGTCTCGACGTTGGTGCGGATCTGCTCCTTCTGCTCGTCGCTGATCGCGCTGAACTCACGGGTACGGATGATGTACGCGTTGTCCTGCTCGACGACCGCGACGACGTCCGCGCCCTCGTAGCCCAGCTCGCCGAGCGCGGTGCGCAGCTCGGTGCTCGAGACCTCACCGCCGAAGGCGACCTGGATCTCGGTGCCGCCGAGGAAGTCGGTGCCGTAGTTGGGCCCCGGGTAGAAGATGGCCGCGATGCTCGCGGTCACCAGCGTGAAGCTGATGGCCATGTACACGCGCCGGTGGCGCATGAAGTCGACCAATAGACCTGGCTTGAAAAACTCCATGGTCTCACCCGACCCGCAGTCGCTGAATACGAAGGCCGCGCACCAACCAATCGAACATCACCTTCGAGCAGAACACGCCCGTGAAGAGCGAGGTGACGATGCCGATCATGAGGGTCTTCGCGAAGCCCTGGATCTCGGGGCTGCCGTACTGGAAGAGCACGACGCCCGCGATGAACGTGGTCAGCTGACTGTCGAAGATGCTCCAGAAGGCGCGGCGGAAGCCCTGGTCGACGGCCGCACGCGCGCTCTTACCCATCCGGAGCTCCTCGCGCATGCGTTCGGTGATCAGCACGTTGGCGTCCACCGCCATGCCGACCGTCAGCGCTATCCCGGCGATGCCCGGTAGGGTCAAGTCGTTGTTGAAGAAGGCCATGATGGAGAGCAGGAACACGAGGTTCAGCACCACCATCACGTCGGCGACCACGCCGGCCACCTGGTAGTAGATGCCCATGAAGAGCAGCACGAGGCAGATGCCGATCAGCGCGCCCTCGGCGCCTCGGATGACCGAGTCGCGGCCGAGCGTCGGGCCGATGAGCTGCTCGTTCTGCGGGATGATGGGCGCGGGGAGCGCGCCGGCGCGCAGCACGATGACGAGGTCGTTCGCCTCGTTCAGCAGGCTGTTGTAGTCGCGGAAGCCGCCGAGCGTGATCTGACCGCTCGCGCCGATGCGGCTCTGAATGGTGGGCGCGCTCGCGACCTCGTCGTCGAGCACGACCGCCATGCGCCGCTTGATGTTGTTGCCGGTCATGTCCTGCATGAGCCGGGCGCCGTCGGGCTTCATCGAGAAGAGCACGAGCGGCTGACCGCTCTGCGGGTCGTTGCCCACGCTCGCGTCGTCGAGGTGCTCACCGCCCACCGGGTCGGAGCCGTTCGGGGGCTGCTCGTAGAGGAGGTAGGTGCGCCAGGCGTCCGGCTCCTCTTCGGGCTGCAGCTCCTCGTCGGTGCTCGCGCGGCCGAGCGCGAGCGAGCGCCCCTCCGGCACGCTCGCGTCGACGCTCTCGACGAAGGCGCGCAGGCGGGTGCGCCCCGTGCACTGCCCCTCGGGAGCGTCCGGCTCGACGCCGTCCGGGCAGGCGCCGGGCCCCTCCACGAGGAGGTACGGGCTCTGCACGGCGGGGCGAGACTCGCCCGCGCTGACGGTCTCCGCGCTGATGGAGATGCCTTCCGGCAGCTGCCCGCCCAGCTCGGTGACCCACGAGTTGCCGTCGTCGACGATCTTGAACTCGAGGCGCGCGGTCTGACCGATGATCTCGCGGATCCGGTCGAACTGCACGTCGTCGGCGCCCGGGACCTCGACGATGATGTCGATGTCACGCGCGCGGACGTTCGCCTCGCTGATGCCCAGCTCGGCGATCCGGTTCTTGATGGTCTCCTGCGCCTGCGCGACCGCGACGGTGCGGAGCTCGTCGATGCTCTCCTCTTGCAGGAGGAGGCTGACGCTCGAGCCCTCGCGGCCCTCCTCGCGGAGGTCGCCGAAGCTGTTGACCATGTCCCGGTCGAGCTGCGCGACGTCGGCGGAGTCCTCGAACGTCAGGCGGATGAGCCGCGAGTCGGCCGAGCCGATCTGCGCGTGGACCCGAGCGCGGATCTGAGCGAGCTGCTCCTCGTTGGGAGCCTCCCCCTCTTCCACGATGTCGAGCTTCTCACCCAGCCGGCGGAGCAGCTGCTGGGCTCGCGCCCGCTGCCGGTCCTCCACCGCCGCGTCCATGTCGACGGTGTACATGAGGCGCAGGCCGCCCTGAATGTCCAGGCCAGGCGTGATGCGGTGGTCGACGTTGTCGATCACCCAGTCCGGCGCCTCTAGCCATCCGTTGTGATGCAGCGTCGGCCACATCACGAACCAGGATCCGACCAGCGCGACCAGCACGAGGCCGAATCGGAAGTACCAACCCCTGTCCATGATTCAGTCCCGGGCCTCTTCTTTGGACCCGTCCTTCTCGTCTTTGGACTTGCCGCCGCCCTTGGCCGCCTCGGCCTGGCGCAGCGACTCAACAGTCTGGATGTTCGAGCGCAGAACGTTGACCCGCGTCTTGTCGGCGATCTGCAGAATGACGTGATCGTCGCCCACGGTGACGACGGTCCCGAGCAGCCCCCCGGTCGTGCGCACTTCGGTGCCCTTCACGATGGCCGAGAGCATCTCCTCGTGCTCCTTCCGGCGCTTCTGCTCCGGACGGATGAGGAAGAAGTAGAAGAAGACCATGACCAGGGCGAAGAGGCCGGCGTTCATCGCGCAGCCGTTGGCGCCGAGGCCGCTGGCTGCGCCGCCGCCTCCGCCGCCGCCACCACCCCCACCCCCTCCGCCGGAGGAGGCGGCGGGCTGGAGCCACCAGAGAAACTCGAGAATGGTCAGGAGCACTTGGAAACGCTTCCTTCGGCGATGTTCGCGCCGAGCCTGCGGCCGTCTTCGCGGCTCGCTGTACCCCCGAGAGAGGCGCGTCATTCCCACGCGCGAGGCGCCGACCAGGGGGGCCGGGCCTCAGGGCCGCGGGGTTGTACTCTACGGGTCTGGACCCGTCAACCGAGCGAGCGGACACTCCGTGGAGCGTCCGGACGGCTCGCGCGCCGCTTCCGTCGCTCGCAGCGTTTCCGGAGAAATTTCGCTGAGCTGGGTACGCCTCCCCGGCTACGCTGGTCGGCAGCCATGCCTCGGAGCCCCGAAGCCGAAGACGCCCTCGCGGTCTACGCCGAACGCGGCGGCGACCCGTCGAACACCGGGCAGGCGGACGCGGTCGCGTGGCTCGCGGACCACGCCCCCTCCCTGCTGGGCCTGGTTCGGAGCGATCCCTCCATCATCCCGGACGTGCTCGCCCGGCCCATCGAGCACGGGAGTGATCGCGAGACCCTGGGCGCGTCGCTCGCCCGGGCCCTGAGCGGACGGGACGGCGACTCGGCCGAGGTCCGCCGCGCCCTGCGCCGCTTCCGACACCGCGCGATCGTGCGCATCGCCCTGCGGGAGATCCGCCGGGTGGCCGACGTGGAGCAGACGAGCGCGGAGATGGCCTGGCTGGCCGCGGTCGTCATCGACGCCGCGCTCGACCACGCCACCCGCACCGAGACCGCGCGCCACGGTCGCGCCCTGACCCGAGACGGAGCGGGCGCAGAGGTCGTCGTCCCGCTGACGGTGCTCGGGATGGGCAAGCTCGGCGGGCTCGAGCTCAACCTGGGGAGCGACGTCGACCTCTGCTTCTTCTACGAGACCGACGACGCGGAGGTCGAGGGCGGCGAGCTGACGGTGAACGAGCTCTACGCGCGCGTGGCCAAGCGCTGCACCGAGATGATCGGCGAGGTCACCGAAGACGGCTTCTGCTTCCGCGTGGACCTGCGCCTGCGCCCGGAGGGCACGCGCGGGCCGCTCGTCAACTCGCTGGCGAGCGCGGAGCGCTACTACGAGTCGTGGGGCCGGACGTGGGAGCGCGCGGCGCTGCTCCGGGCCCGCGCCATCGCGGGCGACCGCCGCTTCGGCGCGCAACTCCTGGAGACGCTGCGCCCCTTCATCTTCCGCCGCGCCGTCGACCCGAGCCTGGCCGAGGCGATGCACGAGATGCTCCTGCGCTCGAGGCGGGAGCTCCGGGTCGACGAAGAGCGCGACGTGAAGCTCGGAAAGGGCGGGATCCGCGAGGCGGAGTTCTTCGTGCAGACCCTGCAGCTCGTCTGGGGTGGGCGACACACGGAGCTGCAGGTGGCCGGCACGCTCGAGGCGCTCTGGCGCCTGCGCGGCGCGGGCCTCGTCAGCGACCGCGAGGCGGAGACGCTCGCCGACGGCTGGGCGCTGCTCCGGCGCGTCGAGCACCGCGTGCACGTGTGGACGGGCTACCAGACGCACCGCGTGCCCGACGAGCCCCGCTTCGCGGAGAGCCTCGGCTACGCGGACCTGGAGAGCCTGGAGGCCGCCCTGGGTCGCGTGCGCGAGGGCATCGCCGGGCTCTTCTCCACGCTCCTCCCCGGCGAGACGCCGACCGACCGCGACTGGGACGCGCTCGGGGATCTCGTGGCCGACGGGGCGGAGGTGGAGACCATCGCCGAGGCCCTGGCGCAGCGCCTCCCCGTCCGCGATCCGTACGAGTCGGCGGCGCACCTCGCCCGCCTCGGTCGGCGCGCGGCGGGTCCGCTCGGCCCGGTCACCTGGCAGCGCCTCCCGCAGCTCGGGCGCAGGCTGCTCGAGGAGGTCGCGCACGTGGGCGATCCCGACACCGCCCTGCGGCTCCTCGCGGACTTCTTCAACCGCCTCGGCGGGCCGTGGGCTTACGAGCGGTTGCTGCTCGAGGAGCCGCGCCTGACCCGTCGGCTCATCGGCCTGTTCGGCGCGAGCCCCACCCTCTCGAGCGCGCTCATCGGGCACCCCGAGGACGTGGACCTGCTCTTGGTCAGCGGGGCGCCGCGGGTCGAGGAGCTGGTCGCGCCGCACGACGCGCTGCTCGCCGAGCTGGGTCCCGATCCCGATCCGGAGGAGATCGTGCGCGAGCTCCGCCGGCTCAAGCGGACCGGGACGCTGCGCACGGGCCTCGCGTACGTGGCGGGGGAGCTGGACCTCGAGGGCGCGACCGAGCGGCTGAGCGCGCTGGCCGAGGGGCAGGTGCGCGTGTCGCTCGAGGCGGCGCGACGCTGGGCGGAGAGGCGCTGGGGCCGCGCCGCCCGGGGCGGGCTGCTCGTGTGCGCGATGGGCAAGCTGGGCGGGCGCGAGCTCGGGTTCGGGGGCGACCTCGACCTGGTCTTCCTCTTCGGCGAGGAGGGCGAGACCGAGCCCACCGAGAGCGGCCGCTCGGTCACTCACGGCGAGCTGTTCGCGCGCATGGCGCAGCGGACCATGCAGCTGCTCAGACAGCGCGACGCGGAGGGGCCCGGCTACGAGACCGACACGCGCCTGCGCCCGAGCGGCAGCAAGGGCACGCTCGTGGTCTCGCTCGCGGGCTTCGACGCCTACCACGAGAAGGGGGCCGCGGACTGGGAGCGTCAGGCCCTCGTCCGCGCGCGCCCGCTCGCCGGCGATCCCGAGGTCGCGCGCGCCGCGCAGGATCGCTTCGACGCCCTCGCCTATCTCCGCGGGCCCACGCCGGGAGAGGAGCTCGCGCGCGTCCGTGGGCGCCTCCAGACCGAGCTGGGAAGCGAGAGCCCGGAGCGATACCATCCGAAGCTCGGCTACGGGGGCCTGGTGGACGTCGAGCTCTGCGTTCAATGGCTG
>SHBB01000241.1 GCA_004213565.1 Sandaracinaceae bacterium
GACGACCCGGCGATGTTCGACCCGAACCAGGTCAACGTACAGGTCTCGCTCGACGGCGGCCCCGCCGAGACCCTCGGCCGCTCGAGCGACGAGGCGGTCGACTCCTGGGACTACACGGACGCGTCCCAGGAGGCGATCCGAATCCAGGGCGAGCTCTGCCGGCGCATCCAGGACGGCGAGGCCACCGTCGAGATCGTGCTCGGCTGCCCGACCGTCCTCATCTGATCGGCAACGCGTCCGAGGACCACGCGGAAATCGCGACCAGGTCCCTCTATCCGAGCGGATCGAGCGCGCTCGTGATGTCCGAGATGGCCACGGCGCGGATGCGCTCGCTCAGCGGGAACGTGTGCTGCCCGGCGTGGACGACGTCGAGCGAGTCCAACTCGAGGTCCTCGAGCGCGATGTGCATGGACTTGGTGGTCTTCGGCGACTCGGTGCGCTCGATCTCGAAGCCGCGGCGTCGGTTGCCCCGCACCACCAGCAGGTCCAGCTCAGCCCCCGCGTGGGTCGCCCAGAAGTGGCACTCGTCCGCGCGCGCCTCGATGGCGGCGACCACCTGCTGCGTCGCGAACCCCTCCCACGAGGCGCCCAGCTTGGGGTGCCAATGGTTGAGCGAAAACTCGAATCACATGTTCGATATTTCGAGGAAAGCCGGGCTCTGCTGTCCAGGGTGCTCGCGCACCTCGCGGTGGACGAAGGCGCGGAGGCTCCCGGCACGCGCGAGCGTGTGCTGGCCGAGCTCAACCGGCAGCAGAGGCTGGTCGCCGAGGCGCGCTCGTGGCACCGCCCGGTCCTGGAAGTGGACCCGGAGACGGGGGTGGAGGTGGATCCCGACGACGTCGTGGTCGCGCCGGCGCCGGACACCGACGTCGTCACCGACGCCTGAGGCCGCGGGCCGAGACCACCGAGCGCTTCGCGGGAGCCGAACGACGGCGCCGAGCGCTCGGTGCATGCGGAGAGGAACAGGTCCTCCCTCTTGGGAGCTGCGCGCTCGCGCTCGACTCGATGGGGCGGCCGCACGTCGCCTACACCGCGCTCTCCGGCCGCGTCTGGCACGGAGTCCGCGGCGCGGCGTGGACCCGAGATGAGACGGCGCGGAGCCTGGCCGTCAGCGTCGCCGTGGATGGCGCGGACCGTCCCCACATCTCGTACGTGGCCTTCGTGCCCGGCGGCGCCGAGGTCCGGTACGCGACCCTCCGGTGAGGCCGGTCAGTCAGCGGAGGCGGTAGGCGACGACGACGGGCGGGTTGGCGTATCGGCCTTGCTCGCGGTCGGCGGCGAGCATGGTGAGGTAGAGGAGCCCCCGCTCGGCGTCCCAGGCGCCGCCGCCCATCTGAGGGCGGCCGTCGGCGAAGGGCGACTCGAAGGGGCCGTGGGCGTAGGGGCGCACCTCGTGGGGCGCCATCGTCCCGGCGCGCACCGCCGCGAGGTCTTCCACGTCGAAGAACCAGTACATCAGCGAGTAGTCACGCGGGTCGCGCGAGCAGTATCCGCCGCACTCCGCGTCGCGGCCCTCGGGCACGCACTTGTAGCAGACGCCCATCGGGCCGTGTCCGCCGCTGTGCCCGAACGTCGCGTAGGTGCGGGTGCCGGGGACGACGAAGCCGTAGACCGCGCGCGAGAGGTGCGTCCAGAGATCGTTGTCACCCCCGCCGTTCGCGAGGTCCTCGCGCAGCGGCGTGGCCAGCGAGTAGTCGAGGAGCGGTGAGGTCGGGATCGGCTCGGCGCCGCCGACCACGTCGTCCACCGCGAAGACGAACGCGGTCGGCCCGACGCTGAGGCGCGAGATGATCGGCAGGCCGCTGGAGTTGCCGGCGATCATCGCTCCCCCGAGCGCCTCGCGATGCGCCTCGGGGACGGCGGAGAACCAGCCGGACGCGTGGGCGCGCCCCTCGAGCCTGAAGTACCCGTCGACGGTGGAGCCGGCGAGGTCGGAGGCGTCGCGCAGCACGAGGGTGGTGTGTGTGTTGTCGCCGGGCGCGTCGTAGTACTCCACGCCGTTGACGAGGAGCGCGCCGTCCTGGAGCCACATCCCGGTGACCCGCGAGATCGCCTGCGGGTTGTCGACGCGGTCGAGCACGCCGACGAAGGGCTGAAGCGGCGGGTCCGCCATGTTCAGCTCGGACAGCGTCTCGCCCTGGACGAGCTCGGGGATCCGGAATTCGGCGACCGCCTGCTGATGGGCGTGACCGACGATGAACATCGTCTCGCCGGTCGCGCCGAGGGCGATGACGCCGTTGGCGTAGTTCAGGTCCGACGCGCCGAACGTCGCGCTCGGCAACCGGAACGCGCCCGCGACCTCCAGATCCTCGACCGCGAGGAGCGGGAGCTCGACCGGGCCCGCGTCCGGCGGGGCCGCGTCCACGGCGGAGCCGGCGTCCACGGCCGAGCCGGCGTCCACGGCGGAGCCGGCGTCCACGGTGGAGCCGGCGTCGGGCGCGCTCGCGCCATCGCAGCCCCCGAGCGAGATGAGAAGCGAGCAGACCAGAGCACGGTGCAGCATGCGCCGACCGTATCCTGCCCGGCGCCTCCCGCGCGGGACGTGGCGCCTTCTGACCCAAATCAGGCGCGTTGGGTCTACTCGCCGTAGGGGACCCAGATGTTCTTGACGTGGGTCGCCTCGCGGAGGAACTCGCGGCCCGCCGCCTCTCGGTCGTCGAGCCAGTTGCGCGTCGGGCCGTACTGGCACCAGGTGCGCTTCATGTTGCCGGCGCTCTCGAGCTCGACCTCCTTCGTGCCCTCCTCGGGGCCGAAGTACCAGACCTGCTCGACGTCGTCGTGGCCGGCCAGGGTCTTGACCAGCTCCTTGCGGTAGCCGGTGACGATGTTGAGCGCGCCGGGCGGCAGGTCGCTCGTCTCGACCACCTGGTAGAAGTCGGTCGCCGCGAGCGGGTGGCGCTCGGAGGGGACGACCACCACCGCGTTGCCCACGCAGAGCGCGGGCGCGATGGTCGAGATGAAGCCGAGGAGCGGGTGCTCGTCGGGGCAGACGACCCCGAGCACGCCGATGGGCTCGTTCATCGCGATGGTCACGCTCCGGAGCGGCGTGGCGTGGACGAGGCCATCGTACTTGTCGGCCCACGCGGCGTAGGTGAAGAGGCGCTCGACGCTCTTCTCTACCTCGCGCGCCGCCTTGGCCCGGTCCCCGAGCATCAGGCGCAGGCGGGCGATCATCTCGTCCTCCCGCTCGGCGAGGTTCTCGGCCAGGTAGTAGAGGATCTGCGCCCGCAGGTGCGCGGTGCCGGCGGACCAGCCCTTCGCGCCGTGGGCCGCCTCGACCGCGTCGCGCACGTCCTTGCGGTTGCCGCGCCCGACTTCGCCCATCGGGCGGCCGTTCGCGTCGTGGATCTCGATGCTGTAGCCCCAGTCGGGTCGGCGCTGCTTGCCGCCGATGTAGAGCTTCGCGGTGCGATCGATCGGGGGCAGCACGGGGCCGCCGGCCGGCGGCGCGCCTCCCGAGACCTCGCGCGGGTTGACGCTGTCGGCGTGGCTCGGCCAGCTCTCGCGCGGGGCCAGGCTCTCGCTCGAGCGCCCGACGGCGTCCTCCATCCAGCGCGGCTTGACGTACTCGTAGAGGCCCTCCTTGCCGCCCTCCCGGCCGTAGCCGCTCTCGCGGTAGCCGCCGAAGCCGGCCGCCGCGTCGAAGACGTTGGTGCAGTTGACCCAGACCGTGCCGGCCTTGATCTTCGGCGCCACGTCGAGCGCGAGGTTGAGGTTCTCGCTCCAGATGCTGGCCGCGAGCCCGTAGCGGGTGTTGTTGGCCAGCTCGATCGCCTCCTTCGGCGTCCGGAAGGTCATGAAGACCACCACCGGGCCGAAGATCTCCACCTGGGCCACGGTCGACGCCGGCGAGACGTCGCTCAGGAGCGTCGGCGGGTAGAACAGCCCCTCGGTCGGGCAGCTCCACGACGGCTGCCAGAGGGACGCGCCCTCGTCCGCGCCGCGCTGCACGAGCCCGCGGATCTGCTCGAGCTGCACGGGCGCGACGATGGCGCCCATGTCGATCGCCTTGTCGAGCGGGTCGCCGAGGCGGAGCTTCTCCATGCGCGCGCGCAGCCGCTTCAGCAGCTCGTCGGCCACGCTCTCCTGACAGAGGATGCGCGAGCCGGCGCAGCAGACCTGGCCCTGGTTGAACCAGATCGCGTCGACGACGCCCTCGACGACGCTGTCCAGATCCGCGTCCTCGAAGACCACGAAGGGCGACTTGCCGCCGAGCTCGAGGCTCAGCTTCTTGCCCGTGCCCGCGGTGGCCTTGCGGATGATGCGGCCGACGCCGGTCGAGCCGGTGAAGGCGATCTTCTTGACGTCCGGGTGATCGACGAGCGCGGAGCCCGCCTTGCCGTCGCCCTGGAGGATGTTCACCACGCCCGGCGGCAGGTTCACCTCGGCGCAGATCTCCGCGAAGAGCACCGCGGTCAGCGGCGTGTACTCCGCCGGCTTGAGCACGACGCAGTTCCCCATCGCGATCGCGGGCGCGATCTTCCACGCGAGCATCAGCAGCGGGAAGTTCCAGGGGATCACCTGGCCGACCACGCCCACCGGCACGGTGTCGGCGAGCTCGCTCTCCATCAGCTGGGCCCAGCCGGCGTGGTGATAGAAGTGGCGCGCCACGAGCGGCACGTCGATGTCGCGGCTCTCCCGGATGGGCTTGCCGTTGTCGAGCGACTCGAGCACGGCGAGCTTGCGGTGGTGCTTCTGCACGTGCCGCGCGATGGCGTAGAGGTAGCGCGCGCGGCCGTGCGGCCCGAGCTCGCGCCAGCCGGGCAGGGCGGCCTTCGCGGCGGCGACCGCGCGGTCGACGTCCTCGGCGCTGCCCTCGGCGACCTCGGCCAGCTTCACGACCTCGCCCTCGTAGGCGGATCGGCCGGGGTTGATGCTGTCGAAGTAGACGCCGCTCGCGGGCGGGACCCAGGCGCCGCCGATGTAGTGATCGAAGCGGCGACCGTGCGCGTCGAGCCACTCGGTCACCACCGAGTCGGTCTCGGGCGCCGGGCCGTAGGCCATCGACTCGAAGATCTCCGCCACCGTGTCTCCACCACCCTCGGGGGAAGCCGAGGCGCCGTTGCGCTTCTTCTTCTTCCCCTCCTTGTCGCGGTCCTTGTCCTTCTTCTTTTTCTTCTTCTTGCCGTCGTCTTCGAGGGCTTCGCTCGGGTGCTGTTCGCTCATGATTTTCACGCCATCGGGTGGTGGTGGTACGCGGAGTAGCGGCCGGTCACGTGGTGGTCGAGCTGGCGCTCGATGTCGGAGAGCAGCGAGCTGGCCCCGAAGCGGAAGAGGTCGGGCTCGAGCCAGCGGTCGCCGAGCTCCTCCTTCATCAGGACGAGCCAGGCGAGCGCCTCCTTCGCCTTGCGGATGCCGCCGGCGGGCTTGAAGCCGACCTTGAACCCCGTCAGGTCCTCGTAGCTGCGGATGGCGCGGGTCATCACGAGCCCGAACTCGAGGGTCGCGTTGAGCGACTCCTTGCCGGTCGAGGTCTTGATGAAGTCGCTGCCCGCCATCATCGCCACCCAGCTCGCCTTGGCGACGTTGCGGAGCGTGCCCAGCTCGCCGGTCGCGAGGATGGTCTTCATGTGCGCGTCGCCGCAGGCCTCGCGGCACTCGCGGATCTCCTCGTACAGCGCCTTCCACTCGTGCCGCAGGACGTGCTGACGGGTGATGACGATGTCGATCTCCTCCGCGCCGTCCTTCACCGACGCCTCGATCTCGGCGAGGCGCTGCTTCAGGGGCGTGAGCCCGGCCGGGAAGCCGGTCGAGACCGCGGCGACCGGGACGCCGCTGCCCTCGAGCTCCTCGACCGCGGTCTTCACCATCGCGTGGTAGACGCAGACCGCGCCCGTGGTGATGCGCTTGTCGGCCACGCCGAGCGCCTCGAGCAGGTCGCGCCGCACGGGGCTCTTGGCCTTCGCGCAGAGCCGCCGGACGTTCGACGGCGTGTCGTCGCCGCTCAGCGTCGTCAGGTCGATCAACGTGATCGCGCGGAGGAGCCAGGCCGCCTGCCACTGCTTCTTCACGCTCCGGCGCTTGAAGATGGTGGCGGCGCGGCGCTCGATGGCGCTGGTGTTGGCCTGGACCGCCTCGACGAGGTCGAGGGAGAGGTCCATGCCGGGGTTTCGCTCTAGCGCGTGATGCTTCGCGTTCATTTCAGGCCGGGCAGTGTCACCCGAGGTGCCGCCCAGCGGCAAGGTGACACAGAGCCCCTTCTCACGCGCGGTCGGGGACGCGCTACCTTCGGCCGGGGGACAATGGACTCGCTCTGGGACTTCTCCACCGGGCTCTCCGCGGCGGGAACGCTGATCGGCTTCCTCTCGCTCGCGTTCATCCCGCTGGTGTTGCTGCGGCGGAAGGACCCGGCGGCGACCTTCGCCTGGATCCTGGTCTTGCTCTTCGTGCCCGTGCTCGGCGTGGTCCTCTTCTGGTTCCTCGGCCGCGACCGGGTGCGGCGGCCGGTGCGAGAGCGGATCATCGGCGGGGCCGACCTGCGCGGTCGGATCACCCAGCGCCTGAGCGGCCAGTTCGATCACGCCCTGCTCGAGCGCGCCCTCGACCAGCAGCCGCTCGAGCAGCGCGGGGTCATGCGGCTCGCGGCCCGGCTCGGGAAGATGGAGAT
Organism: Sandaracinaceae bacterium; assembly: GCA_004213565.1. GTDB lineage: Bacteria > Myxococcota_A > Polyangia > Polyangiales > Sandaracinaceae > JAVJQK01. The sequence continues at coordinate 6,608 of SHBB01000241.1, forward strand.
CGTGGCCGGCAACGACGCCCAGGTGCTCGTCGGGGCGCCGGCCACCTACGCGGCGCTGCTCGACGCCATCGAGCGGGCGACCGACCACGTGCACCTCGAGTACTACATCTTCCGCGCGGATCGCTCGGGCAAGCGGCTCATCGAGGCGCTCGAGCGGGCGGCGGCCCGCGGGGTGCGGGTCCGGCTGCTCTACGACGGCTACGGCTCGGTGGGCCTGCGGCGTCACCTCAAGGGCGTGCTCGCGGCCGGCGGCTACGCGCGCCCCTTCTTCCCGCTCTCGGTGCTCCGCCGCGCCTGGACGGTGAACCTCCGCAACCACCGCAAGCTCGTGGTGGTGGACGGCCGGCTCGGCTTCACCGGCGGCATCAACGTGGGCGACATGTTCCTCGAGTGGCGCGACGTGCACCTCCGGCTCGAGGGGCCCGTGGTGGCGGAGCTGCAGGCGATGTTCGCGGCCGACTGGTACCTCGCGACCCGCTTCGATCTGAGCGATCCCGCGTTCTTCCCCGTGCTCGAGGCGCGCGGGGACGCGGTGGCGCAGGTCTTCGGCTCGGGGCCGGACGAGAGCCTCGAGGCGATCCACAAGCTCTACTTCGCGGCCATCGCGTCGGCCCGCCAACGCGTCGTGCTCGCCACGCCGTACTTCGTGCCGGACAAGGCGATGAGCGTCGCGCTCCAGACCGCCGCCCTGCGCGGGGTCGACGTGCACCTCATCGTGCCCGCCCGCAGCAACCACCGCGTCACCTTCCATGCGGGGCGGAGCTTCTACGACGAGCTGCTCGCGGCGGGCGTGGCCATCCACGAGTACGAGGCGGGCATGCTGCACACGAAGGCGATGGTGGTCGACGATCGCTTCGGCACCGTCGGCACCTTCAACCTCGACTCCCGGAGCTTCCGGCTCAACTTCGAGCTGGTCGCGGTCCTCTACGACGAGGCGTCGGTCGAGCGGCTGGCCGCGCTCCTCGCCGAAGATCTCGAGGCGTCCCGCCGGGTCGAGCTCGAGGGGTGGCGGCAGCGCTCGCTCAGCACGCGCATCAAAGAGGGCTTCGCGCGCCTGCTCTCTCCTCTGCTCTGAGGTGCACCGCGACGTGTGCTACACGGCGCGCGTGATCCGCTGGGAGCCAGTCCTGTTCTTCGTGTGCCTCACCGGATGCTCCTCGTGCGGCGAGGCCGCGGAGCTGAGCGTCTCCGGGGCGCACCCCTACACCCGATGCCACCTCGCGGAGCCGCCCGAGGAGCGCGTGGGCGCGGTGGGCGACCTGACCCTGCGCTTCGAGGAGCGGGTCCTCCGTATCGAAGGCGCTCCGTCTTCCCTTCGGCTCGCCGTCTTCGCGGGCCCGCTGGGGGCGGCCCTCCCGGAGGCGCCCGAGGCGGACCTGGCCATCGCGCTCGGCGGGCTCGGGGACGAGCCGCTCACGACGCTCTCGGCGCTGGGCGAGTGGGGCATCCCGGTGCTCGTGGTGGCGGGCGGCGAGGAGCGGTTCGAGCCGCTGTCGGACGCCTTCGAGGCGCTGGAGGGCGACGCGCGGCAGCGTGTCATCGACGCTACGGTGCTTCGGTTGATCCGCGTGGGGAAGCTCGAGCTCGTCGTGGTCCCGGGCGCGCCCGAGGGGCGCTACGTGACGGCGGGGGAGGGCGCGTGCGGCTTCGGCGAGCCCGATCTGGCGCACTGGGAGATGGACGCGCCCGACGAAGGCGTCCGCCGCTACCTGCTGGCCTGGGCGGGCCCCGCGGGCACCGACGCCACGCGCGGGCTGCTCGGCGCGGAGGCGGGATCGCCGCTGGTCGCGCGGTTGATGACGTCCGTGGGCGCGGAGGGGGCGCTCTTCGCCTGGCCGCGGAGCGCGACCGGCCGGGCCGCGGGGGAGGGGATGGCTCTGACCCTCGGCGTCGCCCCCATCGCGGGCGTGACGGTGCTGCGCGCGGACGGGAGCCGGGCGGCCCCCGGCGTGACGCGCCTCACCCTCCGCCCGGAGGCGCCCTCGCTGACCCTCGAGTCGCCTTGACTCCAGCGAACCGGAGGGCTATCCCCCCGCCCTTCCAGCGCCCGGGGCGCCGTGCGGGGGTGCGCCCTCCGCGGGTTCAACCGGCGCTCGATCGAGCCATGGCCGACCTCGTCCTCAACGTTCAAGACATCGGCGAGGCGGGAAAGTCGTACGACTTCCCGCTGACGAGGGAGTGGCTCGCCTCGGCCCTGTCCGACACCGGGCTCTCTCACACAGAGGTCTCCCTGGCCCCGGACGCCGACGAGGGCCACCTCTCGCTGCACGCGCACAAGCAGGGCGACGACGTGATCGTCACCGGCAAGCTGCGCGCCGCGCTCGTCACCCCTTGCGCGCGCTGCCTCGAGCCGGCGCCGGTCCCCGTGGACGCCGAGGTGGTGAACCTCTTCACCGCGCGCGGAGCGGCTCTCCGCCCCGAGCCGGATGAGCTGGACCTGACCCCGGAGGACCTCGACCGCGAGTTCTACGCCGGTGACCGGATCGTGCTCGACGACATCGTGCGCGAGTATCTGCTACTCGAAGTCCCGATTCAGCCGGTGTGTCAGCCCGGCTGTGAAGGCATCCCCGTTCCGGCCGCGGTCGCGGGTCCGAAAGACCTGCGCGCCGAAGCCAAAGTCGATGGGGTGGATCCCCGCCTCGCCCCCTTGTTATCGCTGGTCGGCAAAGTCCCGACCGAGGAGTGAACACCCGTGGCCGTCCCGAAGCGTCGAAACCCGCGCTCGCGTCGCAACGCCCGTCGCGCCAACCACGATCGCGTCTCTGCACCGAACGTGATCCCCTGTCCCAACTGCGGCGAGACCATGATCCCGCACCGGGTCTGTCCTGCCTGCGGTCACTACGCCGGCCGTGAGGTCATCGAGATCGTCGAAGAGACGCTCGACTGAGCCCGGTCGGGGGGAGCGAACATGTTCGATCTGACCGGCAAGGTCGCCCTGGTGACGGGCGGCTCGCGCGGCATCGGTCGCGCGGTGTGCGTCGCGCTCGCCAAGGCGGGCGCGCGCGTCATCGTCAATTACGCGGGCAACGAGGCCGCCGCGGCCGAGACGTTGAAGCTCGTCCGCGAGGCGGGCTCGGACGGTGAGCTGCTCCGCTTCGACGTCTCGGATCCCGAGGCGGTCGACGCGGCCATCGCCGCCGCGGCCAAGCGCCACGAGGGCCTCCACATCCTGGTCAACAACGCCGGGATCGCGATCGACCAGCTCCTCATCCGGATCAAGCCGGAGGAGCTGGAGAAGACGATGGCGGTCAACGTCGGGGGCGCGCTCTGGTGCTCCAAGGCGGCCATCCGGCTGATGATGCGCAAGCGCTACGGGCGGGTCATCAACCTGACGAGCATCGTCGGCGAGGCCGGGAACGCGGGCCAGGCCGTCTACAGCGCGTCCAAGGCCGGGATCATCGGGTTGACGAAGACGCTCGCTCGGGAGTACGCCTCCCGCGGCGTGACGGTCAACGCGGTCGCGCCGGGGTTCATCGAGACGGACATGACGTCATCGCTGCCCGACAAGGTCAAGGAAGACGCCATCGCTCAGACGCCCCTCGGGCGCATGGGCAGCCCGGAGGACATCGCCCACGCGGTCCTCTACCTCGCCAGTGAAGAAGCCGGGTTCATCACGGGGCACGTGCTCCGGGTGAACGGCGGAATGCAGATTTAGAGAACGCGACAAGATCGCCACCCACACGACGGCTCGCGCTCCACACTCACGTGGCGCGCGGTCGCGGAGGATCGAATGGAAACTGCGGACAAGGTCAAGGAGATCATCTCTCAGCAGCTCGACGTGGACGTCGGCCAGATCAAGGAAGAGTCTGCGTTCATCGAGGACCTCGGCGCGGACTCGCTCGCGATCGTCGAGCTCGTCCTCGCGTTCGAGGAGCAGTTCGAGATCGAGATCCCCGACGAGGACACCGAGAAGATCCGCACCGTTGGCGACGCCGTCTCCTACATCAAGAGCCGCGTGAGCTGAGAGATGCGCAGGGTCGTCGTCACGGGCGTCGGCATGGTGTCCCCCTGCGGGACGACCACCGAGGAGAGCTGGGAGGCCATCACCGCTGGAAAGAGCGGGATCGGTCCCATCACCCTCTTCGACGCCTCCGAGCATCCGTCCAAGATCGCGGGCGAGTGTACGGGCTTCGACCCGCTTCTGTTCATCGAGAAGAAGCGGCTGCGCGAAGGCGCTCGCTTCATTCACATGGCGATCGCCACCTCGCAGATGGCCGTCGACGCGGCCGGCTTCTCGCCTTCGGACGAGGAGAAGGAGCGCGTCGGCACCTTCTTCGGGGTGGGCCTCTGCGGCCTGGAGTTGATCGAGGAGCAGCACAAGCGGCTCCTCGATCGCGGGCCGCGCCGCATCTCGCCCTACTTCATCCCGGCCACCATCTCGAACCTCGCCCCCGGGCAGGTCTCGATGCGCTTCGGCTTCAAGGGCGCCAACTACACCACGACGAGCGCCTGCTCGTCGGGCGCCCACGCCATCGGCGAGGCGGTGCGAGCCATCCGCTACGGGCACCTCGAGGCGGCCATCGCGGGCGGCGCCGAGGCGTGCGTCACCCCGCTGGGCGTCGGCGGCTTCACGGCCATGCGCGCCCTCTCGACGCGCAACGACGAGCCCGAGCGCGCCAGCCGCCCCTTCGACAAGGGCCGAGACGGCTTCGTGATGGGCGAAGGCGCGGCGAGCCTCGTGCTCGAGGAGCGCGAGGCCGCGATGAAGCGCGGCGCGACGATCTACGCCGAGGTGATCGGCTACGGTGCGACGAGCGACGCCTACCATCTGACGCAGCCCGCGCCCGAGGGCGAGGGCGCGCAGCGCGCGATGCGGCTCGCGATGGAGGACGGCAAGATCGCGCTCGAGCGCGTCGGCTACGTCAACGCGCACGCGACCAGCACGCCGACCGGGGACCTGCAGGAGCTGCAGGCGCTGCGGCACGTGCTCGGCAGCCGCGCCTCCGAGGGCGACGTCTGGATCAGCGCGACCAAGAGCATGACGGGGCACCTCCTGGGCGCCGCGGGGGGGCTCGAGGCGGCCCTGACGGTGATGGCGGTCAAGACGGGCGTGATCCCGCCGACCATCAACCTCGAGGAGCCCGAGGAGCTCGCCGCGGGCATGGAGCTCGTCCGGGACACGGCGCGCGAGCGCACGCTCGACGTGGCGCTCACCAACAGCTTCGGCTTCGGTGGGACGAACGTCACGCTGGCGTTGGCCCGCCACGACTGACCTCGCTACCGTCCGCCCATGACGAAGATCGTCGTGGGCTCGGATCACGCGGGGCTGCCGCTCAAGCGGCCGCTCCTCGACGCGCTGAAGGCGCGCGGGCACGAGGTGGAGGACGTGGGCACGCACGAGGACGCCTCGTGTGACTACCCGGACTTCGCCCACGCCCTGGCCAGCAAGGTGGCCGACGGGAGCTCCCCGCTCGGCCTGCTCGTCTGCGGCTCGGGCGTCGGCATGTCCATCACCGCCAACAAGCACGCGGGCGTGCGCGCGGTCGTGTGCAGCGAGCCGTACAGCGCCGAGATGGCGCGCCGCCACAACGACGCCAACGTGCTCTGCCTGGGCGCGCGGGTGGTCGGCGTCGGGCTCGCCGAGGCCATCGTCGACGCCTTCCTCGGCGCCGAGTTCGAGGGCGGCCGCCACGGGCGCCGGGTCGACAAGATCGAGCCGCCCGCCTGACCGCTTGCTGACGTGCGCATCCCCCAAGACGAGCGCTTCCGCCTCGAGCGCGCCCGCCACGCGCTCCGCTTCTGCTGCGAGTCCTGCGCGATGTGGGACCCCGCCGAGGAGCTGTGCGCGCACCGCTACCCGACCGCGGACCACCGCCTCGCCCGCTACGACGACCCCACGGTCGAGATCGTCTTCTGCAAGGACTACGACGCGGCCTGAGTCAGCGGACGTCGGTGCGATCGAAGCGGCCGCGGACGCACTGATAGCGACGCAAGCTGACGTCGTGCCCCACCGGGACGGCGACGAGGAGCGCCTGACCGGTCCAGACGGCGCGGGCGCCATGGGGCGCGATCTCTTCGGGCAGGAGCCCCTCGAGGTGATCGGTGGCCTCGCCGAGGCGCAGCTTGCCGTCTCGGTCTCCGTCGAGGTGCAGGGCGGGGCGTCCGTCCTCGCAGCGCACCGACCGCTCGGGTGAGTCCCAGCGCGCTCCCTTCCGGCCCATCTCGTCGAGCTGCTGGATGCGCGTCACGCCTTCGCAGACGGAGACCACCGCGACGCCATCGTCGAGCGGCGCGATGCTCGACGGGCGGCATCCGGCGGGCATGTCGACGGGGACCGCGTACGAGACGGCGGGGCGGATCGCGTACACCGTCGTCTTGGGGGCCGGGTCCGCGTTGCAGACGCCGTGGTACCAGGTGCCGGCCCGCCAGAGCGCCGCGCCCACGAATGGCTCGCACGGGCGCCGCACCTCGAGGGGCTCCGTGCCCCGCGACGCGCCGCGCGCCTGGCCGCCCACGCCGACCCGGTCGAAGCGGGCGCATCGGCCCTCCGACGCGACGCACGCCGCCTCGGGGATGCGGTAGTAGAGGGCGAGCGCGCCGGTCTCGTCCGCGGCCATCGCCAGGCGGCCGCCCTGATCGGCGGGCACGCGCACGCTGGGGCCGAGGTCCGAGGGCGGCCCGAAGCGGACGCCGCCGTCGGGGGAGAAGGCGTTCTGGGTCTCGAGGTGCGTGCCGTAGTCGATGATCCACGCCACGCCGACGCGCTGTCCGGAGGAGGCGGCCGCGAC
>SHBB01000242.1 GCA_004213565.1 Sandaracinaceae bacterium
ACCGCGGCCGCATCCGCCACCGCGGCCGCATCCGCCACCGCGGCCGCATCCGCCACCGCGGCCGCATCCGCCACCGCGGCCGCATCCGCCACCGCGGCCGCATCCGCCACCGAGGCCGCATCCGCATCCGCAGCCGCCTCCGCAGCCGCTTCCGCCTCCGCCTCCGCCTCCGCCTCCGCAGCCGCCACCGCAACCGCATCCGCCAGCGCTTCCGCTTCTCTCCTCCGCGCGCGTCCGGCGCCGCAGCTGCGCCGCATCGTTCCCGTGCGCACGCGGTGGATGCGAGAGCGATCGAGGGGGACGAGAGCGAGCAGGGGAACGAGGAGGGGCTCGTCGGTGGGCGGGGGCGAGCGAGGTGTCTATTCGCCGGCGAGGTCCTCGCGCACGATGGTGTCCATGGCTCGCTCGGCGATGGCGGACACCGTCCAGAAGGGGTTGCCGGCCGGGGTGGAGCCGGGGATGAGCGCGCTGTCCACGACGTAGAGGTGCGCGTAGCCGTCGACGCGGCCGTAGGTGTCGGTCGCGCGGCCCATCGTCATGCCGCCGAGGGGGTGGAAGGTGATCGACGGGTCGTCCACGCCCGGGAGGCTGGTGAGCGCGCCGCCGGCGGCGTCCACGAAGCGCTGCATGGTGTGGCGCGCGGCGCGGCCGGCGCTGGCGTCCCAGCTCCGGTCCCACTCCGGCACGATCCCGATGATCTCCTCGTCGCCCACGGTCTGCACGTCGAGCTGCAGGCGGCCGAGGCGCTCGGGCACGCCCTGGGTCGCGCTGACGAGGCAGTTGTGCTCGAAGCCGATCGGCGCCGGGCCGAACTCCATGCCGATGGGGCCCTCGGGGTTGTCGTGGTGGTGCACGAAGACGCAGGCCGGCCCGCCGTGGTTGGCGCCGGTGGGCTCGTCGAGCTCCCCGCGCACCAGGATGCGCTGCCCGTTGTTGCCCCACGCTTCGCCGACCTGGTCGTTGAGCCCGGGCAGCGTTCCGTCGCGCTTGGCCTTGAGCATCAGCTTCGTGGTGTTCATCGAGCCGGCGGCCATGAACAGGAGGTCGGCCTCGATGCGCGTCGTCTCGAGCACGTTGCCGTTCTCGTCGATCCGCTCGACCTCGGCCCAGTAGCCCCCGCCCTCGATCGCCCCGACCGACTTCACCTGGTGCAGCGGGCGCACGTCGACCATGCCCGTCGCCTCCGCTTGCGCGAGGTAGCCGACCCGGTCGAGGGAGTGCTTGGCGCCGCTGTTCAGGCCGTAGAGGTAGTCGCCCGTGATGACCTGGGGCGGCACCTCTCCGGTCAGCTCGGCGCGCACCAGGTCCCAGTCCATCGCGCACTGGATGCGCTGCACGTCCAGGCCCGCCGTCATGGCGTCGCGGATGAAGATCCGGCTCGAGAGGTACGGCTCGGCCTCGAGCACGTCGTCGGGCATGGCGCCCGGTCGCATCACCTCGCGGACGCGCGGGTACCACGTGGCGTCCATCTCGCCGTAGTCGAGCTCGGCCGGGAAGACCGACTCGAAGAGATCGCGCGGCGGCTGGATCATGATGCCGCTGTAGACGAGCGAGCCGCCGCCGACGCCGGCCGCGCAGACCACGTCGAGGTTCTCGCCGAAGAAGCGCTCGAGGAGCCCGACGTAGGGCGACATGCGCAGGCGGATGGCCGGGACGCCCGGGATCACCGGCTCACGGTGCATCCACGCGGCGCGGCCGTCCGGGTTCTGCGTGGTGCAGAACGTGTCGTAGTCGTCGGTGATCTCCCAGCGCTTGCCGCGCTCGAGCACGGTGGACGGGATGCCCGCCTCGGCGAGCCGCAGGGCCGCGATCGAGCCGCCGAAGCCGCTCCCCACCACGAGCGCGCGCACGCGCTCGGCGGGCTCCGCGGAGTCACACCCCTGCGCGAGGTAGAGGCCCGCCGCGCCGGCGGTGGTCACGCGGACGAAGCTCCGCCGGCCGATGGTGAATCGCTTTCTGCCGTACATCCGTGGTGCTCCCGGTGCTCATTCCCCACCCCCCGCGAAGCGCAGACTCTAGCAGACGGCCGACGGAGCCGGTCGCGCGGATTGGCTCACACGTCGGGGACGAGCACCGGGGTGACCCCCGCGAGGAAGTCGTCGCCCTCCGCGAGGTCCGGCAAGGACACGCTGCTGCGCACCTCGTGCGTCTCCATCACGACCGGACAGTGGGCGTAGGCGCGGAGCACCCGGGCCGCGTTCGGCGGCAGGTGCGCGTCGCCGCGGGCGTCCTCGTACCGGATCTCGCAGCCGACCCTGCGGTCGCCGAGCACCCGCTCGGTCCGCACCCGGACGCGCGGGGCGTCGACCCACGCGTCGCTGCGGTTCACGACGTGCACGCGCGTCAGAAAGAGCGCGCCGTCTTCGTCGGTGGCCGCGAGCCGGGGCGGCTCGGCGTGGATCTCGACGTCTCGCCCCGCGAAGGCCAGCTCCGCGCCGGCCAGCTCCGTGTCGTCACGCCGGTCTTCCGCGCCATGACTCGTCAGCCCGCCTCGGGGCACGGCGCTCAGGCCGCCGCCCGCGTCGATGCCCCGCGCGGTGCAGCCCACCGCGCCGAGCGCGAGCGGGGCGAGCAGGAGGGCGAGGCAGGCGGATGTGGTCGCAGACGTTCTCATGCCCCGCGGGGCTGCAACGGGCGATCCGGACAACGCCGATCGGGCGCAGCGGCGGTCGACCGGGGCGCGTCGCCACGGGTGTGGTCAGCCGATGCGCGCGGGGTGCGTGTAGACGTTCGCCCGCCCGTCGCGCACGAAGGCGGCCAGGGTGATGCCGGCGCGGTCGGCCAGGTCGATGGCGAGGGACGTCGGCGCGCTCACCGCGGTGACGATCGGGACGTCGGCCGCGGCCGCCTTCTGCACGATCTCGAACGACACGCGACCGCTCACCGAGAGGATCGCGGCGTCGTCGATGCCGTCGTAGAGCATGCGCCCGACGACCTTGTCGACCGCGTTGTGCCGCCCGACGTCTTCGGCGCACGCGAGCACGACTCCGTCCGCGCGCTGGAGCGCGGCCGCGTGCACGCCGCCGGTGTGCGCGAAGCGGTGCTGCCCCTCGGCGAGCCGCGCGGGCGAGCTGGCGATGACCTCGAAGGGCACGACGACCTCGCGGTCGACCACGCCGACGCGCGCGAGGAGGTCATCGATGGAGCGCCGCCCGCACACACCGCACGACGCGGTGGTCAGCGTCCCGCGCCGCGTGCCCTCGAGACGGCTCGTGTCGAAGGTGACGCCCGGCCCCGGCAGCACGTCGATGGCGTTGCCGAAGCCCTCGTCGCCGGGCCGGCCGCAGTGCGCGACGCTGCCGACGTCGGCGAGGCTCCCGATGAGGCCCTCGGCGAACAGGAAGCCGACGGCGAGGAAACGATCTTCGCCCGGGCTGCGCATGGTGACCGCGAGCGCGTCGCCAGCGAGGCGGATCTCGAGCGGCTCCTCGACCGCGACCGCGTCGCCCTCCCGGAGCGCGCCTGCCGCGCTCAGACGCGCGACGGGGCGCTCGGTCACGCCGCGCTCGATCATACGACCGACACGCGGACGCGCGTGCCGTAGTCGGGCACCAGCCCGCCCGGGTCCACGCGCTCCGGATCGAGCAGCACGTTCGCCTCGGGCCAGTGCAGCTGGAGGTTGCCAGGCGTGATCGGCGCCGCGAAGGCGCGCCCGGTGAACGTGCCGTGCGGGCTCTCGAGCCGCAGCGCCTGGTTCTGCTCGACGCCGAGCCGCTCCATGTCGGGGCGGGAGATCAGCACGTGGTCCCGCGCCGCGCCGGTGAGCTGATCGACGTCGTGCTGCACGATGGAGTTGAACTGCTTGCCGCGCCGGGTCGTGACGTACATCTCGTCCTCGGCCTGCGGCCGGAGGTCGGGCGGATCGAAGGTCCGGAAGCGCGCCTTGCCATCCTCCAGCGGGAACTCGCCGCCGTCGCAGAGGCGCTGGCCGCCCCACTGGAACTGGTCGCCCTTCTTCTCGAGGGAGGCGATGGGCGCGTAGAAGTCGATGGTCTTCGAGATGTCCTCGCGGATCGCCGCCGCGTCCTCGAGCCCGAGCGGGCCGTCGGGCTTCGCGGCCAGGGCGAGGTCCCGCACGATGCGCCACTCCTCGCGTGCCTCGCCGCACACGGGGCCCTGGACGTACGGGCTGTAGACCACGCGCCGCTCGGTCGTGGTCTCCGTCACGCCGCCCTCGTGCTCGTAGCGGGTCTTCGCGGGGAGGATCCAGACCTCCTCGTTCGGCTCGATCAGCATCTTGGGCGTCAGGACGATGTCCTGGTGGATGCGCACGGGGACCTTCGAGACGGCCTCCTCGACGCGCTGCGGCTGGGGGAGGGTGTCGACGAAGTTGCCGCCCACCGCGTAGAGCACGTCCAGCTCGCCTCGCAGCGCGGCCTCGAGCATCTCGACCGTGGAGTGGCCGGTCTCCGCCGGCGGCCGGAAGCCCCAGAGCGCCTCGAGCCGGTCGGCCTCCTCGTCCGTGATCGCCGCGCCGCCCGGAAAGACCGTCGCGTAGGCGCCCATCTCGGCGCCGCCTTGCACCCCCGAGTGGCCCCGGATGGGCATCAGCCCGCAGCGCTCCCGGCCGATGAAGCCCTGGGTCAACCCGAGGCAGAGCACCGCCGCGACCGTCTCGGTCCCGTGCGCGTGCTGGGTCAGCCCCATCGACCAGACGAAGACGCCCGTCTCCGCGTCGGCGATCTCGTCCGCGAAGGCGCGGACGTCCTCCTCCGTCGCGCCGCTCAGCGCGAGGAGGTGCGCGAAGTCCTGATCCGCGAGGTGCGCCTCGAACTCCTCGTAGCCCGCCGTGTGCGCGTCGACGAAGGCGCGGTCGATCGCGTCGCGGTCGATCAGGAGCTTCATCACGGCGTAGACGAAGGCGAGGTCGCCGCCCGCGCCGACGTGGAAGAAGCGGTCGGCGATCTTGGTGCCGAAGAGCGCGCTGTCGGCGTTCGACGGGATCCAGTAGCGCTCCAGGCCCGGCTCGCGGAACGTGTTCACGACGAGCACGCGGCTGCCGCGCTTCTTCGCCTCGTAGAGGTACTTCAGCGCCACCGGCTGGTCGTTGGCGGGGTTGCTCCCGAAGAAGACGATGACGTCCGAGCCGTACCAGTCGAGGTAGCTGCACGTGGAGGCGCCGACCCCGAGCACGCTCTTCATCGCCGCGGTCGACGGGCTGTGGCAGAGGCGCGCCGCGTTGTCGATGTGGGGCGAGCCGAGGTAGCGCCACGCCTTCTGCGCCGCGAAGTAGACCTCGTTGGTGATCCCGCGTGAGGTCATGTAGCAGGCCATGCGCTTGGGGTCGGCGTCGCGCAGTCGCGCCCCGAGCGCCTCGAGGGTCTCGTCCCAGGAGACGGCGGTGAACCCCGGCTCGCCCTTGCGGCGGCGGAGCGGTACGGGGATCCGGCCGAGCTCCCGCAGATCTTTGGCGCGGCGGGGGAGCCAGCCCACGTCCTCCATGATCTCCGGATCGAAGGGGCGCTTGGTGTTGAGCTCGAGCAGGTTCAGGCGCACCAGGCACAGGTGCGTGCCGTCGAGCGTCCAGTCGCGCATGCCCGTCGTGCCCAGCGCGCAGCCGTCACACACGCCCTCGTTGAGGATGCGCCAGGCGTATCCCCAGCGGCCGCGGTTCTTCCACGCGATCTCCGCCATCTCGAGGAAGTGGTGCGGCTTCGTCTCGCCGATGCCGAACGGCACCGCCGACGCGAGATGCAGCTTCCCTTTTCGCTCACCGTCACCCATCCGGCCGAAGGTTAGCAGCCCGTCCGAGCACCGAGCCCGAAGGATTTCGGAGCGCGGCGGACCGATTCTCGGCTCGGGGCGACGAGGGAATGCTTCAGCATTTTCGAGGAGACACGGGCCGAGAGGCGGTTCGTCCCGCCCGAAAGACGAGGAGCGAGGTTCTTGGACGGGCGGCTCGGTCACGCGGGTACAGTCGCGGCAACGAAAGCGATGACGCTCAGGTTGTGTCATTATGCCGAGCGTGAAAGCGACCCGCGCCCTCTTCACCGCCTTGCTCTTGCTTCCCGCCTGTGGCCCGGCTCCCGCCCCCGACGACGCCGGCGCGCCCGACCCCGACAGCGGCGTCGAGGAGGGCGGCATCCAGTGCGTCTGGCCTGCCTTCGGGGACATGGTCCGCGCCGAGCCGGGGGAGCCCCTGCGGCTCGTCGCGGCGGTGCGCGGGCTCGACCCGACCATGGTCCGCGTGGACGGCGAAGAGGTCGAGCCCGACGCGTACGGCCTGATCACGGTGGAGAAGCCGGCGCGCTTCGGCGTGCAGTCGTTCCTCGTCGAGGCCGACGGCGCGACGCAGCTCTGCTCGTTCCTCGTGGCCGCGCACTTCGAGGACGACGACGTCGACGCCGCCACGTCGATGCTGCGGCTGGCCCAGACGGCCGTGGACGACGGCGACGATGCCACCACGCTCGGGAGCCTGGACGATGTCTTCCTGCGCGCCGGCCAGAGCGGGCTGTTCGACGCGGTCATCGCGGCGGAGCTCCCCGTCGGCACCTACGTGCTCCCCTTGCCGCCGCCCTGCATCCCGCCGCCCGGCACGGGCTGCGTCGACATCCCTCCGCGCGTCTGGTTCGACTCGGTGGACTACACGACGCCGACCCTGACCGAGCCGCCGGACTCGACGCTGACCGTCGTCGACGGGGGCTTCCGGGTGCACGCCACCGCCTCGGGGGTCGAGGTCCTCACGCACACGACGGGCGACACGGACTACCTGCTGCCGGGCATGTGCGACGAGATGACCATGGAGTGCACGGAGGGGACGTCGAGGTTCGACGCCATGGGCACGGTCACCTTCGACGTGGAGGTGCAGCTCCTGGTCGACGTCGGCCTCGAGGCCGGGGAGGTGACGGCGCGCCTTCGGGCGGTGGAGGCCGTGCAGCTCCGCGTCACCGCGGCGAGCTTCCCGGACATGCCGGAGCCTCACCGCGATCTGGTCGAGCCCGCCTTCCGGGATCGGGCCGACATCGACGAGGAGCTCAACGCCGACATCGCGGACCTCTACGCGGAGGCGGCGACCTCGCTCGTGGGCGAGCTGCTCGGGGGGCTCGGGACGCCGGAGACCAACCTCCTCCTCCCCTCCATCGGCGGGCGCTCCGTCGCGATCGACGTCAGCGCCAGGCCGGCCGTCGTGCTCGCGACCGAGGCCGAGGGCCTGAGCCTCGGCGTGCGCACCCGCTACGCGCCCACCGGCGGGGGCACGCCCTCCGGCCTCGGCGTGCCGCTCGAGGCGATCGACGCGGCGACGGTCGGGACCTTCAGCGCCGCGAGCGGCGTCGCGGTCTCGGTCGGGGTGTTCAACCAGGCGCTCCACGCGCACTGGGCCGCGGGCGGGACCCGGGGCATCGTCGCGCCGGACATGATCGTGGCCCCCGACATGATCGTCGCGCCGGACATGATCGTGGCCCCGGACATGATCGTCGCGCCGGACATGATCCAGGTCGAGTCGGCGCTGCCCGCGGTCGCCAGCACGAGCGGGGGCGGGCTCTCGCTGATGATGGGCGGCATGACCGCGACCGTCTCCGGCCCGTCGCCCTACGGGGCGGGGATGCAGATCCGCTTCCACGCCACCGCGCGGGCCAGCCTCGACGGCAGCCCGGGCACGCACCCGGGCGTCGGCGCGATCGCGCTCACCGAGCTGGGCTTCTCCGCTGACCGCGCCCTGAGCGCCGACGAGCGCGCGCAGATCGGCGGCTTCGTCGCGGTGCTCGGCCACCACGTCGCGAGCACGCTCCTCGGGGACGCGCGCCCGCCCATCCCCGTCCCGGCCCTGATGGTGCCCACGTCGCTCCGGTTCGGCGCCGGGGTCGAGGTCCCGACCGGCGTGGCCGCCGGCACGCTGCTGGGCGCGCGCGCTCCGGCGTTCTCCATCGTCGGCGACCAGCTCGAGGCCAGCGGCGCGTTCGGCGAGCTGTAGGCTCAGGCGCGGAAGCCGAGCGCGGGATCGACGGGGTAGGTGACCCGCACGAGGTCGCCGTCGACCTCGACCGTCTCGTCCTGCGCGTACCCGCCCAGGAGCGGCGCGGCCATGCGGTCGATCTCTCCCTCGACGCGGAAGGTCACGGGCTTGCGGCGGTAGTCGAGGAAGGCGTCGAGCTGGGCCTGGAAGGAGCCTTGCTGACCCTGGGCCTTCTGACGGTCCGGCTCGCGACGCGCCTCCCACTGCTGCCGGGCCCAGCTCAGGAGCGAGCGCGCGCGCGCCTGCGACTTGCGCTGCTTCTCCTGGGCCTCGTCCCGGCGATGCTGGAGGGCCGAGTCCGCCTGCTGCGCTCGCTGGAGCGCCTGCTGGGCTTGCCCGGAGGCCTCGGACGCCGCGCGCCGGGCGTCGTCGGCCGCTTGCTCCGCGCGGCGCGCGCGCTCGTCGGCGGCGGCGATGGCCTGCTCCGCGCGATCGGCGCGCGCCTGCGCCTCGGCGATCTGCCCCTCCGCGGCCCGCGCGCGGGCCTCCATCTGGGAGAGCGCATGCTGCGCGCGCTCGGCTCCCTCCTCCATGTCTCCGGCGCGCCGCGTCGCGCGCCACGCGACGATGGCGAAGATCAGCCCGAAGAGGACCATGATCCCGAACAGGATCCACGGCACGATCGCGAAGAGAGCCATCGGCAATTCCGTCGCCGGTTCTACCACGCGGCGAGCCAGGGTCGGAAACGCGTGGTGTTTTCGCGCGCCCCGCGCCCGAGGGGCGGGTGCCCCCGTCAGTCCTTC
Organism: Sandaracinaceae bacterium; assembly: GCA_004213565.1. GTDB lineage: Bacteria > Myxococcota_A > Polyangia > Polyangiales > Sandaracinaceae > JAVJQK01. The sequence continues at coordinate 8,698 of SHBB01000242.1, forward strand.
CCGGCGCCCGCGGCCGAGGCCAGCCGGAGGGCGCTCGCCGCCTCCGAGCGCATCGTGACCAGGCTCAGCTCGACGCCGTCCGGGAACTCGGCCGTGATGCGCTCGCGGAGCTCCGCGACCGCGCCGGGTGAGGTCGCCGCGTCGACGACGAGGACCGCGCTGACGCGATGGCCCGCCTCCGCGGGCTGCACGTCGAGCGAGAGCACGGTGGCGTCCCCGAGCTCCTCCACGACGGCGGCGCGCACCGCGGCGTGGTGCTGGCGGAGATCGAAGGCCTCCTTCATGAACCACGCGAGCGGCAGCGCGATGACCACCACGAGGACGGTGGAGACCGTCACGTTTCGTTTCGCGCGGGAGCCGACGTCCTTCTCGTCCGCGCTGTAGGGGTGGACGCGCAGGCGCCAGAAGATGAAGGACGCGGCGAGCGAGATCCCGATGAGGTTCGACAGGTAGAGGAGCGTCGCGCCGCTCGCCACCGAGGCGTCTCCGAGCCCGATACCGATGCCCACGGTGCAGAGCGGCGGCATCAGCGCCACCGCGATGGCGACGCCCGCGATCGAGGGAGAGATGCGCGGGTTGACGAACGCGTAGGCGCCGATGAGGCCGCTCCCCACCGCCACCAGCAGATCGTAGAGGCTCGGGTTGGTGCGAGCCGCCATCTCGGGCGTGACCTCCACCCCGGGCACGATGGCGGCGAGGAGGGCGGAGACGACGAGCACCATCGCGGTGCCCGCGCCGAGCGTGCCGATCGACCGCCACAAGAGGCGTGTGTCTCCCCAGATGCTCCCGAGCGCGAAGCCCAGGATGGGCATCATCAGGGGCGCGATCAGCATGGCGCCGATGATGGTCGCGGTGGAGCTGGCGAAGAGGCCGAAGGTCGCGATCAGGCACGCGGAGAAGAGCAGGGCGAGGAACTCCTTCGAGAGCCGGGACGCCTGCGCGATGGACTCGTAGACGCGGAAGTTGCCGACCTGGCGCTCCTTCTCCGCCTCGTACGCCTTCCGCAGTCGGCGGTAGCGCGCGAAGGTGCCTTCCTTGGCGCCGCCCTCGCCGCCCGCGTCCTGCGACCAGCGCTCGCGCATGAAGGAGAACACGCCCGGGAGGGCTTCGGGTCGCGGCTCGCCCTCGGGGGCGTCGAGCTCCGATCCTACGAGAAAGTCGAGCGCGGTGCGGAGGCGGGTGGAGGCGCCCTTCGGCGCGTCCTCGCGAGGTTCAGCCATCTTCGCGTCCTTCCTCGCACCACCTCACGAGAATACCGGAATGTTCCATCGCCGCGTCGGGGGACTCCCCACAGGTGTGTTTCGCGGAGGCTCGCGCGAGGTTCCAAGCCGTTGCACGGCGCGACGTCGTTTCGGTGAGCGGCGCTGGTACGGCCCGTGCTTTATTTCGAGCCGGAGGCACTCGATGACCTTGTTCCGCAATCTGTTCGCGTCGATGACCAGCGCGCGCCCGAAGGTCGACGGGCACGAGGTGCGCCGCATGGTGCTCGAGGAGGACGCGGTGCTGCTCGACGTGCGCACCGAGGCCGAGTTCAAGAGCGGCCACGCGCGCAGCGCCATCAACATCCCGCTGCAGGAGCTCGCCTCGCGTCGGGCGGAGCTACCCCGAGATCTCCGGATCATCGTCTACTGTCGGTCCGGCGGGCGCAGCGCGACCGCGGCCGCGCTGCTCTCCCGCGAGGGCTACGAGGTCCTCGACGCGGGCGGACTCGACAACGTCATGACGAGCTAGAGCGGGTAGCAGTAGCCGCTCGCGGAGTCGCAGTAGTAGCCGGCCCCGCACTCGGCGTCGCTCAGGCAGCCGGAGTCGGACTTCGGGTAGCAGTTGCCGTCGCTGTAGCAGAAGTAGTCGAAGCCACAGTCCGCGTCGCTGCGGCAGCCGGCGCCGCTCCGGTAGCAGTTGCCGTCGTAGCCGCAGTAGTAGCCGCTGCCGCAGTCGAGGTCGCTCGTGCACCCGGAGTAGCTCGGGTAGCAGAGGCCGTCCCAGCCGCAGTAGTAGCCGCCACCGCAGTCGAAGTCGCTCGTGCAGCCGGTCGAGGACGGGTAGCAGTTGCCGTCCCAGGCGCAGTAGTAGCCGCTGCCGCAGTCGAGGTCGCTCGCGCAACCCGCGCCGCCGCGATAGCAGTTGCCGTCCCAGGCGCAGTAGTAGCCGCTGCCGCAGTCGAGGTCGCTCGTGCAGGTCGCGTCGCGGTAGCAGAAGCCGTCGTAGCCGCAGTACCAGCCCGGGCCGCAGTCGGCGCTGGAACCGCACTCGACGTCCGCGTAGCAGTTGCCGTCCCAGCCGCAGTAGTAGCCGGCCGCGCACTGCGCGTCGGAGCTGCACCCGGCCGCGGCGCGGTAGCAGTTGCCGTCGACGCCGCAGTAGTAGCCGGCGCCGCACTCGGCGTCGCTCACGCACGCGGCCTGCGGGTAGCAGTAGCCGTCCCAGCCGCAGTAGTAGCCGCCCGGACAGTCCACGTCGGAGACGCAGCCGGTCTCCGGGTAGCAGAGGCCGTCCGTCGCGCAGTACCACCCCGCGCCGCACTCCGCGTCCGAGACGCAGCCCGTCTCCGCGTAGCAGTAGCCGTCGATGGCGCAGTAGTAGCCGGCGGGACAGTCGACGTCGGCCCCGCAGCCGAGCTCCTCGACGCAGACGCCGCCGGCCGCGCAGCGGAACCCGACCGGGCACTCCGCGTGGCTGTAGCACTCGGCGTCGTCGAGGTAGCAGAGCCCGTCGCGCACGTCGCAGGTGCTGCCTGCCGGGCAGTCACGGTCGCTCGTGCAGGCGTCGGGCGAGCAGCGCCCGTCGACGTCGCAGAACCAACCGGCCGGGCAGTCCCGGTCCGCGCGGCACCCGCCGCCCCCGTACTCCACGAAGCACCCGCTCGCGCAGAGCGCGGCGAGTGAAGCGAGGATCCCTCCGAGACGTGCCCTCATGCGCGCTCCCTCCGCGAATGGACGCCGGTCCGCGGCCGCCATTCACCCGACAGCATAGCCCCAGTCGCGCGCTCGGCAGTAGTGGGTCAGCGCGCGGCCCGGCAGCCCTCCCGCAGCGGCTGCCCGCTCGACGGGACGATGATGAGGAACTCGACCCGCCGGTTGCGCTGACGCCCTTCGGAGCGCGCGTTGTCGTCCACGGGGTGCATCTCGCCGCAGCCCCACGCCTCGAGGCGCTCGGCGTCGACGCCCTCGGCGCGCAGCCACTCGATGATCGCGCGGGCCCGCGCGGTCGACAGGGCGAGGTTGTCCGAGTCGTTCCCGACCGCGTCGGTGTGGCCCTCGATCCGCACCCGCTCGATCTGCGGGTTGGTCTGGAGGATGGAGACGACGTCGCGCAGGACGTCCAGGCTGGCCGCCTCGATGTCCGCGGTGCCGACCGCGAACTCCACGCGCTCGCCGATCACGATCGAGCCGCCGCGCGCCATGCACGCGCGCTCGGGGCAGCCCGCGCACGCGTCGGAGCCGTCGGCGCCCCGGGTCAGCGGGCAGTGATCCGCCTGGTCGGCCACGCCGTCGCCGTCCGCGTCCGCCTCGGGGCAGCCGTCGCGATCGGCGATCTCGTCGAAGTCCTCGGGATCGATCGGGCAGCGATCCTGCGAGTCCATGATCCGATCGCCGTCGCGGTCCAGCTCCGCGTAGCGGCGCGCGGTCTCTCCCGCGGGGAGGCGCCGCGCGGCGTAGGGCGGGTCGGGTGGCGGCTCGACGCCGGGCGGCGTGTCGGGGACGACGTCCTGGAAGGGCGCGTCGTCGCCCTCGGTCCCGGTCGCGGCGGGCGACGCGTCGGCCCGCGCCGTCGCTCCGTCCTGCTCGTAGCGCGCGCCGCCGCCCGAGGATCCGGACGTCGCCCGCGCCGCGCTGTCCTCGGTCGGGGCGACGCCGATGTCGGGGGTCCAGCCCACGCTGAACACGCCGCGGAAGGTCGGCGTCCCCACGCCGCGTCCCAGCCCGGGGCCGCCCGCGAGGCCCACGATGAACCCCTCGAAGGGCTGCACGCGGACGCCGAGCAGGGTCTCCCATGGGCTGGTCTGGCCCTCCCCGAAGCGCTCCACGCTCGAGCTGGCCCAGGTCTCGATCCGGGCCTCGAGCAGGTCGTCGAGGAACCAGTAGCCGACGCCGAGGCCGAAGGTCACCTCGTGCCCCATCTCGAGGTTCGGCAGCCGCGCCGCCTCGCGGAAGCGCACGCCCACCGTGCCCGTGATCTGCAAGCCGTCCACCGGCCGCGCCTCGCCGACGAGGCTCGGCGTGAACGTCACGCCCGCTTCGCCCGCGAGCTGCTGATCGCCCTGCGCTGCGCCCGCCGTCGGCACGGTCGCGACGAGGCTCGTGGCGAGGGCGAAGCGCTCGTCGTCGCTGGTCACGAGCAGCCAGCGCGCGCCGAGCGCGAGGTCGGACAGCCCCGCACCACGCGTGGGCGGGAAGCCGGGCGCGTGCTCGCCCTCGAGGGCGAGCACGACGGGCAGCCGCGCGTGCACCAGCAGCCGATCGAAGAGCCCGAGCGCCACGCCGACGTGCAGGCCCGCGAGGTGCTCGACGTAGGGCACCGACTCGGGACCGAGGCCGTCCACGACCAGCGGCTGGTTCGCGTAGTCGACGTGCAGGTCGAACGCGGGGCGCAGGTGCCCCGGCGCGATGGGGCGCTCGACGGTGAAGCCGTCCCG
>SHBB01000243.1 GCA_004213565.1 Sandaracinaceae bacterium
CGCGCCGACACGCAGGCCGCGCCGACCACGGGGCACACCCAGCCCGGCTCCCGCCGGCAGTCCGCGTCGCAGCCGTCGCCGGCGACCGTGTTGCGGTCGTCGCAGGTCTCGTCGCCCTCGATGCGCGCGTTGCCGCAGGTCACGACGCGCACGCACGGGCGGCCGGGCGGGCCGCACGCGAAGTCGTCCTCCACGGCCGAACAGTCGGCCGCGCAGCCGTCGCCCGCGGTGGTGTTGCCGTCGTCGCAGACTTCGCCCGCGCTCCGCGTTCCGTCGCCGCAGACGCCCGCGCCGCCGTCATCGCTGACGTCTCCGTCCGGTCGGCTTCCGTCGAGCGTCGAGGCGTCACCGGGGCCGCCGTCCCCTTCGAACGCGTCGTCGAAGTCGCACCCGACGGCGAGCACACACATCAGCACGGCCAAGCCACGGTACTTCATGGCGTCAATGTAGCTCGGTTCGCCGCCGCCAACCGTGTCGGCTGTGCGCCGTCAGAGCGTGAGCGTGTAGACGAACGACGCTCGCGGGTGACGTCGGTGACGCTCCACCACGACCTCCTGGGGCACGACGTCGCCGTCGACGTAGCGGGCGGCGATCTCCTCGGCCGCCGCGCGGTCCGCGGTGGCCTTGATGCCGAGCACCGCGGTCATCAGCGCGTTCACGGCGCCGGGGAAGGCCTCGTAGTCGATGTCGAACGCGCCGGTGTCCTCACCGTTGGCGGCGGTCGCCTCCGGATCCCAGCGCAGCGCGCCGCGATCCATGAGGAAGCCGACCTGCACGGCGGCGAGCTGGCTGTAGGCCTTCCGCTGCCCGGTCGGCGTGTACATGCCGCGCGAGATGTGCCCGAGCGCCCAGACCATGCCGTCGAGGTAGATCTCGCGCGCCTGCGCGTCGGTCAGCACGCCCTCCTCGCGGAGCATCTCCACGAAGTAGAGCGCCCCGCTCTGCGCCTTCAGCTCCTCGAGCATCGACGACAGGCCCCCGCCGAACGCCTCCGCGTCGGTCTGCCCGTTCACGCGGTACTCGTGGCTCGGCCCGAGGTTGTGCGTCGCCTCGTGCAGGATGGTGTTGAGCAGCGCCGGCGTGGTGTCGTCGGTGTACGCGGCCATCGCCGCCTCGGTGAAGAGGCTCGCTGCCACCTCGCGGCGCCGCGCGAGGCTGTCCGGGTCGGTGTAGAGGTTGGTCATCGCGACCGTGCGCCCGCGCCCCTCCTCGGCCACGGGGCCCCAGTTGGGCAGGCTCTGCCCGATGGTCGCCCCGAAGGGGTCCCGGTCGTCGCCCGCGTTGACCACGATGTCGATGAAGTCGGGGAGGTGGAAGCTGACGTCGCGGGGCTCGTAGGCCTCGGAGAGCGACGCGAGCGAGCGCTCCATCTGCTGCTGGAGCGGCGTCAGGCGGTCCTGCCACTCGAGCGAGCCCTGGTTGATGCGCGCGAAGGTGAGGTGGAACCCCGCCTTGTGGCTGCACGGATCCCAGTAGACCTCGTCCGGGCCGACGCGCACGTACCAGCGGCTGTTGCGCACGTTCATCGCCGCCCACGCCTCGTTCGCGGGATCCCAGTCGTCGTCCAGGAACGACTGCGCGGCCGCGAGCAGGTAGCGCCGGAGCGGCTCCTCCTCCGGGTCGGTCATCGCCGTCGCCGCCGCGCGCAGCTCCGTCGCGATGGGCTGGACGTAGTCGGCGTACGCCTCGTGGTAGGGCACCGCGACGAGCTCGCCCTCGCGCTCGCGGACCACGGTGAACGGGGTCAGCAGCGCCGACGCGTTCTCGCGCCCCTCGAGCGCCTGGCAGAAGTCGTCCTGCGCCTGGAGCGAGGTCGGGTAGACGTCGACGGGCTGATCCGGCGCGCCCTCGATCGCGCTGCAGGCCTCCTCGGTCTCGGTCTCGGGCGCGCGACAGCGCGGGCCCCAGTTGCGGCGGAAGAGGCTGCGGCTCGCGGGGTCGTCCGCGATCCGATCGGCGAGCGCCTCCATGCCGACCTGCTTGGCGTAGAGCGCGTCGATCATCGCGGCGACGCGCACCATGTGGCCGGCGAACGCGCGGTGCGTGTCGGGCATCTCGCGCAGATCGTTCTCGATGAGGGTCGGCGCGATCGAGTCGAGCTCCGCGAAGACGAAGCCCTGGCGCGCGTCGGCTGGCGCGTCGTCCGCCGCGGCCACGATGGCGGCGTAGGCCTGATCGAACGCCGGCGTGAACGCGCCGTCGCGGACCCACTCGCCCGCGCTCGGGTAGAAGGCGAGCGCGCGCACCTCGCCCGGGTCGACGGCGCCGTCCTCGTCCGCGTCCGCGGCCCAGAAGACGGGCAGGTCGAGCCGCACCGCGAGCTGGTTGAAGCGCAGCCGCGGCAGGCGGTCGTAGCGCGCCTCGGGCTGCGTCGTCTCGGGGGTGGGCGTGGTGCTCGAGGCGCCGCCGCAGGCGCCGAGGAGCAGGGCGATGAGGAGTGTCTGGGCTCGCATGGCGCGAGACCGTAGCAGCGTTCAGGCGGGCGTTGCAGCCTCGGCGAGGCGCGGCTCGATGTCGTACCCCATCAGCCCGAAGTAGGGCGCGAGGCGCTCCTCACACCGCCGCCGATCCGCGGGCTCCATCTCGCGCTGCCAGGCGTTCGTGCGGTCGAGGGAGTAGCTGTCGTCCGGGTAGTCGGCGCGCGACGCCCCGACGGAGAAGAGGATGGCCCGCATCGCCGCGGCCGGCGCGGCGGCGATGTCTTCGACCGCCAGCTCGAGGTATCGCCGCGTGGAGAGGTCGTAGCCGCTCTCGCGAAAGCGGGCCCAGCGCACGTAGTACGGCTCGAGCATGTCGAGCGCCTGGTCGATCTCGGCGAAGCCCCACTGCTTGCGCAGCGAGTGAGCGACGCCGCGTGGGTCGCGCTTGACGTGCACGACGAGGGCGTCCGGGTAGAGCTCCCACAGGAAGGGCATCGACAGGAGGTTCAGGGGGGTCTTCTCGCACCAGAAGCTCTTGCCGGCTTCGCGGGCTGCGCTCGCGAAGAGGGTGTCGATCAGCTCGCGGCAGAGGGCGAGCAGCGGCTCGCGTTCGGGGAAGAAGCGACCGATGGTGCGTCGGTGACGCTTCTGCTGGGACGGCCAGTGCTGGGCGTGGGTGCCCGTCCAGCGGTCACACGGGACGTTCTCGTCGAAGTCGATCGCGACCAGCTGGCTCATCATCGCGTTGAGCGCGCGGTACCAGCGAGCCTCGCCGAAGTGCTGATCGAGGTACCAGTTGCGGAAGACGGTCTCGGTTCGACCGGTCAGCGTATGTCGCATGAGCGCGTCGAAGCGCTTCACCGCCTGGTCCGCGTGATAGAACGAGTACCGGTCGGTCAGCGCGCTGACGAGATCCTCGAGCCCGTCCGGGTCGATGAGGAAACGCGCCTCGGTCGGCACGGCCCATACCTCCGGGTGCTTGCCGAGCAGCCAGGCGAGCCGGGTCGTGCCCGACCGCCCGGTGCCCGCCACGAAGATCCGCCCCTTCATGCCGTGCTCGTCCGGAGTCCACACGTCGCGGGGATACGGCGGCGCGCCCGGCTTCTTGATACCGCGGCGCTCGCCACTCACTCGCCACTCACTCGTGGTCGATGACGAACTCGTCCAGCTGCACCACGTCCGAGGACTCCTCGTCGGCGGGGAGCGTCTCCTCGCCCTCCGCGGCGCCGGACTCCTCGGGCGCCGCCTCCTCGGGCGCCGCCTCCTCGGGGGCCGCGGCGGCTTCGGCCGGCTCCGACTCCGCCACGTCGGCGACGGGCTCCGCTTCCGTCTGGCCCCAGCCCAGCACGTACCAGCCGAAGCCGAGGCCGAGGCCCGCCATGAGCGCCACGACGGCGATGCCCGCGACCCAGGCGCCCGCGCCGGCCTTCTTGGGCGGGAGCGGCGGCGGGGCGGTGCCGCGAGGCAGGTCTGCGAGGCCGCCCACGTCGGGCACCTCTTCCAGGTCGTCGATGACCGCGTCGAGCTGCATCGTGGCGCCGCCGCCCGGCGGGTTCTCCCGACGCTTTCCCCCTTCGCTCATGGTCTCAGCATATCAGAAGCGAGGAGGAGCGACGCTGACTCGCGCGCCGAGGCCGCGGCGAACGGTCAGAACCGCTGCGGCGAGGTGCTGGCGACCGCCGTGCTATCCGTGGGTGGTGCCGCTCCCCGCCGCCGACGTGGAGATCGACGCTGCCCGGGCCGCGGCCCTCGTGGGCGACGCCTTCCCCGCGCTCGTGGGCGCCCCAGTCCGCCCCTTCGGCTCGGGCTACGACAACGCCGCGTTCCTCGTCGATGAGACCTGGGTCTTTCGCTTCCCGCGCCGACGGGCGGCGGTGTTCTTCCTCGAGCGGGAGCTCGCCGCGCTGCCCCGCTTGTCGCTGCCCGTCGCGATCCCGGCGCCCCGCCACGTCAGCCGCCCGCGGCTCGGCTTCCCCTTCCCCTTTGCGGGCTACCGCGTGCTCCCGGGCCGGCCCGCGGGCGTCGTGCCGGAGGACGCCCAGCCCCCGCTCGCGGCTCAGCTCGGGGAGGCGCTGCGCGCGCTCCACGCCGCCCGCCTCGACGTGGACGGCACGCCGGCGCCGGACCTCGACAAGACCGACCGCCCGCGCGCCCTCCGGCGGCTGCGGCTGAGGCTGCGGCGCATGGAGCGGGGAGGGCGCCTCGGCGGCTGGAGCGGGGCGGAGATCTTCGAGCTGGCGAGCGCGCTCGCCGCCGCCGAGGACGCCTCGGACGCGTGCTGGGTGCACGGCGACCTCTATCCCAAGCACCTGCTCCTCGACGATGCGGAGCGCCTCTCCGGGATCATCGACTGGGGAGATCTGCGCCGCGGCGACCGCGCGATCGACCTCGCCATCGCCTACGGCCTGTTCGCGCCTCCCGCGCGCGCTCGCTTCTTCGAGGCGCTCGGCGGGGTGGACGAGGCCACCCACCGTCGCGCACGCTTCTTCGCGGTGTGGTACGGCGTCGTGCTCAGCGACTTCGGCGTATCGGAGGGGATGGATGACCTGGTCGAGATCGGCCAGGCCTACCTCGCGCGTCGGCTGGCAGAGGAGAGGTCTCGATGAGCGCACTGGCGAAGAAGCTGCGATGGAAGAGCGGTCAGAAGGCGCTCGTCGTCAAGAAGCCCAAGGACGTCGTCCTCGAGCCGCCCGAGGGCGCCAAGCTGTCCAACCGCGGCAAGGGCCCCTTCGACATGGTGCTCGGGTTCGCCCAGGACACGGCCGCCGTCGCGGAGATCTTCCCGCGCCTCCGTGACGCCTGCGCCGAGGACGGCGCGCTCTGGATCGCCTACCCCAAGAAGAGCTCCGGCATCGTCACCGACATCAGCCGCGACGAGGGCTGGGGCGGGCTGACCAAGCAGGGCTGGGCGGCCGTCACCCAGATCGCGCTCGACGGGACGTGGTCGGCGCTCCGCTTCCGCCACGCGCCCGAGCTGATCCGCGAGCGCAAGAAGCGCGGCTGGTAGGCCGTCAGCCGAACAGGACGTCGTGGAGCGTGGAGACCGCGGCGGAGATGTCGGCGTCGGCGATCACCATCTGCAGGTTGATGCTGCCCGACGCGTAGCTGATCATCTCCACGTTGACGCCGGCGCCGCTGATCGCGCTGAGGATCTCGGCCCCGAGCCCCTTGCGCTCCGCGAGGTGCTGGCCGACGACCGCCAGGATGGTGTGCCCGGTCGTGACCTCGCAGTCCCCGAGCTGCTCGAGCTCGGGCCGCGCGCGCTCGACCGCCACCGCGTCGTTCGCGGTGAGCGAGACGCTGACCTCGGAGGTGGTGACCACGTCGACGATGACCTCGTGGCGGGCGAGGACCTCGAACACGCGCGCCAGGAAGCCCGACTCGCCGAACATGCGCGTCGAGGCGACCTTCACCACCGTCTGCCGCTCCTTGTAGGCGATGGACGTGACCCGCTCGGGGTTCTCCGGGCCGAGGTCGGCGATGACCGTGCCCGGGTGCGCGGGCCGGTTCGTGTTCAGCACCCGGACCGGGATCTTCGCGTCGAGCGCAGGGAGCAGGGTGGACGGATGCAGCACCCGGCTGCCGAAGTAGGCGAGCTCCGCGGCCTCGTCGAAGCGCATGTGCGGGATGTTGCGCGCGCCCGAGACCACGCTCGGGTCGGCCGTCATCACGCCGTCCGTGTCGGTCCAGATCTGCGCCTCGTCCGCCTCGAGCGCCGCCGCGAGCAGGGTGCACGTCAGGTCGCTGCCGTTGCGACCGACGGTCGTGATCTCGCCCGCCGCGTTCTTGCCCACGAAGCCGGTCACGACCGGGACGCGGTCCTCTGGCAGGGCGGCCACGGCGGCGCGCGCCTTCTCCTCCCAGCCCGGGACGGGGCGGGCGCGGCCGAAGCGCGAGTCGGTGACGAAGCCGAGGTCCCAGACGTCGTGCGCGTCCGCGGCGAGCCCCTCGCGCGAGAAGAAGTCCGCGATGCAGCGCACGCTCATGCGCTCGCCGAAGCTCGAGATGTAGTCGAGGCTGCGCGGGCTGAGCTCCTTCACGAGCGAGATGCCCCGCAGGAGATCCCGGATCTCGGCGTAGAGGGGCTCGAGCAGGCCGGCCGGGCACCCGAGGCTGTCGGCGACGGCCTGCTGCCTGGCGATCACCGAGTCGGGATCGAAGTCGCCGGCCGCGGCGCGCGTGGCGGCGCCGACCAGCGCGTCGGTGACGCCCTTGTGCGCCGACGAGACCACGACCACCCGGCCCTCGCTCGCCCGCGCCCGGACGATGGCCAGGACCTTCTCGATCTGCGCCCGGTCTGCGACCGAGCTGCCCCCGAACTTCATCACACGCACGTTCACCGGCCTCCGCGTTCGACGGCCTCATAGCATCCCCGGGCGACCCGAGCGTGGCTTCGCTTTTCTTCACGGATGTCCTCCCGCGCGGCCACGCAGGGAGTGAACGTCGCGAGTCGACGCGCCCGAGAGCCCTCACGGCCCCCCAAGGGTCGTCTGTGTGCCGAGTGAGCGCCTCCACCCGACGTGTGATGTATCCCGTTTGTATCGGGCGGGTTCGCTGCGTCCAGGTGCGCGCCTTTCTCGTTTGATCGGAGGGGTGGCACATGGTGGCAAACGCACGGAAGGCTCGGTTTGGTGCCATTTTTATAGGTTCTTCTGGGTCTGGCGTGTGGTTGGCCCAGGTCGTGCAGATGGTGGTTTCAGGTCATCGAGTTGGAAAGTCAGAAAGGTGAATCGGAATGAATCAAACGCGTAACAGGATCTCATGGCTGGCGCTCGTCGCCCTGGCGACGGTCCCGCTCCTCGGCGGCGCGCGCGAGTGCAACCCGGAGCCCCCCGTCTGCGCGTGCACCGAGGAGTACGCCCCCGTGTGCGGCGCCGATGGTGTCACGTACGGAAACGCGTGCGAGGCCGACTGCGCCGGGGTGAGCGTGGCCCACATCGGCGAGTGCGCGCCCGAGCCGCGCCTCTGCTTCGGCGACGACGAGTGCGGGCCCGACGGCCGCTGCAACCATGACGAGTGTCACAGCGGCTGCCCCGCTGGCGAGGTCTGCCCCGCCGTCTGTTACGGCATCTGCGAGCCGGGCCCCGCGCCCACGGAGTGCTGGAACGACTCGGAGTGCGCGAGCGGTCAGTGCAACTTCGGGGACTGCCCCGAATGCCCGCCGGGCATGGCCTGCCCGGCGATCGCCTGCGCCGGCGTGTGCGAGCCCGAGCCGGAGCCGTGGTGCTTCAGCGACGCGGACTGCGCGGACGGCGAGATCTGCTTCTTCGACATGACTCCCTACTGTCCCGAGGGCGAGCCCTGCGCGTTCTGGGCCCCCGCCGCGGGGACCTGCCTGCCCGTCCCGGGGCCGACCGGTTGCCGCGACGACTCGGAGTGCGGCCCGGACGAGGTCTGCGCCTACGACGCCGGAGAGCCCTGCCCGCCGGGCGCGGCGTGCACCACGACGGTGGAGCTGTGCAGCCCCGAGGGCATCTGCCCGTCGACCGGTGAGCCCTGCGTGGACGGCAGCCTGTGCGGTCCGGCGCCCGAGCCCGACCACGAGCTCTGCGCGCCGGAGGGCATCTGCCCGTCGACGGGTGAGCCCTGCGCGCCGGGGGCCATCTGCGGCGTCGGACCGGGGCCGGTGACGGGGGTCTGCGTGCCTCGCCACGAGCCCGACCCGTGCGACACGGACGGCGACTGCGCGCCCGGCGAGCACTGCGACCTCTCGACCTGCGACGTCGACCCGGCGACGGGCCTCCCAGGGGGCGGCGTCTGCGTGCCGACCATGGGCTGCGCGCCGGTCCTCTGTGACCTCTACTGTGAGCACGGCTTCGACACCGACGCCGCCGGCTGCCTGGTCTGCAGCTGCGCGCCGCCGCCCCCGCCGCCCCGCTGCGAGCCGATCTTCTGCCCCATCGATTGCGAGCTCGCGCTCGACGATCGCGGGTGCGAGATCTGCGAGTGCGCGTCCGGGCCCCGCTGAGTTTCCTCGTCTCATCTCCAACACACCCACTGGCGGGGTCGGTCGTTCGCGGCCGGCTCCGCCACTCTTTTGCGCCCCCCGACTGGTCGCCCCGGCGCGGCGGCCTTACCCTCAGCCGCATGGCGAAACGCGCGAAGACCCTCCTCGGCCTCCTCGGACAGTTCGTGAAGCTCCGCTGGTCGGAGACCAGCCCCCGCATGAAGCTCTTCGGGCTCGCGGTGCTGGTGCTGGGCTCGCTCACCGCGCTGCAGCTCGGCGCCTGCTTCCTCGGCGGCTGCCCCAGCTCGGCCTCGCCGTGCTCGAGCGCGGCGTCGCAGACGGAGCCCTGCCCGTACTCGAGCCGCGTCGACGAGTCGGCGCCCGTCGCGGCCGAGGACACGGCGTCGGAGGACGTGCCTCCTTGCCATCGTCGCTCGGCCGACTGATCACGCTCGACCGGACGGCTCCTCGACGGGGCGACCGGGCGATGCCACACCTCTGATCACGTGGACTCCGAGCACGTGGACATGCCCGACGGATCGCGCCTGGAAGGCGTCGAGCCGGCGCTCGACCCGCTCTGCGCCGCGCACCCTCACGCGCGCGCCACGGGCACGTGTCCGCGCTGCGGCGACAACGTCTGCGCGCGCTGCGTCGATCCCTCCGCGCGGGGCCAGGCCGCGGGCGCGTGCGCTGCGTGTCGGCGCAAGCTCGGCAAGGACACCATCGAGCCGTGGCAGGGCGCCATCGCGCTCGTCGTCGGTGGCATCGCCGCGCAGCTCGCGGGCGCCTCGGTGTTCGTGGTGGGCGTCTTCTGGCTCATGGCCGACGGCCAGGCCGCCGACCCGGTGGCGATGCAGGAGAGGCTGCTGGGCTCCTTCTGGGTGCTCGGGCCCTCGATCTTCCTGACCGGGCTCACCATGTTCCTCGTCGGCGTGGCCACCCCGTGGCTCGCCAAGGCGCGGCTGAAGACGGCGCTCGGCCTGCGCGGGGCGCCGTGGCCCGTGTTCATCGCGGCGCCGCTCGGCATCGTCGCGCTCGGCCCGACCAGCGATCTCGCGCGCACGCTGATGGTCGAGTACCTCCCGAGCTGGACCCTCGGCAGCCTCGACAGCCTCAACGAGGTCGCCCGATCCGCGCCGCTCTGGGCGATCGTGCCCGCCATGGCGTTCGTGCCCGGCATCGCCGAGGAGACCCTCTTCCGGGGCATGTTCCAGCGCAGCATTCGCGCGCCCCTGCTCGCGCTCGTGCTCTCCGCGGTGCTCTTCGCGGCCTACCACATGGACCCGCACCACGTGGCCGCGGTGCTCCCCCTCGGCTTCTACCTCGCGTGGCTCGGCCAGCGCACGGGCAGTCTCTACGTGCCCATCGTCGCCCACATCGTGAACAACACCGCGGCCGTGGTGGGCTCGCGCTACCTGCCCGAGAACCAGCCGAGCATCCTCGAGGAGTGGTGGTACGTGCCCATCGGCTGGCTGATCGCCGCCGGATGCGTCGGCGTGATCGTCTACGCCACCCGGCGCCGCGCCGCGGTGGTCGAGCCGGCTCTCGAGCCCGCGCTCGCCCCGCTGCCAGGCGAGTAAGGACGCTCTTCGTCTCATCGTTCGGCCGAGGGCGCTCGTGCTCTCGTCGTGAGTGATGGAGCCCGTGGGCTCGCGGAAGCGTGAAGAGAGCGTCCACGGCACGCGTTTTCGCGCCGGCTCGTTGCCGCGTTCCTGCCCCGCCGCCGCGTCCGCCTCCGGGTCCGCCGCCGGGTCCGTCGCCGCGTCCGTCGCCGCGTCCGCCACCGCGTCCGCCACCGCGTCCGCCACCGCGTCCGCCACCGCGTCCGCTGCCGCGTCCGCCACCGGGTCCGCTGGCGCGTCCGCCACCGCGTCCGAGTCCGCGTCCGCCACCGGGTCCGCTGCCGCGTCCGCCACCGGGTCCGCTGCCGCGTCCGCTGCCGCGTCCGCTGCCGCGTCCGCCACCGCGTCCGCCGCCGCGTCCGAGTCCGCGTCCGCCACCGCGTCCGCGTCCGAGTCCGAGTCCGAGTCCGAGTCCGAGTCCGAGTCCGAGTCCGAGTCGGCGTCCGAGGCTGCGTCCGCTCCCGTTGCCGCTCCCGTTGCCGCTCCCGTGCCCGTGCCCGTTGCCGTTCCCGTTCCCGTTCCCGTTCCCGTTCCCGTTGCCGTTGCCGTTCCCGTTCCCGCTCCCGTTCCCGCTCCCGTTCCCGTTCCCGTTGCCGTTCCCGTTGCCGTTGCCGCTCCCGTTGCCGCTCCCGTTGCCGCTGGCGGTCCCTGCGCCCGGGCCCTACGTGCGGCCCATGCTGCGCATCACCACCGCCGCCTCGCTGATCGCCTCGCTCGCCAGCTGCGGAGGCGCGACCGCCGATCCCACGCCCACGTCGACGGCGCCCACCGCCCAGGCCGAGGACCCGCGGCTCGAGGTCGTGGCGGAGTCCGACCGGCAGTGGACGGGCGTGGCCGTGACGCGCACGGGGCGCGTGTTCGTCAGCTACCCGCGCTGGTCCGACGACGTGCCGGTCTCCGTCGCCCGCCTGGAGGACGGCGCGCCGCGACCGTTCCCGAACGAAGCCTGGAACGCGTGGCGCGAGGGCGACTCCGTCGCCGATCACTGGGTCGCCGTGCAGTCCGTCGTCGCCGACGGCGCGGGGCGGGTGTGGGTGCTGGACACGGGCAACCCGCGCTTCGGCGGCGTCCTCGAAGGCGCGGCCAAGCTCGTCGCGTTCGACCCGGAGACGGGGGCGGAGCTGAGCCGCGTCTCCTTCGCGCCGCCCGCGATCGGGCCGAGCTCCTACCTCAACGACGTGCGCTTCGACGTCGAGCGCCAGCGCGCGTACCTCACGGACTCGGGGGACGGCGCCATCGTCGTGGTGGACCTCGAGAGCGGCGAAGCGAGGCGCCTCCTCGACGACCACGACTCGACGCAGGCCGAGGCCGACCTCACCGTACGGATCGACGGCCAGCCCTGGCTCCAGGGCGGCCAGCCCCCGCGCATCCACGCCGACGGCGTCGCGCTCGATGCGCAGAACGGGTTGCTGTACTACCAGTGCCTCACCGGGCGGCGCCTGTTCCGCGTCCCCGTGACCGCGCTCGAGGAGGGGGACGCCGAGGCCGCCGCCGCCATCGAGGTCGTGGCCACCGAGGGGCCCGCGGATGGGCTGCTCCACGGCCCCGACGGGCGGGTCTGGATCACGAGCCTCGAGACGTCTTCGCTCGTCGCCTACGACCCGGCGGACGGCGCGGCGGAGACCCTCGTGAGCGACCCGCGCCTCGCGTGGCCGGACAGCCTCGCCGCCGCGCCGGACGGCTCGGTCTACGTCACGACCTCGCAGATCCACCGCACGCCGAACCCGCCCGCGCCCTATCGCCTGCTGCGCTTCGTACCCTGAGAGGCTGTCCCGGGCCCACGGTCGTCGTTCGTCGCTCTCCTCACGTCGCCTCGAGCCTGGACCCGCCTCGACTGCGCGGTCCGATTTGCCGACCGTCGGCGAGACCCCATAGTCCGCGCATGTTCACCGGGATCGTCGAAGAGGTCGGCCGCGTCGCGGCCATCGAGAAGCGCGCGGAGCTCGTCCGGATCACCACCGAGGGCCGCGTCGTGCAGGACCGCGCGCAGATCGGCGACAGCATCGCGGTCAACGGCGTCTGCCTCACCGTCGTGGCCATCGAGGAGGCCAAGCTGAGCTTCGAGGCGGTCCCCGAGACCCTGCGCCGCACGAACCTCGGGGCGCTCGACGTGGGCTCACCCGTCGACCTCGAGCGCGCCGTCACCGGGGAGCGCCCCATGGGGGGCCACTACGTGCAGGGCCACGTCGACGCGACGATCACCGTGCGCTCGGTCGCGCCCGACGGGGAGGCGGTCGAGATGTGGTTCGACGCGCCGCCCGCGCTCCTGAAGTACGTCGTGCCGAAGGGCTACGTCACCGTCGACGGCGCCTCGCTCACCGTCGTCGGCACCGACGCCGCCGGCTTCAGCGTCACCCTCGTGCCGCACACGCAGGGCAACGTCGTGTTCGGCGCGGCCGCGCCGGGCTACGTCGCCAACTTCGAGGTCGACGTGATGGCCAAGTACGTCGAGCGCATCGTCGGCCCCCGCCTCGAGGCCCTCGAGCGGCGCCTGGCCGCGTTCGAACGGGAGTCGAGCGGAGACGCCTCACGCTGAGCGCATCGTACCGGTGCGGGCTTCTGGCACACCACGTGTTACTGGAAACGCGGGCGGGTCCTGACGACCCACCCTGGCACACCCATGCTCACACGACGTCTCGCGCTCTCCGCCCTCCTCCTCGTCGGCTGCGGTCGAACCAGCCTCGACCGGCCGCCGATCACCTGCGGAGACGGCTTCGTCGACGTCGGGGAGGAGTGTGACGACGGCAACCGCGCCGACTTCGATGGGTGCGACAGCGCGTGCCGCGTGGAGTCGGCGTCGTGCGGCAACGGCGCCGTCGAGCCGCCGGAGGAGTGCGACGACGGCAACCGCTTCGGCGGCGACGGCTGCGACGCGAGCTGCCGGGTCGAGATGACCGCCTGCGGCGACGGGGTGCTCCAGCCGCCGGAGGAGTGCGACGACGGCAACACCTTCGCGGGCGACGGCTGTGACCCCTTCTGCTTCGTCGAGCCGATGAGCTTCTGCGGCAACGGCGCGCTCGAGCCAGGCGAGGAGTGCGACGACGGCAACAGCTTCGATGGCGACGGCTGCAGCGCGTTCTGCCGCGTGGAGTCGCTGTGCGGAAACTTCGTGATCGAGCCCGGCGAGGAGTGCGACGACGGGAACCTGCTCCCCGGGGACGGCTGCGATGCGTTCTGCCGGTTCGAGGCGCCGCCGGGCTGCGGCAACGGCGCGCTCGAGATGGGCGAGGAGTGTGACGACGGCAACACGCGCCCCGGCGACGGCTGTGACGCTCGGTGTCGGCTCGAGGCGATGCCCGTCTGCGGC
>SHBB01000244.1 GCA_004213565.1 Sandaracinaceae bacterium
CCATCACGTGGATCTTCACCCCGTGCCTCTGCGCGAAGAGCGCCAGGTAGTAGCGGACGAGGTCGTTCAGCGCGCCGTCCGGCCGGAGCAAGAACCTCCGCCCCTCCACGCGCCGCATGATCGCGTAGACGGCGTTCGGCTCGATGTAGCGCGGCGGGGTCACGCCCGACGCCACCGCACCCGTCATGCCGATGCCCCAGCAAGCAATTCCGAGCACTTACGAGCGCGGATCGGCGGGGGTGGCGGGCACGGGGGTGGCGGACGCCAGCCGCGAGGGGGGTCCAGCTCCCAGCTGCGCTCAGCCCGCGGCTTCGTCGTCGATGGCGCTCTGCACGTCCGAGCGCAGCGCGACGCCGCTCACCGCTGTGAGCCGGGGGAGGAGCTGAGCGAGGTCAGCGACCAGGGTGGCCGCGGCGCCTCGAGCGACCTGCGCGTCGAACAGCGAATCACGCGGCGGCTCCTCGGGCTCTCCGACGCAGACGAGCGCGGGGCAGCGGTCCTCCAGCCAGACGCGGAGCTGCTCGGCCAGCTCGGTCGCGCCGTACGGCAGCGCGGCCGCGTCCAGCACCAGCGTCGAGGGCTTGCGCGCGAGCGGCGCACGAGACCACTGGTCGTCGTCGGGCAAAGAGACGATGTCGAAGCCCCGCTCACGCAGGCCCCCCTCGAGGCTGCTCCTCAGCGCCTCGTCGTCCGTCACCACCGTCACCACGGGTCCCATCACCGCCCGGAAAGATGACACGGGTCCGTGCGCACGCCCAAATCGATTCGGCGATTGTCGGTGGTGCGTCCGAAACGAGGGCTTATGATCGGCGGCCCGATGGAACGACCGCTTCATCCCCGCGCCGGGGGCTTCCGGCAACCGGCCGAGTGGGAGCCTCACCAGGGCGTGTGGCTGGCGTGGCCCAGTCATGACGAGCTCTGGGCGCAGTTCCTCCCCGACGCCCAGCGCGAGCACGAGGCCCTCTGCCGCGCGATCGCCGACGTGGACGAGAACGGACGGCCGCGCGGGGAGACGCTCCACGTGCTCGTCCCCGACGCGGTCCGCGATCTCGAGGCACGAGCCGCGCTCGAGGGCACGGGCGCCACGTTTCACCGCGTGCCGTTCGGCGACATCTGGATGCGCGACATCGCGCCCATCTTCGTCCGGAACGACGACGGCGACGTGGCCCCGGTCTGCTTCGCCTTCAACGGCTGGGGCGGCAAGTACATCCTCGACGGCGACGACCTCGTGGCCGGGCGCGTGGGCGAGCTCGCCGGCGGTGAGATGTACGCCTTCGGCTGGGTCCTCGAAGGCGGCGCGGTCGAGCCCAACGGAGACGGCACGCTGCTCACGACCCGCCAGTGCTTGCTCAACCCGAACCGCAACCCGGGCATGGACCAGGCGCGCATCGAAGCCGCGCTCGCCGACGCGCTCGGCGCCGAGAAGCTCCTCTGGCTCGACGAGGGCTTGCAGAACGACCACACGGACGGTCACATCGACACCCTCGCGCGCTTCGTCGACCCCACGACGGTAGTCTGCATGGAAGCAAAGGGAGACGACGACCCCAACCGCGACGTGCTCGAGCAGATCGCGAAGGACCTCGCGGGCATGACGGACGCGCGGGGCCGCAAGCTCCAGGTCGAGCGGATCCCCTCCCCCGGCCGCGTCGAGAACGACGAAGGTCTCCTCATGCCGGCGAGCTACGTCAACTTCTATATCGCGAACACGACCGTCGTCGTCCCCACGTACGGCTCGCCGTACGATGACGAGGCGGTCGAGGCCTTGTCGACCCTCTTCCCGGGACGACGGGTCCTGGGGTGCTCCGCGCAGGCGATCCTCGCCGGCGGCGGCGCCTTCCATTGCATCACCCAGCAGCAGCCTGCAGGAGCCCGAAGCTGATGGCAGACCACGATCACGAGCTGAGCCTCTCCGTTCTCCAGTGCGCGCTCGGCGACGCACGCGAGCTGAACGTCGCCCGCGTGGTGGGGCTCGTTCGCGAGGCCGCCGACGCCGGGGCCAAGGTGATCCTCCCGCCCGAGCTCTTCGAGGGTCCCTACTTCCCGCAGGCCGAGGACGAGGCGTTCTTCGAGTGGGCGCGCCCGTTGAAGGACAACCCCACGCTCAACCGCCTGTCGCAGCTCGCCAAGGAGCTCGGGGTCGTCATCCCGTACTCGTGGTTCGAGCGCGCCGGCCAGACCTACTACAACAGCCTCGCGATGATCGACGCCGACGGCGAGGTGATGGGCGTCTATCGCAAGTCCCACATCCCCGACGGGCCCGGCTACGAGGAGAAGTACTACTTCCGCCAGGGAGACACGGGCTTCCGGGTCTGGAACACCAAGCACGGCCGGATCGGCGTCGGCGTCTGCTGGGATCAGTGGTTCCCGGAGTGCGCGCGCGCGATGGCCCTGATGGGCGCCGAGGCGCTGATGTACCCGACCGCCATCGGCTCCGAGCCCAAGAGCGGCGAGGAGACCAAGGACCCGTGGCAGCGCTGCATGGTGGGCCACGCGGTCGCCAACTCGATGCCGGTCTGCGCCGCCAACCGCGTCGGCGACGAGGGCGGCCAGCTCTTCTACGGCTGCTCGTTCATCGCCGACCCGCGCGGCGAGAAGGTCGCCGAGCTCGGTGGAGAGGAGCAAGGCTTCCTCGTGCACACGTTCGATCGCAAGGCCCTGTCGAGGCGCCGCGCTTCCTGGGGCTTCTTCCGCGACCGTCGCCCCGACCTCTACGACGTGCTGCTCGGCGCCGACGGCGCGGGCGGCTGATCGCTCAGAGGGGGACCTCGACCGAGTTCGGATCGTCGGGCTCGGGCCGCGCCCCGCTCTGTCGGATCGCGCCCACCCGGAGGCCGTGCTCGAGGATGGCGTCGCGCTGCGCCGGCGTCAGGCGGTGCTTGCTCTCGAGGAGATCACCGCGCCGCAGGTGCGCCGGGCTCAACCACCCCGCGAACGGCAGATCGACGCGGCGCGGCCGGTCCGCGACGCCGATCCGCAGCGCGAGGTCGTGAGGGCACGGCTCCCGCGCGACGAGCTCCAGGGTGAGCAGGGTGTCGTCCAGCCGCGCGCCGCGCACCGCGAGGCAATCGCAGAGCCGCTCCCCCGACTGCGGGATGGCGCGCCCCACGATCGCGCGCCCGCCGAGACCGTCCCGCGGGTGCGCCCCGCGCTCGAGCAGGAGGAAGTCGCCGCTCGCCAACGCGAGTCGATGGTCGTCGCGCGCGAGCCAGTCCCGCACCGGCGGCTCCTCGACCGTGCGTATCAAGTCTTCCTGCCCCGCGTAGCGACGGCGGTGCCACGCGTCGAGCACGAAGAAGTCGTCGTTGGCTTCTGGGGAGCTCGTGCGGTGCAGGACGGGCCGCTCGGCCAGGTGAGGCAGCAGCGCGTAGGGCGCCTGCACGCTCGCGTCCTCCGGCACCGCGGCGAGGATGTCGGCCGCCGCCGTCGATCGGAGGTCGGGTCGGAACGCCGCCGCGTCGAAGTCGAGGGACAGCGGCGTCCCCCCCGCCGCGACGTGCCCGAGAAAGACCACGACCAGCGGCGCGACGACGATCGCGAACGGGAATTTGTCACGCAGGCGCCCGGCGCCGTCCAGCGCGCCCGCCACCAGGAACGGCAGCGCGGGCGTCAGGTAGTGCACGTCCAGATCGGTCGTGGTCGGCCACTCGCTGATCAGGTTGATCACGAGGATCGGCGCGGTGGGCAGCAGCCACCTCGCCCGCAGCAGCGGCAAGAACGCGAGCGGCGCGAGGATCTTCGGCAGGTAGAGCAGCCGCTCGGGCGTGGCGAGGTGCGCGAGCAGCTCGCCCGGATGCGTCAGCAAGTGCAGCAGCACCGCAGGCAGGCTGTCCCCGAAGGCGCCGAAGTGGAGCGCGAGCGATCCCTGCGCGGGCGCATACGCGGGCTGGAGCACGAGGAAGAAGAACAGCGCGTAGGCGAGCGAGAGCCCCCCCGCGATGGCCGCCGGCCGCCACGTCGCGCGATGCTGGAGCGCGAAGAGCAGGCTCCCCCCGGCCGTGACCAGCGCGAGATCCTCGCGACAGATCAGCACGCCGAGCGTGGACCACGCGAGGACCCGCGCGTCGCCACGGTCGATCGCGAGGGCCATCCACGCGAGCGGGAGCACGGCCAGCGAGCCGGGGTGGAACTCGTACCCGGCGACGTGCCCCAGGTTCGGGTAGAGCAGCCACACGAAGGCGCCGACGAAGAGCCCCCGCGGCCCCAGATGCCGCTCCCCGATGCGTCCGATGGGGAACGCGGCGAGCGCGAGCGCGAGCGCCTGCGTGATGATCAGGACCGAGGCCGTCGAGCCCGTGACCACCCCGAGCGCCCCGAGCGGCGCGAGGATCGGGGAGAGGTGCAGCCCATAGAAGTGCGCGTCGACCATGGGCTCCCACCAGTTCAGGTGGACCAGGCCCCACGCGATGCGAACGTAGAACGCGAGGTCGAACGTCTCGTTGTGGAACGTCCTGAACCGCGCCAGCCCGAGGGCGGCGAAGAGCACGCCCATGGCGGCCGCGAGGCCGATCACGGGCCAGCCGAAGCGTGCGCGGCGGCCGGCGCTGTCCCGAGGGGCAGGGAGGGTCAAGGCGCGCGATGGTAGCAGGCGCGCGCCCGGACGCTCTCACGCCACCATGCGCAGGTTCGACACCAGCTGCTGGTAGTGGTCGCGGTAGCGGCGGAGGTCGAGGGGCGGACAGGCGTCGGCGTCGAGCCGGACACCGAACCCAGGCGGGGCCGCGCCGCCCGGGCCACGCTCCACCGATCGGACCCAGACCACCGTGCCGCGCAGGTGCACGGCGTCGGGCGAGTGCGGCGGCCGGAGCTCGAACCAGAGCTGCGTGCCGCGACGGGGCGGGTCGAGCGTGCGCACGTAGAGCCCCTCTCGCGAGAGGTTGTACGTCAGGCCGAGCACCGGGTGCAGCTGACCCGCGGGCCGGAACGCGCACATCGCGTCCCAGATGACCCGCTGAGAGGCGCGCAGGTTCTTGACGCCGGGCCGCAGCAGCTCGTTCGCCACGAACAGCAAGTGATCGGGCGGCGCGTGCTCGTGCACCATCGCGACGCGGTTCAGCTCGTCCGCCTGCAGCTCGCGGAGCTCTCGCTCGGTGCCCACCACGATGCTCGGCAGCGAGCTGAGGCCCGTCGCCTGGCGCGCCGCGATCACCGATCGGAGCCCGCCGTCGGGCGGCAGCGAGTCGGCGGTCACGAGCATGGTCGGCTCGCCTCCCGCGCGGCACGCCCGCTCGAGCTCGCTCGCGTCCTCGGCGAAGCGCACGTCGAAGCCCGCCAGCCTCAGCGTGCGGCCCAGGATGCGACGGCGATGCTCGTTCGGGTGCGCGACCACGGCGCCGCCCTGCGTGGCGGGCGGCCGCGCCGTCGGGTCGTAGTGCGTGAGCACGGCGGCGCGACGGGTGATCGCCCCGAGGTCTCCCTGGAGGATCACGTCGTCACAGCCCGCGGCGCAGGCCTCGGCGAACGCGCGATCGCTCGGGGCGGGCACGATCGAGACGACCATCGCGCCGAAGAGGCGAGCCTCGCTCCGGATCCAGGTCAGCAGCGGCTCGAGCTCGATCATGGCGGCGTCCACCAGGATGAGTCGAGGCGTGGAGAGCGGATCCGAGAGCAGTCGGCGGGCGCCGGGGCCGTCCGCGACGGGGCGGACCTGCATCCCCGCACGCGACAGCGCCATGCGAATGGACTCGGATTGCTCGGGGGTGAATCGACCGACGACGACGGCGCTCATGAGGCGGGGCTCCAGGCTGCTCGAGAGATGGATCGTTCTGGGACAACGGACGAAACGAGGCCGACTTGAGGACAGAAGACGTTGACCCTCCTCCGCGTGGGCGTACCCTCCGCGCCATGCTGGAGGAGCCGGGGCTCTATGCGATCGTCGATCCGACGGCGTGCGGTGAGCGCGACCCCGAGCGCGTCGCGGAGGCCATCCTGCGCGGCGGCTGCGCCCTCCTCCAGCTGCGCATGAAGCACGGCCCCGACGCGCCCCGGCTCGCGCTCGCGCGACGCCTCGCGGCCCGTTGCCGCGCCCGCGGCGTGCCCTTCGTCCTCAACGATCGGGCCGACCTCGCCGCGCTGATCCCCTCCTGGCTGCACCTCGGACAGGACGATCTCCCCATCGCGGAGGCGCGCCGACTCGTCGACGCCCCCATCGGCCGGTCCACCCACGACGAGGCGCAGGCGCGCGCCGCGGTGGCCGAGGGCGCGGATCTGATCGCGTTCGGGCCCGTGTTCGACACCCGCGGCAAGGACGCGCCCGACCCGACGGTGGGGCTCGATCGGCTCGCCGACGTCTGCGCCGCGTCCCCGCTCCCGGTGGTGGCGATCGGCGGATTGACCCTCGAGCGCGCGCCTCGCGTCGCCGCCACGGGTGCGCGATGGGGCGCGGCCATCGGGGCCCTCTGCCGGGCCGACGATCCCGAGACGGCCGCCCGCGCCCTGCACCTCGCCCTCGGAGGCCACGCGTGATCGTGGAGCTCATCGTGGGGGCGGGCCTCGTCATGGCGGGCGCCGCCGCGGCGCGAATGCTGATGCGCCGAGGCGAGCTCGAGGACGCCCCGCCCGACCCCGGCACCAAGAAGAGCGGGCGGGAGAACGAGCGCGAGCACGAGAAGGACACGCCGCCGAAGCGCTTCGTCACTCCCCAGCGCGAGGGGCCGCGGGGGCTCCGCGTCGGCGACGTGCTCTTGCACGGGACGGGGGAGCTCTGGCTCGCCGGCATGATCGAGCTCGACGAGGAGGGCTACGTCGCCCGCCTGTTCCCGAGCCCGGGCGGGATCGACGCGCAGTGGGTCGCCCAGCTCGACGACGAAGCGTCCGACCTCGCCGCGCTCACGGAGACCGACGACGTCCCCGAGGGGGAAGTCCCCGAGGCGCTCCCCATCCAGGGGCGACGCGTACGGCTCGAGCGCCGCGGACACGCGGACGTGCGGCGGGCGGGGGAGCACCTGCCCCGCACCGAGGCGCGCTGCCGCTACAACATCCTCTCGGACGCGGGCGGCAAGGTCGTCATCGTCGTCGACTTCGAGAACGCGCCGCGCATCGCGCTCGTCGGCGATCGCGTGGCCAAGCACATGGTCGAGCTGCTCCCGGGCGGCGACCTCGTCGACGACGAGAGCTGATCAGGCGGAGCGGGCGCGGCGGCCTTCGCGAGCCTTGTCCTCTTCCTCGAAGAAGCGGATCGCGCTGTCCATCGAGGCGATCAACGCCTCCGTCACGACCTTCGCGGTCGCGTTGTCGGAGGTCTTGAGCGCGTCGTAGTATCGCTGGCGCTCCGTCGCGTGAATCACGGCCGGCGGGTAGTTCCCACGCAGCAGGATCAGGTTCATCAGGAGCCGCGCGACCTTCCCGCTCATCTTCGGGAACGGGTAGATGTGCAGCAGCTGGTGGTGCGCCTTGGCCGCGAGGCGGAGCGTGTGCGTCGCCCGCTTGGTCTCGGCCGCGTTCATCCACTGGACGAGCTGCCGCATCTTGTAGGAGATCTTCTCGGGCGGCGCGATGTCGTGGAAGTACATCCGGTGCAAGGGCATGTCCTTGCGGTACTTCGGCGGGTTCTTCCCCTCGACCTCTTCGGGGGCCAACGTCGCGTAGATCTTCTTGATCACCTCGAGCGAGATGTTGAGCCGCTTCTTCTGCGACAGCTCGCGGATCAGCTCGATGGCCGCCTTGTTCTGCCGGATCTCGTCGTAGACCGGGATCAGCGACGTGTCGGTGGTGACCTCGTCGTCCAGCGCTTGCCGGAGCTCCTCCATGTTGTAGACGACGCCCTCGAGCGCGCTGTCATGGAAAATCCAGGAGAACTCGAGCATCTTGTTGTAGCTCGTGAGCGACTCCTCGTCCGCCTCTTCCATCTTGCGATGGAGGACGTTCAACCGCTTGTCCAAACGCTGCGCCTGCACCCCGGGATCCCTCCGACCTCGTTGCCCGAGACCTGACCACGATTGGCCCCGGGGGCCGCGAAGTTTACTCATCTTTCGCCACGGGATCAATCCCGTGTCAGGGCGCCCTCGATCTGCTCGGCCAGCTCGTCCTCGTCGGGCACCCCGCGATGCACCCAGTGGACCGCGCCGTCGCGCCCGACGATGACCACGGTGGGGATGCTGGTCACCGCGTAGCCGCTCTGCGCCACGCCGCCCTCGTCTCGGAGCGAGGGGAATCCCATTTGAAACTGGCGATACCCTTCGCGCACGACGCCGAGCGACGCGTTCTCCTCGACGTTCAGGCCGTAGACGTGCGCCCGACCGCCGTATCGTTCGTGAACACTGTTCATCACGGGCACCGAGTACTGGCAGGGACGGCACCAGCTCGCCCAGAAGTCGAGCACGACCACCTCCCCGCGCAGCGCCTCGAGCGAGACCCGCTCGCCGTCGTCCGCGCCCTCCCCGGCGACGATGGGCAACGAGAAGACGGGCGCCGGCTCGCCCACCATCGCGGCGTCTTCGGGGCTCGCCGCTCCGCCTCCCCAGAGGCGCATCGCGAGCATGCCGACGGCGAGCAGGAAGAAGGCGCCGATGTACCAGAGGATCCGATCCTGACCGCGACTCATGACGGGTCCTCTCTCTCAGCCGGTTCGTCGGCGGGCAAGCGGATTCGAAACGCGGCGCCGCCTTCGGGCGCCTCGTGGCAGCCGATCGCGCCGCCGTGCTCGAGCACCACCTTCTTCACGATGGCGAGACCGAGCCCGGTGCCCTCGTCCTTGGTCGTGAAGTACGGGTCGAAGACGCGCTCGCGCTGATCCGGGTCGATCCCGGGCCCATCGTCGCGCACCTCGAGGACCACGTCGCGGCCCTCGCGGCGCGCGGCGACGAGGACCTGGCCGCCGCCCTCGGGCGCCGCGTGCGCGACGGCCTGCACGGCGTTTCGAACCAGGTTGTCGAGCGCGCGTCTCAGCATCTGGGCATCGATCTTCACCGACATCGGGCCAGGCGCCACCTCCAGCGCCAGAGAAGGCGCCGTCTGTCCGGCGAGCGCGGGCGGCAAGAGCGCGGCCGTGTCGACGCCTCGCATGGCCTCACGCACGAACGCGCCGAGCTCCGCGGTCTCGAGCGCGGCGACCGGGAGCCGAGCGAACTCGCTGAACTCACCGACGAGCCGCCGCAGGGTCGCGACCTCCTCCTCGACGATCGCGTTCGCGTCGTCGAGCGTGCGGCGGAAGCGCGCGTCGTCTCCCCGGTACGTGCGGTGGACCTGCTGCACCGCGAGCTGGATCGGCGTCAGCGGGTTCTTGATCTCGTGCGCGAGGCGGCGCGCGAACTCCTGCCACGCCCCGATGCGCTGGAGGTACTCGATGCGGTCACGGCTCTCGCGAATGTCCCTGACCATCGCGTTGAAAGCGCGGGTCAGCTCCGCGACCTCGTCGCGTCCGTCCAGCGGCACCTGCACCGCGAGGTCCCCGCGGCCCACCCGCTCCGTCGCCTCCGCGAGCACGGCCACGCGCCGGGTCACCCGACGGCTGACGATGATGCCGATCGCGAGCGCCACGACGATCACGCTGAGCAAGAAGGCGACGTAGACCGCGAGGTAGAACCCGGTGACGTAGGTCGCGCCCCCGTGGAGCCGGGCGTAGACCTGGGTCAGCTCGTCCGCGCGCTGGAAGCTGCGGAACGGCGCGATGGGGGTCGTGACGGTGACCAGGAAACGCCCTCCGTCTCCGGAGGGGCGCTGCAGGACGAGCAGCCGGTTGAGATCGGGATCGAGCCGCTCCGTCCGCTCGGCGATGGCCACGACCTCGCCCGAGGGTGACTCGACCACGACGCGCCCGACGTTGTCGTATCGCTCCAGGGCGTCGTCCAGGAACCGCCCGAGCGCGTCCCGGCGCCCCGCCCCGAGGGCCTCGTCCGCGCGCCGGTCGTAGGCGATGGAGTCGGCGGTGCGGTCGGCGTGGTCGCGCACCGCTCGGAAGTAGTCGCGGTAGACGTCGAGCGACCCTTCGAGCTGCGACAGGACGCGCTCGTTGACGCCGACCTCGTAGGCCTCGCGCACCGCGGTCTGCCCGAACCACACCGCGCCTCCGAGCGTCACCGCGGCCACCAGCGTGATCGCGGCGATGATGCGGCGCTCGAAGCGACCGAGCCTCACCGCACCCTCACCGACTGCGATCGGAACCGCAGCACCCGGTCGGCCTCGCCGATGCGGCGGTTCACGAAGAGGCTCACGAACGACCCGAAGAACGCCGTGCCGCCTACGCGTCCGCCGCCGACCGGGCGCGCGAGCCAGCGCCGGATGCGCTGCACCTCCGCGGGTGAGATCGGGTTGAGCTCGATCACCGCGGCGAAGTAGACCGACTCGCCGCGCAGGCCCTCGTAGTCCTCCGCGCGCCCGATCGGCAGCCGACGCGCCACCAGGCACCGGTCGAGCATCGCCTCCTCCGTGCCGAGCACGTACGCGCGATCCTGCCGCTCGTCTTGCACCTGCACACGGTAGTTGCGCGGCCAGGGGTCGAAGATCACCGAGCACGAGCGCACCCCGAGCGTGATCGCCTCGCCGTTCGCCCGGTAGGCATAGATGCGCATCACGAGGCTCTGGACGGGGCCCAGCCGCAGGGTCTCGCGCACGTCCTCGTCGGCCAGGTCGGTGGCTCGGAAGTCCACGTGCGGGACGCCGTCTTGCCAGTTGACCCCGATCGTGCGGCGCGGGATCTCCTGCGCGGCGGCGGTCGAGGCGACCAGCAGCGCGGCAAGCGCCGCGAGGAGGGCGCGCGTCATAGCTGCACGAACCCGAGCAGGGTGGAGAACCCGATCTCGAACACGCCGACGACGGTGTCGAGCCGCACCCCGACGTCGAAGGTCAGGTCGATCGGCGCGCGGGAGAAGCCCTCGTAGCCGGGGATCGCGACGCGCAGATCCTCGCCGTCGAGGAGGCTGTACGCGCCGACCAGGCCGTAGATGACGAGGCCGCGGACGTCGCCGGAGTCTTCCCAGACCCAGAGCGAGTACTCGACGTCGATCCGCCCGGCGAGCTCCTGCGCGCGCATCTCCGCGATCGAGGTGCCCAGGAGGTTCGGAGGGGCGCGACGGTCGAGGTTGAGGGCGAGCATCCTGGAGGGGATGAGGTCGCTCTGATCCGCGACGTAGAAGCGATAGAAGAAGGGCGTGTCACCCACCGCCGCGCCCGCGTAGAGCCCGAGTCGCAGGGTGTGCTTGGCCTCCGGCAGGCGGATCCACTCTCGCCAGCCGCCTTGCACCCGCACGAAGTCGTAGCTGGAGCCGATCAGCTGGGCGCTGAGATCGGCGTTGACGTAGATGTGGCGCCCGGACGTCGGCAGCCCGGGCTGGTCCCGCTCGTCGTGCTCGAGCCCGATCTCGAGCGCCGACACGAAGCTGAGGCCGTCGTGGATGTGGAAGTCGATGGGGATGATCTCGGTGCCCCGCCGATGACTCGCCGCCGCGGGGCGGTCCACCAGCTCCACCGCCTCGAAGTGCCACTCCAGCCCGAGCCTCAGCGTTGTGCCGAGGTCCACCCCCGTCCCGATCGAGCCTCCGTAGCGGCGGTAGACGACGACCGCGTTCCGCGACATCTCGCAGGGCATCGCGGGGTCGTCGGGGCACTCGTCGAGCGCGACCACGACGTCGTCGTTGCCGAAGAACTCGCGGCCGTTGTTGAAGAAGAGCGAGCCGGTCAGCCCCCAGTCGGTTCCCCCGATGCTGCCTCGCCCCCCTCGCAGCGAGAAGCCTTGCTGCGGGAGCGAGAGCAGCGCGGCCAGCTCGAGCCCGACGCCCGTCCCGAAGAGGTTGCCCTCCGCGAGGCTGATGCCGAAGTACGGCTCGACCTGCGTGTTGGGGTCGTCGCTGTTGAGCAGCCCCTCGGAGACGCCGAACGCGAGCCCCTGGACGATGAAGGTGTTCCGCTCGGTGACCTGGACGGCGAGCACGACATAGGGCCGCTCGGAGCCCCGCTCGATGGACACGCGCACGTCGTCGAACCACCCGGTGCTGAGGAGCCGCCAGCGCACGCCCTCGAGCCGGGGATCGGCCGCGTCGAGCACCTCTCCGTCCCGGATCGGCACGTACGCGCGAATGATCCCTGCGTCCGTCCGGCCGTTGCCGCGGATCTCGACGCGCTCGAGCAAGTAGCGGCTCGGCGCGACGTCGCCCGGGTCGCCCGCGTCGTCCGGCTGGGCCACCTCGGCCGGGTCGGACCCCGAAGCGGGAGCGGAGTCTGAGTCGGGACCGGGCGCGGATCCGGGCGCGGAAGCGGAAGCGGACTCGGAAGCGGACTCGGACTCGGAAGCGGAAGCGGACTCGGGAGCGGATGCGGGTGCGGGTGCGGAAGCGGACTCGGAAGCGGAAGCGGAAGCGGACTCGGAAGCGGACTCGGAAGCGGAAGCGGGAGCGGACTCGGGAGCGGACTCGGGAGCGGGAGCGGAAGCGGACTCGGGAGCGGACTCGGAAGCGGGCGCGGAGTCGGGCGCAGCGTCCGGCGCCGCAGGGTCGGGCCGAGACTCGGCCGCAGGCCTCTCTCGCCTCGTGTCCTCTCTCTCCCTCCCCTGCGCGGCGCCCGTCACCGGCCACGCCAGCGCGAGCGCCATCAGCGCGAACCACGGAGCACGTTTTCTTTCGCGCGGCATCGGGCCCGGCGCAGGGTAGCGTGGGCTCGCTACTCCGTGCACTCGCCGAACTGGCAGGTCCCGCTGCCGCAGCTCTGGCCGCAGGCCCCGCAGTTCTCGTCGTCGCGCGCGAGGTCCACGCAGCCGCTCGACCAGCTGCAGACCTCCCGTCCGGGGGGGCAGCTCACGGGCGGGAGCATGGCGAGCAGCGCGAGGATGCCGACGCCGAGCACCACCGTCCCCAGCGTCCACGCGGCCGCGCCGAGCGGTCCCCCGGGGGGCGGCGGCGGGGCCGCTTTGGGCGGGGGCTCGGCGTTCGGCGGCGCGACCGCCTCGCTCTCCGGCGCTCCCTGCTCGGCCGAGGACGCCTCGGCCTCCTCCTCGCTCTCGGCGGCGGACGTGGCCTCCGCGGCGTCGTCGGGCTTCTGAGTCGCGGGCTTCTTCTTCTTCTTGGCCATCGGGGCGCTTCCTTGCATCGCGGCGCGCCGTTCGGGCTGCGCTTCGGTGAGGGCGAGCTCGGCGGTGACGTCGCCGCGGACGTGGCGGGTGCTCGCGTCGCCCGTGGAGGGCGGCGGCGGATCGCCGGACAGATAGATGAGCCGAACCGTCTGCTCGTCTCGTCGACGCGGACGCGGCGGCGGGATCGAGTCGGGGCGAGGCCGCTTCTTCGGCGGCGGCGGGAGCGGCGGGCTGGTCCG
>SHBB01000245.1 GCA_004213565.1 Sandaracinaceae bacterium
CGCGCCTCCCGACGCGGGAGCGGGAGCGGACGCGGCAGCGGGAGCGGGAGCGGGAGCGGAAGCGGAAGCGGGAGCGGGAGCGGAGGCGGAGGCGGGAGCGGGAGCGGGAGCGGGAGCGGGAGCGGGAGCGGCAGCGGGAGCGGCAGCGGGAGCGGCAGCGGGAGCGGGAACGGACGCGGAAGCGGGAGCGGGAGCGGGAGCGGGAGCGGACGGCGATGCGGATGACGGGTCGCGCTACCGACGCGGGCGGCGATGCGGGTGACGGGTCGCGGTGCGGCGCGCGCTCACGCGCCTTCCTCGCTGCGAACTGCGGGCGAGCGCGCTCATTCGGGGATGGCGAGGGAGCGGACCCGGACCCAGGCGCGCTCGGCGCTGACGAAGAGGCCGGGGATGCGCAGGAGCTGGGCGTGGTCGGCGTCGCGGTCCCAGCGCACGCGGACCTCGAGGGGGTGCTCGGCGCTCTCGGCCCAGCGGGCGCCGTCGGGGGCGACGAGGATGGGGCTGAAGGGGCGGAGGGAGGCGAGGCCGACGTAGACGTTCTCCTCTGGCGCGGGCTCGGGCGCGGTGTGTCCGCCGTAGGCGTGCAGGGCTTCGCCGGGATCGACGTCCGCGGTGATGCGCTCGATCCACTCCGCCTCTTCGGCGCTCGGCTCGCG
Source organism: Sandaracinaceae bacterium (assembly GCA_004213565.1). Lineage (GTDB taxonomy): Bacteria > Myxococcota_A > Polyangia > Polyangiales > Sandaracinaceae > JAVJQK01. Next base: position 657 of record SHBB01000245.1, read on the forward strand.
CAGGGCTTCGCGCGCGACCCAGCCCTCGAGGCGCGCACCGTCCGAGAAGGCGATGGCCACGCGCGCGTCCTCTCCGCGCTCCTCGAGGACCCAGAGCGGGACGGGCACGCCGCGCTCGAGCGGGCGGAGACTCAGCTCGGTGGGGGCGGCGCGCACCGGGCGGAGCACGACGGGCGGATCGGCGACGGCGAGCGCGACGCTGGGGACGCGCCGGGGGGTGGAGAGGGTGAGGCGGTCCGATTCGACGCCGCGCACGTCTTCGCAGCCGAGGGGCACGGGGCCGACCGCGAGCTCGAGGCCGTGGCGCGCGCCGGGCACGCGCTGGCCCACCTGGAGCTCCGCCACGAGGCGCGCACCGTCGCGGTGGAGGGCGCGGACGAGGGTCCCTTCGACCGCGGTGACCGAGCCTGCCGCGTGCACGCCCGCGCCGGAGAGCTCGAGGAGCTGGCCATCGGCGCGCGCGGTGGCGTCGAAGCGAAGGGGCGCGGTCACCGCGAGCTCGTAGGTGGCCGGATCGTCGGTCGGGGCGAGCGAGACGACGCCGTCGCTCACCGCCACCCCGAACGGCTCGACCCCGGAGACGTGGACCTCGATCGCGTCGGCGCTGCGCACCTCGAGGCGGCACGTGGGCGGGCCCGCAGGCTCGACGCGCGGCGCGGGAGCCGGCTCGGGCTCCACGCGCGCGCGCGGCGAGGGCGCGCCGCAGGCGGCGAGCACGAAGAGGGCGAGCGACCAGCGCACCCCCGAAACGTACTTCACGCGCCCTTGTAGACCAGCACCGGGCTCAGCGTGCGCCGCACCTTCACGAGCTCGCGCTGCGCGCGCATGACCGCGTCGATGTCCTTGTACGCGCTGGGCGCCTCTTCGCGCAGGCGCCGCGCGATGCGGTGGTCGAAGAAGACGCCCTCGGTCTCGGCGTACAGCTTCTTGGTGGCGATGCGCCGCCGCGCCTCGCTCCGGCTCATCGCGCGGCCGGCTCCGTGCGAGCACGACGCGAGGGCGGGCCCGTGCCCGCGGCCCTCCACGTGGTGACTCGAGGTGCCCATGGAGCCCGGGATCACGCCGAGCTCTCCCTCCGGCGCGTGCATCGCGCCCTTGCGGTGCACGAAGAGGCTGCGCCCGAGGTGGGTCTCGCGCTGGACGTGGTTGTGATCGACGTCGATCCGCGTGCCCTCGATGCGCTCGGCTCCGAGCACGTCTCCGAGGATGGCGACCACCGCCTCCTCGATGACGGCGCGGCTCTCCCGCGCCCACGCCCGCGCCCACGCCGCCTCGGCCAGGTAGGCGTCGCAGCGCGGATCGCCGGCGGGCAAGAAGGCGAGCCCGGTCGAGGTGCGCTCGGCGTGGTCCCGATGCGCGGCGCGGATGGCGGGGCCGAGCCCGCGCGAGCCGGTGTGGATCATCACCCAGAGCCCGCCTCCCGCGTCGCGCTGGAGCTCGAGGAAGTGGTTGCCGCGCCCGAGGGTGCCGAGCTGGACGCGCCCCTCTCGCTCCGCGCGCTTTCGGAGCGCAGGCGGCGCGGGTGGGAGCGCGCGTTCGGGCCCGCGCGCGTGCTTGAGGATGGGAACGCGGGCGTGGAGCCCGTTGAGGATGTCGGCCGCGGCCTGTCGGTCGATCGCGTCCGCCTGCACGTCGAGCGCGAGCGCGCGCATGCCGCAGCCGATGTCTCCGCCGACCGCGTCGGGGAAGACGCGATCCTCGGAGGCGAGCACGGTGCCGACGCAGACGTCTTCGGCGAGGTGCGCGTCCGGCATCAGCGCGACGTGCGCGACGCCTTCGGTGCGGAGCAGCCGCTCGACCGCGCGCTCCATGTCGCGGTCGAGCGGCCCGGGCAGCCAGGTGTGGAGCTCAGCTCTCCCCGTCATGGTCCTCGTCGCGCTCGGCGCGCTGGGTCGGGAAGACCACGAAGGTGAGGTTCGGCACCTTCTTGCGGTGAATGGCGTGGGCCATCTCCGTTCGAAGGCGGCCGAGCTCGCGCGCGAGGCGCTCGTGCACCACGTCGGGATCCCCCGGCGCCTCGACCTTCACCGCGAGGCGGCTCGAGTCGGGGGCGGGGACGACGTCGATCACGAACACGCTCAGGAGCGTCTCGTCGGTGGTGTCGGCCAGGGCGAAGCTCAGCGTCTCGCGCACCTGCGCGCAGAGCTGGGCCTCCTTGATGCCGGCGCGTCGATCGGCGCCGCCGGCGGAGAACAGATCATCGGGTCCGGGGAGCGCGTCGCCTCGATGGCCACGGCCCCGCTTTCTTCTTTTGCTCACGTGAATCTCTCTGCAGAAGCTCGCATGGATACGCCGGCGCGCCCGTTGGGTGGGCGTGCAGCGCGGGCGAATGGGGAGCGTTCCGCGGGACGCGCGAGCTCGGCTTCGGAGGCAGAGTCAGCGCGTGGGCGGAAGGCTCGGGCTGGTCGCAGAGAGCAGCATCGAGAGCCTCCAGGCCCGCCACCATGACGCGGCACCTGGAGGATTGCAACACTCAGCGAACCGACGCGCTCCGGATGGCGGTCAGGTTCGGGAACTGCGCGTCGAGGTAGGCGTTGCCCTCCGACTGGATGCGCGGCTGCTGCGGCATCTCGCCGTACTCCGCCTCGATGGCGTCCGCGTTCTCCATGCCCTCGATCACCTCGCCGAAGGGCGCGAACCCCATCGGGTCGAGGCCGGCGTTGTCACCGTAGTTGAGGAAGAGCTGCGTCGTGCGCGTGCCCGGCCCCGCGGTGGCGAAGGTGACGCGTCCGCGCGTGTTCGAGGCCACGACCGGGTCGTCGGCGATGCGGTTGGACTGCCACGCCGCATTGACCGCGGGGTCTCCCGACAGCCCGAACTGCGCGACGAACCCGGGCACCACGCGGAAGAAGCGCGTGTCGTCGTAGAAGCCCATCTCCACCAGCTCGCGGAAGCGCGCGGCCCCGAGCGGCGCCCACTCGGGGTGCACCTCGACCGCGATGGGCCCCGCGCTCGTGTCGAAGTCGACGACGAACATCTCCGCGGGCGGCCCCGCGTCGGTCGTCGTGCCGCCTCCATCGCAGGCGAGCAGGAGCGCGGCGAGCAACAGTGGCGTGCGGTTCATCGCCGGACGCTAGCCTCGATTGACGCACGCGGCGAATCCATGCGAACGCAGGCAGGTGGCGTTTCTCCTCGTGCTCGTCGCGGTACCCGTCTGCGCCGCGCTCGTCGTCTCGATCGGCGTGCTGAGCGTCTACACGCTCGCGGTCGGTGACCCCGTGAGCGCCGGCGAAGCGGCGCAGGCGGCGATCTTCTTCTTCGGCCCGCTCGCCGTGGTCGGCTACTCCATCTACGCGACCACCCGCGCCGAGACGTCTCGCCCGGTCCTGGCGTCGCTCCTCGTCTTCGGCGGCGTGGCGGGCGCGGCGGCCGGCGGCTGGTTCGGCTGGGGCATCGTCGTGGAGAAGCGCGCGTCGATGGCGGCGCGGGTCCTCGAGGCGTGCAGCTGGGGCGACTTCGCCGACTGCGAGGCCCGCGCGGAGGGCTGCGTCCGCGCCGTCGGCTCGGTCGAGCTCCCGGTGCACCGCGGTCTCGACGCCAGCGACCGCGTCGAATACCCCGACCCCGTCCCCAACACGCCCGAAGGGCACGCTCTCTACCGCTGCCTCGCAGAGGGCCCGTGAGAGCGCTCGATCTCCGGAGCGCGCGCAAGGTGGTCGTGCTGACCGGCGCGGGCGTCTCCGTGGCGTCCGGGCTGCGCCCCTATCGAGGCCCGGGCGGGCTCTGGACCGAGCAGCCCGAGCTCGCCGCGCGCATGACGGCGGGCGCGGCGCCGGACGACCTGTGGCACCTCTTCGGCCCTCTCCGCGGGGAGCTCGCGCGGGCCGAGCCGAACGCCGCCCACCGCGCCCTGGCCGCGCTCGAGGCGCGCGTGCCGCTGACCGTGATCACCCAGAACATCGATGGCCTGCATCAGCGCGCCGGCAGTCAGAGCGTGGTCGAGCTCCACGGCGCCCTCGGCCGCAGCCGATGTGTCGCGTGCGACCGCGTCACCGAGGATTTGGTGCCACACGTCACCGCCCCGCGCTGCGAATGCGGCGGCGCGCTGCGGCCCGACGTGGTGCTCTTCGAGGAGCCGCTCCCCGTGGACGCCGAGTACGCGGCGAAGCGCGCGCTCCGCGACTGCGACCTGTTCCTCGCCATCGGCACGTCGGGCACGGTGAGCCCCGCGTCCAACTTCGTGCGCTCCGCCGGTACGAGGGCGCGCACACCGTCTACATCAACCTCACCCCGATGGAGCCTCCGAACCCGGCGTTCCGTCAGACCGTGCTCGGGCGCGCGGAGGAGGTGCTCCCCGCGCTCCTCGGCGTCGAGTGACGAGAGACGTGGCTCGCGAGAGGCAACTCGACTACCGTTTGCCGCATGACTCGCGTTGCCCCTCTCCTCGCGTTGCTGTGCACGGGTTGTTTCTCGGCCCACCCGCTCGAAGAGGGTGAGTCCGGCGCGCGCCTCGAGCTGATCGCGTGGGCGCCCGAGGACGGGAGCGGCGTGCATGTCGAGGGCCTGTTCGATCGAGAGCTCGCCGTCAGATGCGGGTATCGCTCGATGGCCGACGGAACCCTTCGGTGCCTGCCGTCTCCCTCCCGCCGCCTGATGTTCACCGATGATTGGTGCGCCCGCCCCGCTGCCGCCATCGCGGCAGGGTGCGACCCGACGTACGTGACGGCGGGCCGGTTGACGCCGGTCGACACGGGTTGTGGCGGCACCATCTGGAGATTCTCGGGGGCCGGCTACCGAGTCCGCGACCGGGTGGACGCGGAGCGGCTCTTCGAGCTCGACGACACCGGCGCCTGCGTGGAGGCGACCAGCCGGCCGGAGGGTGAGCTCCGCGCGCTCGAGCGGATGGCCGACGAGCAATTCGTGAGCGCGGAGCTCGTCGTGGGGGAGCGCTCGGGCGTCGAGCGCCTGGGTGCTACCTACCTGGTGGGTGACGATGGCTCACGGTTCTGGAACTCGTTCTACGACCACGGGCGCGAGGACTTCTGCGTTCCGTTCGGAGCGCGAAGTGGGCCCATCCCATGCCTGGTGGGTCGTTGGGGCATCGCCAGAGATCCGAGCGGGGACTGCGGCGGGCCCCTGGTCGAGCGCGTCGAGGCGAGCTGCGCGCTGTTCCCGCCGACCGAGGAGTTCGTGTCTGCCCGCTTCGACGAGACCGGATGCGCGGTGGAGGAGGTGACCGTGTACGGAGCCGGCGAGGAGATCCCGGCCGAGTCCCTGACCTGCTCGGTCCGGGAGGACGCGACGTTCCACCGCCCGGTCGAGCTGCCGGAGGGACGTGTGGCCACCCTCTCGAACCGGCCCGAAGGAACCGGGCGGTTGCGTCGAATCCGCGGCCGCACCGCGTGGATGGCGTCATATCCGCCATTCCACTTGGGCACGTTCGAGGACGCCTCGCTCGGCGGTGACTGCGCGCCTCGGGATGTGAACGGCGTCATGCGCTGCGTTCCGGCGAGAGCACATCAAGTAGCCCCCGTCTACGCGGACGCCGGCTGTTCGGAGCCCGCCTCGGTCGAGTCGAGCTCGGAGTGCTCGGAGTACCGGTGGTGGTTCGAGTCCGAGCCCGGCTGCCTGGGCGGAGCGTCACAGTTCTTCCGTGTCGGTCCGGAGACCGAGGCTGGGTTCGAGCGCGACGAAGACGGCGCGTGCGTGCCGGTGGAGCTGCGAATGGGAGAGCGCGTCCACCGGCTCGAGGCCGTCCCCGATGAGACCTTCGCCGCGTTCCGCCGGATCTGAGGGCTCAGGTCGGGGCGAACATCGCCGCGAGCATGTCCTGCATGATCAGGTTGCTCAGGCGCTGGTCGGTCAGGACGTTCATGCCCTCGCCGCCCAGCGCGCGGCTGTAGCGGTCGAGGTAGACGAGCTGCTTGGTGACGAGCACGAGATCGCGCGGCATGCGGAGCTGGTGCTTGCGGCCGACGCGCATGATGTTCGGGATCAGCTCCTTCATCTTGCGGCCGTCGATGAGCGGGGCGTAGGCCTCGGTGAGGTCGACGACGAACACGTCGAACTCGATCTTGGACTCGTCCGTCACGCCCATGGCGAGCATGGAGCGGCCCACGCGCTCGAAGTCGCGGCTCTGGAAGCCGAGCACGTACTCGAGCACGTTCTTCTTCTGGTCTTCGGTGAAGACGCCGACGATGCCGAAGTCGAGGTAGCCGATGCGGCCGTCCTTCAGCAGGAGGAAGTTCCCCGCGTGCACGTCGCCGTGGAAGAAGCCCTTGCAGATGAGGGTCTGGAACCAGGCGCGGATCCCCGTCAGCAGACGCTCCTCGGCGTCGAAGTCGCTCGCGAGGATCGAGGCGGTGTCGTCGAGGCGCCAGCCGTCGAAGCGCTCCATCGTCAGCACGCGCGGGCCGCTCAGGTCGTCCTCGATGCGCGGGGCGGCGACGCTGTCGGTGCCCATCGCCTTCATGACCTGGTTGAACTCGCGCATGCGCCCGGCCTCGTTCCGGAAGTCGAGCTCCTCCACGAGGTTCGCCTCGAAGTCCTCGATGATGGCGAGCGCGTTCGCGCGACGCGCGTGCAGGCTGACCCGATGCGCGACGCGGGCGAAGATGCGCATCAGCGCGATGTCGGCCGCGGCGAGCTCTCCGATGCCCGGGCGCTGCACCTTCACGACGACCTCCTCGCCGTCGTCGAGGGTGGCCGCGTGCACCTGCGCGATGCTCGCCGCCGCGATGGGCGAAGGGTCGATGTAGGCGAAGCGCGCGGCCGCGCCGTCGACGTCGGCTTCGATGGTGCGCTCCACGTCCGCGAAGTCGAAGGGCGGCACGCGGTCGAGGAGCTTGCGGAACTCCTCGCTGTAGCGCTCGGGGAAGAGCGCCTCGCCGGACGCGACGAGCTGGCCGAGCTTGACGTAGGTCGGGCCGAGGACCTCGAACGCGCGGCGGAAGGCGACCGGGCCGCTCAGCCGCTCGTAGCGCGCGCGTTGTCCCGTGAGGGTGAAGGCGAGCCAGCGCAGCCCGCCCAGATCGAGGAGGCGCAGGGAGACGAACCACACGAAGACCGCGGTCACCAGCGCGGCCCGCGAGACCATCCGCCACGCCGAAACCTCTGGCAGCTGGGGCAGGCCCTTCCCCTCGCTCACGCTCATGTCTCGTCCATCCTCGGCGCCCGACGGCGCCACCCCGACCATCGTCGTCATGCTCGTCCCCTACGTCGGCTTCGGGGCCCGCATTTCACCTCACATACGATTTCGTATGCGGTTTCGCCCGTGATTCATGGGGCGAGGGCTGGACCCTGAGATTTCACATACGAGCTCGTATGTGGCCTTGATGTGAGCCCTGCGGCCTCGTAAGTCAAGGCGTGACCACGACGAAGACGCGCGCCGAGGCGGCGGAGAAGACCCGGGCGCGGCTGATCGACGCGGCCACGGAGCTCTTCGCGCGCGAGGGCCTCGGCGGCCCGAGCCTCGACGCGATCTGCAAGCACGCGGGGTTCACGCGCGGGGCGTTCTACGTCCACTTCTCGAGCCGGGACGACCTCATCGTCGCGGTGGTCGAGAAGATCATGGGCGGGTTCATCGACGCCATCCTCATGGCCGGAGAGGCGGGCGCCGACCTCGCGACCATCGTGCGCACCTTCGCCATCGCGGTGAAGAGCGGCGCGTTCCCCTTCCGCGGCGAGGTGCGGCCGCATCAGATCCTCGAGGCCTGCGCGCGCTCTCCCGAGCTCCACGCGACCTACCTGGAGCTCATCGAGCAGGCGCGCGCGCGGCTGGCGATCACGGCGCGGCGCGGGCAGGAGGCGGGGACGGTCCGCGCAGACCTGGACGCGGACGCGGTGGCGCAGCTGCTGCTGGCGCTCGTACTGGGCACCGAGATCGCGACCGAGCTCGACGTGCCCCACGACGCGGGCGCGGTGGCGGAGAACGTCCTGAGGATGCTCGCGCCCGTCAGCCCACCCGTCAGTCCGTGACCGGCTTGACGAAGCGCTCGAGGATCGTCTTCGTCCCGAAGGTCTTGAACTCGATCGTGAGCTTGCGCTCCTCGCCCTCGCCCTCGTGGCTGACGACGTCGCCCACGCCGTACTTGGCGTGCCGCACGCGCGCGGGCGGAGGCACGCTCGCGTGCCGGAAGACGACTTGCCCGTTGCTGCTGACCGCCAGCGAGGCGATGAGCTTCGCGACGAACGCGGGCTCGAAGAGGTCCTGGTGCACGTCGAGGCGGCCCGCGAGGTACTCGCGCTGGCCGTCGTCGAGGCCCTTCGCGTGCGCCTCGAGCAGCTCACCGTCCCGTTCCTCGAGGGCGATGTCGATGATCACGCGGTGCAGGCGCCGCTGGGCGAGCCGCTCCATGATCTTCTCGCGCAGCGCGGGCCACGCCTTCTCCGGCGCGTGCTCGCGCAGCTCGGCGTAGGTCGAGAGCCCCGTGCGCTTGTGGAAGCGCCGCTCGAGCACCGCGAGCGCCTCTTCGTCGCGGCCGAGATCACTCAGCCGCTGCGCGAGCCAGTGATCGCAGCTCGACTCGAGGCTGTCCTTGGTGACGACCTGCATCAGCTCGATGGCCGCGTCGGTCTCGCCGGCCTCGTCGAGCTGCTTCGCGATCGCCAGCGCCTCGAGGTGGCCGGGCCCGGCCTCGCCGCGCACGGCGTCGAGCGCCGCCTCCGCCGCCTCTCCCCCGCGGCCCGTCTCGAGGAGCACGTCGACCAGGGTGGTCGTGGCCCCGAGGTCGCGCGCGAGCGACACGTAGCGCTCCTCGTCGATGAGCCCCTTGCCGAAGTGGAGCATGGCGAACGCGTAGCGCATCGTCGTGCGGGCGCGCTCGTGCTTCTCCTCGAGCGCGGCGAGCAGCGCCTCCCGCGCGCGCAGGGTCATCGCGTCGGGATCGAAGTCGATGATGCGCACCGCGCCGGAGCGCTCGGCGAGCATCCACTCGCGGGTCTCGCGGTACTCCTTGTCGTCGTCGGGCGCGGACTGCCAGGCGCGCAAGAGCGCGCGACGCAGCGTGCGCTGCAAGGGCGTCAGGGCCTGCTCGCCCTCGTCGCTGACGGTGCGGATGGCCTTCTCGTAGCGGCCGAGGACCACGCGGCTGGCGCGCATCACCGCCGCGCCGAGGCCGTCCTTCTCGCAGCGCTCGATGGCGCGGACAGAAGCCCAGAGGGCGTCCGCGAAGGCGATTCCATCGTCGATGGGGAGGCGCGCGTCGATCTGCGCCTCGAGCGCGTCGAGGTCCGAGGGAGGCGGGACATCCAGCGGCGCTTCCGGCGGGGCGACCGACTCGCGGTCCGACTCGGGCAAGGCGTCGATCGCGAGCCCGTCGGGCGCCTCACGCACGAGCACGCGGAGACACCACCGCGCCCAGGTGCGCGTCTGCAGGCGCTGGTAGCTGCCCTCGTCTTCACCTTCGTCCGCGGCCTCGGGGTCGACCGCGCACAGCACGGCGTGCGCGAGCCGCGCCGCGTCCTCCGGGTGCCCTTCGACGGCGCGTGCGCGGGCCACACGCGCGAGCGCACGCAGCCCCTCTTCGGTGCCCGCCTCGCGAAGCGTCGCCGTCGCGACGTCTTCGAGGTCGTTCCAGTCGCGCTCCGCAAAGCGCCGCTCCACCGCGTCGATACTCAGCAAGAACCTCGCCTCCGCCGCAGAGCCTATCGCGAGGTCTCGGGTTCGCGCGAGCGTCCTGTTCGGCCTCTGCTCGCTCTCTCGTTCCCGGGACCTCTCGAGCATCGGCGTCCGAGACCCCGTTTTCACTTGCACTGGACATCCGGTCAGTGCGCCGCTACTCAGCGTGGGGGGTGGGCGAGCTCGAGACATGAAGCTCCACCGCAAACTGACGATCCTCGCCGACGCCGCCAAGTACGACGCCAGCTGCGCGAGCAGCGGCGCGAAGGGGCGCACCGTCCAGGGGAGCCGTGCCCAGGGGGGTCGCGGACTCGGCAACACGTCGAACGGGATCTGCCACTCCTACACCCCCGACGGGCGGTGCGTGTCGCTGCTCAAGATCCTGCTGACCAACTATTGCGTGTTCGACTGTCTCTACTGCGTGAACCGCACGTCGAGCGACGTGCCTCGCGCGCGCTTCACGCCAGCCGAGGTCGTGCACCTCACGGTCGAGATGTACCGTCGCAACTACATCGAGGGCCTGTTTCTCTCGAGCGGCGTCCTCAAGAGCCCCGACCACACGATGGCGGAGATGGTCGAGGTCGCGCGGACCCTCCGACAGGAGCGCGGCTTCGGAGGCTACATTCACCTCAAGACGGTGGCAGGCGCCTCGGACGAAGCCATCGCCGAGGCCGGTCGGTGGGCCGACCGGATCAGCTGCAACGTCGAGCTGCCGACCCGCAGAGACCTCGCGAAGCTCGCCCCGGAGAAGCGCGCGACGGAGATCGACCGGGCGATGCAGGTGACCAAGGCGCGCATCGACGAGGATCGCGATCGACGCTCCAAGCGCTTCGCTCCGGCCGGGCAGAGCACCCAGATGATCGTCGGCGCGACCCCCACCCCGGACCGAGACGTCCTCGAGACCGCCGACGCGCTCTACACGCGGCACCGACTCCGACGCGTCTACTACTCCGCGTACAGCCCCACCCCGCACGCCGACGGGGCGCTCCCCGTCGCGCGGCCCTCGCTGATACGCGAGCACCGTCTCTACCAGGCCGACTGGCTCTTGCGGTTCTACGGCTTCGCGGTGGACGAGCTCGTGGACGCGAGCCGGCCGAACCTGCCGGACGATATGGATCCGAAGCTGGCCTGGGCCCTCCGACATCGCGCGCTCTTCCCGATCGATCCCATGCGCGCCGACCGCGAGCAGCTCCTGAGGGTGCCCGGCCTCGGCACCCGTGGCGTCGACGCGATCTTGGCGGCGCGCAAGCACCGACGCCTGACGCTCGACGACCTGCGGCGGCTCCGGATCTCGACCCGCAAGGTGAGACCCTTTCTCGACCTGCCGGGCTCCGACGCGGCGCGTTGGCTCGACCGCATCGACCTGCGGGCGCGCATGAAGCCGCCCGAGCAGCTCGAGCTCTTCGGCGCGCGGGTGAGCGCACGGGACGGGCAGCTCTGATGCGGGAGGTCGTGGTCGAGCGCGGCCCCGACGGGTGGCGGGCGCCATTTCGACGCCTGCTCGCCGAGGGGCTCCCGCCAGAGGACGTCCGCGTGACCGACGCCCGAGCGCAGACGACGCTGCTCTCTTTGGGTGAGGGCGAGCGGGTCAGCCCCCGCGCCGGAGCGAAGGCGCCGCGACGCTTCTTCACCATCGCGCGCCGGGTCGCGTGTCACGCGGACGCCGACCGCTACGACCTGCTCTACCGCGTCGCATGGCGGCTGACCCACGGCGCGCCCACGCTCCTCGAGGACCGGGTGGACCCCGACGTCGCGGCCCTGCGCGCGCTCGACAGCGCGGTCCGACGGGATGCCCACGAGGCAACCGCCTTCGTCCGCTTCCGGAAGCTGGACGACGGCACCTTCGCCGCCTGGCACGGCGCAGAGCACCACGTGATGAGGCTGGTCGGCCCCTTCTTCGCCGACCGTTTCAGCGACATGCGATGGGTGATCATCACCCCACACGAGTCGGTCGCGTTCGATGGGAGCCACCTGCGCTACGGCGAGGGGAGCGGTCGGCGCGAGGCGGGCGTGCCGGACGCCGACGCGATGGACGAGACCTGGCGCGCCTACTACGCGTCGATCTTCAACCCCGCGCGCGTGAACCCGAGAGCGATGCGCGCCGAGATGCCGCTGAAGCACTGGCGCACGTTGCCCGAAGCCGCGCTGATCCCGGAGCTCGTGCGGACCGCGGGTGCGCGCGCGACAGAGATGCAGACGGCGTCGGCGCCGGACACGCGCGAGGCGGCGGACGCGGCGGACAGCCTCGAGGCGCTCGCTGATGGCGTTCGACGCTGCGCCGCGTGCGCGCTCTGTCGGGCGGCGACCCAGGCGGTTCCCGGCGTCGGGGCGAGCGGCGGCGTGATGCTCGTCGGTGAACAGCCGGGCGACGAGGAGGACCTCGAAGGGCAGCCGTTCGTGGGACCCGCGGGCGCGGTGCTCGACGCGGCGCTCCGTGACGCTGGCGTGCCGCGCGCTGCGCTCCGCTTGACCAACACGGTCAAGCACTTTCGCTTCACGCGACGAGGCAAGCGGCGCCTCCATCAGCGACCTACGCTCGAGCACGTACGCGCGTGCCGCCCGTGGCTGCTCCGGGAGATCGAGCTCGCGAACCCGCGGGTGGTCGTCGCGATGGGGCTCACGCCGACGCGGGCGCTGCTCGGTCAGACGGTGAAGCTCGCCGCGGTGCGCGGGCGCGTGCTCGAGAGCGACCTCGGGCCCTCGCTGCTGCCCACGTGGCATCCCGCCGCCGTGCTCCGGGCGAGCGACCCACTGGAGCGCCGCCGCATCGAGCGAGAGCTCCGCGACGCGCTGGCGCGCGCCCACGCGATGGCGTCGTAGAAGTGCCCCCTCGCGTTCTTCAGCCTGCCTGCCCCTCACCCATGCCCATGCCCTTGCCCGCGAATCAGCGGTCACAGACGACTGGGCTCAGCGGAAGCGCGGCCCGCGCCCGACCCGGATCGGACCACGAAGCTCGGCCCCCTCCTCCACCGGCTCACCACCGCGCAGCAGCTGGAGCTCTCCACGGGCA
>SHBB01000246.1 GCA_004213565.1 Sandaracinaceae bacterium
CGGCGTGTCCAGCGCGCCGGGCCGACGACGAAATGCTGAAGCATTTCGGAGGAGCGACTGGCGCGCTGGGCGCGCTGTCCCGCCGGCGAGGCGCGCGCAGTCATCTTTGCCGGACACTGCTAGTGCGAGATCCATCCCGGTAGAAGGGGACCTGGCTTGTCCCGACGCTCCAGGGCGGCGTTGCGCTTCCTCGCCGATGCGGTGCATCGACTCGTCGTCGCGCCTTGCCCTGAATCGCCGGTCCGGCGCCATCTCCCCTTCCACCGGTCGGCTCTCTGCACTAACTCGGGGCCATGCGGATCCTGGCGGCCGACGTCGGCGGCACGAAGACGATCGTCTCTCTCTTCGAGGGCGCCCCCGGCGGGTGGCGCGAGCTCGCCACGCGCACGGTGGTCAGCGCTGCGTACCCGGGCCTCGCGCCCATCCTCACGGAGCTGCTCGAGGGGCACGACGGGGACGTCGACGCGGGCGCATTCGGCATCGCGGGCCCCGTCGCGGACGATCACTGCGAGGCGACGAACCTCCCCTGGATCGTCGACGCGCGCGCCCTCGAGCGCGACGTGCCGCGGCTCGGGCGCGCGCGCCTGCTCAACGACTTCGAGGCCGTCGCGCTCGGCCTCGGCGTGCTCGGCGACGATCAGCTGGCCGTGCTCCAGGACCGCCCCGCGCGGGCCGACCAGCCGGCCGCCGTCCTGGGCGCGGGCACGGGGCTGGGCGAGGCGATCTTGCTGCCGGGCGACGGGGCGATGCCGCGCGTCTTCCCGACCGAAGGCGGGCACACGGACTTCCCGCCGCGGGACGAGTGGGAGATCGATCTGCTCCGGTTCCTGCAGGCGCGCCACGGCCGCGTGTCCATCGAGCGGGTGGTCTCCGGGCCAGGGCTCGCGGCCATCTACGACTTCCTGGTCGAGACGGGCCGGGGCGCGCGCGTCCCCGAGGTCGACGACGCCCCGGATCGCTCGGCCGCGATCGGCCTCCGCGGCGCGGAAGGCGCCGACGAGACGTGCGCCATCGCGGTGCGCCGCTTCCTCGGCCTCTACGGCGCCGAGGCGGGGAACCTCGCGCTGAAGTGCCTGCCGTTCGGCGGGCTCTACGTGGCGGGAGGCATCGCGCCCAAGCTGCTCGGCGCGATCCGGGAGGGGGACTTCATGAAGTCCTTCCTGAACAAGGGCCGCATGGAGAAGGTCCTCGATCAGCTGCGGGTGATGGTCGTCACGGAGCCCCGCGTGGGGCTGCTCGGGAGCCGACGCGCCGCCAGCGCGCTCCTCTGATTTTGCGCTTTTTCTCTCGTTTCCGCTTGCCGAAGCGGCCGAACCGACCATCGTTCCCGCCGTGGTGGGACGCTACGCGTGTGGGCTGGCGGCGGTGATGTGTGCGCTGGCGCCGGTCGCGTCGGCGCAGGAGCCCGTGCTCACCCCTCCCGAGCTGGAGACCTACGCCGCGGCCGAGCCCCCCGAGGGTGAGCTCGAGGAGCCGGTGGAGGTGATCCTCACGCTGACCATCGCGGCGGACGGCACCGTGACCGAGGTGGAGGTCTTCTCGTCGGGCGGCGAGGCGTACGACGCGGCGGCCACCGAGGCGGGGCGGCGCCTCGTCTTCCAGCCCGCGACCCGCGACGGCGAGGCCATCCCGGCGCGCATCCGCTTCCGCTACACCTTCGAGCCGCCGCCGCCGCCGCCCGAGCCGGAGGAGCCGCCGCCCCCCGTGGACGGCACCTTCGAGGGGCAGGTCCTCGACGGCGAGGGCGTCCCGGTCGAGGGCGCGCGTCTCTTCCTCGACGCCACAGAAGGGAGCGTCAGCCGCCAGGCCACGACCGACGCCGACGGGCGCTTCACGCTGCCCGCGCTGCCGGCGGGCCAGTATCTCGTCGCGGTCGAGGCGCCCGAGTTCGCGACCTTCGACGCGACCGAGACGGTCACCGCGGGCGAGGCGCTGAGCGTGACCTATCGGCTGACCCCGGCCGAGGCCGCCGAGGAGGCCGACGAGGGCCCGGAGCTGGGCGTGACGGCCCAGTTCGAGCGGCCGCGCCGGGAGGCCACGCGCCGCACCATCCCGCGCGAGGCGCTGACCTCGATCCCCGGGACGCGCGGGGACGCGCTGCGGGTGGTGGAGCTGTTGCCCGGCGTGGCGCGGCCGCCGTTCCTCGCGGGCCTGCTCATCATCCGCGGCGCGGCCCCGCAGGACAGCGAGGTCTACCTGAACGGCAGCGCGGTCCCGCTCCTCTACCACTTCGGTGGGCTGACGAGCTTCTACAACTCGCGGCTCCTCGAGCGCATCGACTTCTACCCGGGCAACTTCGGCGTCCGTTACGGCCGCCGCATCGGCGGCATCCTCGAGGTCGAGCCGCGCGATCCCGCGACCGATCGCGTGCACGGCATCCTGGACATCAACCTCATCGACAGCTCGCTCCTGATCGAGACCCCGCTGGGCGACAACGCCGGCATCGCGATCGCCGCGCGCCGCAGCTACATCGACTTCTTCTTCTCGGAGGTGGTGCCGGACGACGTCTTCGACGTGCTCGCGGCGCCCGTCTACTACGACTACCAGCTCATCTTCAGCTGGAAGCCGACCCGGCAGGACCGCATCCGCGCGCTCGTCTACGGCAGCAGCGACGAGTTCCGCACGATCTTCAACGGCGATGAGTTCTCGCGCCCCTTCGGCCTGAACCTCTCCACGCAGTTCCACCGCGGTCAGCTCGAGTGGCGCCACGTCTACGACGACGTCTTCCAGCAGGACGTGATGGTCTCCGCCGGCTGGACGGGGCTGGTCATCCAGGCGGGCGAGGCGTTCGGCTTCGACGCGGACTTCGTGCCCGTCACCGTGCGCACCGAGTGGCAGCTCGCGCTCGCCGACGAGGTGAAGCTGCGCTGGGGCTTCGACTGGCTCTTCACGCCGAGCAGCCTCGCCATCCGCGCGGGCACGCCGACGCAGTCCGAGGGCCAGCCGCAGAGCGCCGACCCCAACGCGCCGCGCAGCCAGGAGAACTTCCGGGCCGACGCGTACCGCCCGGCCGTCTACGTGGAGTCCACGCTGCAGCCCTTCGAGCCGCTCACCGTCGTGCTCGGCCTGCGCCTCGACTACTACCGCGACATCTCCGACTGGAGCTTCGACCCCCGCATGACCTTCCGCCTCGCGGTCGATCCCCAGTGGACGATCAAGGGCGGCGTGGGCCTCTTCAGCCAGCCCCCCGAGTTCCAGGAGACCGCGCCCGGGCTCGGCAACCCGGACCTCGACCCGATCACCTCGCTCCACAACAGCCTCGGGGTCGAGTTTCGCTACGACCAGACGTGGCGCTTCGAGCTCGACACCTACTACAAGCACATCTTCGATCGCGTGGTCGGCACCGAAGGCGGCCTGCCGCCGTTCTTCTCCAACGAGGGCGTCGGCCGGATCTACGGCGCGGAGCTCGGCGTGCGCGCGGACCCGACCCCCGGCTACCCGATCTACGGCTTCGCCAGCTACACGCTCAGCCGCTCGGAGCGCCAGGACCGCGGCGGTGACTGGCGGCCGTTCGACTTCGACCAGACCCACATCTTCACCATCGCGCTCGTCTGGCGCATCGGCGACGGCTGGGAGGCCGGCGGCACCTTCCGGCTGGTCAGCGGCAACCCGTTCACCCCCGTCACCGGCTCGATCTACGACGTCGCGGCCGACACCTACCGCCCGCTCTACGGCGCGGTGAACAGCGAGCGGAACCCCTTCTTCCACCGCCTGGATCTGCGGATCGAGAAGGTCTTCAACATCGAGAACGTGATGCGGCTCGCCATCTACCTGGACGTGCAGAACGTCTACAACCAGCAGAACCGCGAGGCGACGACCTACAGCTTCGACTACACCCGGAGCGCGGAGATCCCCGGCCTGCCCATCCTGCCGTCGCTCGGCATCCGGGGGGAGCTGTGAAGAAGCTCTCCCTGCTCCTGGCGCTCCTCGCGGGCGGCTGCGTGATGGACCTGCCCACCGGCGTGCGGGTCGACCGGCCGCGCGTGCTCGGCGTGCGCGTGGACATCGACGGCGATCCGGAGCGGGCCGCGGCGCGCCCGGGCGACGCGCTGACCCTCCGCTGGCTCGTGGTCGGGCACGAGGGCGATCCCCCCGAGTGGTCGAGCGCGATGGCCGCGTGCGTCGCCCGGCCGAGCAACCTCGGCATCCCCACCTGCGACGGCGCCCCCTTCGCGTTCCAGCTCCCCACCGAGCCGACGGCCGCGCCGAGCTTCGCGTTCGAGATCCCGGGCGACGTCCCGGTCGAAGGGCGGGAGACCGAGATCCTGGTGATCGGCGTGCTCTGCGCGGGCGGCACGCCGGTGTTCTCGATGGACGATCTCCCGAGGTGCGAAGAGGAGGAGGCGGTCGCCGAGCGATTGATCTTCGCCTTCCCCTTGATCGAGGCCGACGCCGAGGACGACGCCAACCAGCACCCGAGCTTGAGCGACGAGACCCTCACCATCGACGACACGCCGTGGCCCGCGTCCGAGATGGTGCCAGAGAGCGGCTGCGCGGGAGGCGACCTCGTCCAGATCCGCGCGCGGTTGGAGGACGAGCCGAGCTTCGTGCGCCTCACCACGTCGCCCTCGGACCGCGAGATGTACGACGAGGTCGTGCTCGGCGAGATGCCGCGCGTGGTCGAGACCCGAGAGGAGCTGCTCGTGTCGCACGTGGCCACGGCCGGGCTCTTCACGCGCCTGCAGACCGAGGTCTTCGACGACCCTCCGCTCGAGGTCCCGTGGCGCCACCCCGATCCGGAGGAGATCCCGGACGACGGCCTGACGGTGCGCTTCTGGTTCGTGGCCCGCGATCAGCGCGGCGGCATGGACTGGGTCGAGCGCGCCCTCTGCGTCGTGCCCTGACAGGCTCTATTGCGGACGAGGCGCGGCGGCGCGGAGGAGGCGGTCGGCGACGGCGCGGCCGAGGCCGCTCGGGTCCGGGAGCGCGACCACGGCGACGTCCACGCCGACCTCGTCCAGCTCCCGGAGCGCGGCGTAGAGCGCGCGGGCCGCGGCCGCGGGATCGGCGGGCAGCGCGAGCTCTCGCACCACGGCCCCCGAGGCCGCCTCGCGGGCCAGGGTCGATTGCAGATCTTCGGCCGCCACCGCGAGGACCCTCGCGCGCGGCGCGTAGTGCGAGGGCAGCGTGCCGGGCGCGGCCGTGTCGCCCCCGATCGAGACGGGCCGCCCCAGCGTGGCCTCGAGCGACTCGAGCGAGACGCCGCCCGGCCGCAAGAGCCGCGGGGTCTCGCCGCTCAGGTCGACGATGGTCGACTCGACGCCGACCCGGCACGCGCCGCCGTCGAGGATCAGGTCGACGCGATCCGCGAGCTCGATCGCGACGTGCGCCGCGGTGGTCGGGCTGACCTGCCCGAAGCGGTTCGCGCTCGGCGCCGCGAGCCCGCCTCCGAAGGAGCGCAAGAGAGATTGCGCCACGGGGTGATCCGGCACGCGCACGCCCACCGTAGAATGCCCCCCGGTGACCACGTCCGAGACGTGCGCCGCCTTGGGCACGATGAGGGTCAGCGGGCCGGGCCAGAAGGCGGCGGCGAGCTTCTCCGCGTCGTCGCTCCAGCGCGCGGCCCAGCGCGCCGCGTCCTCGGGCGCGGCGAAGTGCACGATGAGCGGGTGGTCGGCCGGCCGGCCCTTGGCGGCGAAGACGCGCCGCACCGCCTCGTCGTTCGCCGCGTCCGCGCCGAGGCCATAGACGGTCTCGGTCGGGAAGGCGACGAGCCCTCCCGACCGCAGGATCCGCGCGGCTTGCTCGACGGGTCGCACCGCCGAGGCTTGCCGCGCGAGCCGGGGGCCGTCAATCCTGGCGCGCGAACACCATCGGGTACTCGGCCTGGAGCGGGCTCGAGGGCCCGCGCCGCAGGCGCACCCGGCTCACCGCGCGGACGACGCAGGCGCCGAGCGACTCGGAGCCCGTCGAGTTCTCGACCACGCGCACGCCCGAGAGGTTGCCCATCGGCTGCACGGTCAGGCCGACCTGGATGCGCCCGGAGAGGTTGGGGTTGCCATGCGTCAGCTCGCCCTCGTAGCAAGCGCGCACCGCGCCCATGCGAGCCCGCAGCGCGCGATGCAGCTCGCGCGGGTCGAAGGTCGGGTCGATGGGGTCCGGGATCCAGCCCGGACCGCTCGGAGGCCGGACGACGGTGACCACCCGCTCCCGCAGCGGCTCGCTCGGCCCCTGCTCTTCGATGGCGCCCCGGCGAAGGCCGCTCAGCGGCTGCGGGCCCAGGCCACCGCCGGGCGGGCCGCGGCCTTCACGCTCTTCGATCTGGCCGACGTCATTGCTGGCGACCCTCACCCCGTCCGCGTGTCGAAGGAGGTCCGCAGCCTCCCCGGTGGGCGCACCGTTCCGCAGCGCGTCGAACGCGCTCCCGATGTCTCCGGTCGCGCCGAGCAGCAGCGCATCGACCTGGCGCGCAGCCTCACGCGCCACGGCGTCGTGGTCCACGGTCGGGCGCGTGTCGGCGGAGCCCTCGCGCACCGAGGACGGCGCGCTCGCGTGACGGGGCCGGTCGACCGTCTCCGTCGGCTCCGACGGGAGGTCATCGGCCACCTCGGGCGCGTCGTCGGCGACCGGGTCGTCGGCGTCCGCGATCGTCGGCGCGTCGTCGGGCGGCGGCAGCTCGGCGACGATCCACTCGATGTGGCGGCTGGGGATCAGCTGCCGCTCCACGGGCCAGTCGGCTTCGACGACGAACACCACGAGCGCGAAGTGGAGCAGGAACGACGCCGCGACGAAGCTCGTGAAGGTCCAGTCGGTGCCGCCCATCAGCCCGCGCTTGAGCGACGACGGGAGCTGCGGCTTCGAGCGGGCCGGCGGCCGATCCACGAGCTGGACGAGCACGGAGACGTCGCCGATGACGACCTTCGCCCTCCCCTCGCCTTCGAGCTTCAGCTCGCGGAAGCCGCCACGCGCCTCCGCGTCGGCGAGGTCGCCGCGCGACGTGCGACCCGTCCACGCCTCGCGCACCTTCAGGCGCCACGCGCCGTCCCGGAACGACAGCAGCGACAGGGGCGGCCCGGCCTTCGACACCGCGATGGGCACCTGGCCCTCGGGCCCCACGACCACCTCCTGGTCGGGGCCGCGCACCCCCTCGAGCTCGATGCGGCCGTCTCGGACGACGGCGAAGCGAACCCAGCGCGGGCCGCTGGCGACGGGTTGGACGGCGCGCATGACCGCGGTCATGGCGCCAGGACGGACGGGAACCCTCCCGCCCTGCTCGACGGGCGTCGGCTCGGGCACGGTACCTCCAAGGCATCGGCGCGGCGTGCCGAAAGGGCTCGCCTGTCGCCTCGCGTGCCGGGTCAGACAGCGGGTGCGGCGAGGGGTTCCGGCGCCGCGGACTTTTCTTCCGCCGCCTCGCGCGAGCGCTTCTGCATCACGAGCGGCATCACGTACGGGAAGCCGATGCGCATCGCGTCGACGTCGGCGTCGATCTGACCGACGAGCCAGAACATCAGCACCGACGCGCGCTCGACGTAGAACCAGCCGTCCGGGTAATCGACCGAGCGCATCAGCTCGCGCAGCTCTTCACGGGCCACCTCGGGATCCGCCAGCTGCTCGAGGTCCTCCTGGCTCGCCCGCATCAGCGCGCCCGGCGTCCGGTCCTGGATGCGCATGAGCTTCTCGAAGTAGCTGTAGACCGTCTTCTCGAGCAGCTCCCGGTTGGCCTCGCGCGACGCGAAGCCCATCTGATAGAAGCCGCGCAAGAGACGCTCCCCGTCCTCGTCGAACAGCCCCTGCAGGATCTCGATCATCCCGTCGACGAGCTCCTGGCGCACCTCGCTGATCGCGCCGAAGTCGAGCACCACGATCTTCGGCCGGTTGGGCTTGCGGCCCGCCTGCACCAGGAAGTTCCCGGGGTGCGGATCGGCGTGGAAGAGGCGGTGCACGAAGAGCTGCTCGTAGAACGACTCGACCAGACGGATCGCGACCGAGTGCGGGTCGATGCCGAGCGCGGGCATCTCCTCGACCCGGTTGATCTTGAGCCCCTCCATGAACGTCATCGTCAGGACGTTGCGCGTGGTCAGCTCGTGCACGACCTCGGGGAAGAGGATGTCCTTCGCTTGGGCGAAGTTCGCGCTCATGCGCTCCATCATCTGCGCCTCGTGCAGGTAGTCGGTCTCGCGCTCGAGGAGATCGACCAGCGCGTCGCCGACCCGCTCGATGTTCTGCACCGGGACGAACCACTTGTAGACGACGATGGCGAGCCGGAGCACGCGCATGTCGACCTTGATGACCTCGCGGATGCCCGGGTAGAGCACCTTCACCGCGACCCGCGTCCCGTCGTGCAGCGTCGCCTCGTGCACCTGCCCCAGGCTCGCGGCCGCGATCGGCTGCTCGGCGATGACCTGGTAGAGCTCGTCCGGCTCCTCGCCGAAGTCCTCGAAGAAGGTCGGCTCGAGCTCGTGGAACGGCCGCGGCGGCACCGCGTCCTGGAGCTGCTCCAGCTCCTTCGTGTACACGCGCGGCAGGAAGCCGCCCATGATCGACAGCACCTGGCCGAGCTTGATGTAGACGCCGCGGAGCCGGAGCGTCGCCTGTAGGAGCCGCTTCGCGTTCACCTCGTCGACGCGCTTGCGGCGGCGGTGCAGCCAGTTGGGCAGGCGCTTCTTGTCGCGGCCCGTCTCCGGATCGCGCTCCCAGCGGTGCAACAGGCCGCCCAGCCCGAGCTGCAGCATGTAGCTCAGGAAGATGAGCCCGAAGACCCAGAGCGCCCGGACGAGTCGGAGGAAGAGCTGCATCGAGAGGCCGGAGGCGGGGCGACGTTATCACGCATCGCGCGCGCTTCACGCCGCGCCAACGTAGACTCAGCAGGGTGAGCCGGAAAGAACGGATCTACTCCCTGCGCGACGAGTACAACGCCGCGCGTCGCAAGGGGAAGACGAGCGCGGCGCTGAAGGCGCTCAGCGAGCTGGAGAAGCTCGAGCCAGAGGAGCCCCGCTGGCCGCACCAGCGCGGCGAGATGCTGCGGCGCGAGGGCGACGCCGCCGAGGCCGCCGACGCCTTCGAGCGCGCCACCGATCTCTACGCGGCCGAGGGCTTCGTCGCCCGCGCGGTCGCGATGGCCAAGACCCTCCTCCAGGTCGACCCCAGCCGCACCGAGGTGCTCGACCGCGTCGACCCCAGCGTGGCCCGCAAGGCCCACCGCGAGGCGCGCCCGCACTCGGGGGAGCTGCGCGCGGTCGGACGCAGCATGGTCGAGGAGGCGCCGAAGCTGCAGCCCTCGCCGACCGCGTCCGCCGACGAGATCCGCTTCCTCGACATCGAGCTGGTCGAGGAGGACGAGATCATGGAGCTCGACGTCTCCGAGCTCGAGCTGATCGAGGACGAGCCGCCGGTCACCCTGAGCCTGATCCCCGACGCGCCCGAGCCGCCCGCGAGCGCGCGCCTCGATCGGCTCGCGCTGATGCCGAGCTTCCCGCTCTTCTCGGAGCTGCCGCCCTCGCGGCTGCGCCGCCTCGCCCAGGGCGCCGAGCTGGTCGAGCTCCCCGCGGGGGCGACGGTCATGCGCAAGGGCGATCCCGCCGACGCGCTCTACTGCATCGTCGACGGCCGCGTGCGCGTGGAGGTCGCGGGCCTGCCGCCCGAGCAGCGCCCGCGCCTCGGCGAAGGAGACGTCTTCGGCGAGTCGGTCCTGCTCGAGCACGCGGTGCGACAGACGGACGTCGTGGCGATCGATCCGCTGACCGCGCTGCGCGTCCCCCGCGCGGTGCTCGACGAGATCGTCGAGGGTGTCCCGATGCTGGACGACCTCCTCTTCGAGCTCCTCGCGCGCCGCCTGCTGGCGAACTTCCTCGGCACCTCGCCGCTCTTCACCCCGTTCTCTCCGAGCGATCGACGCGAGCTGGCCAAGCGCTTCGAGGTCCGCCGCGCCGATCCCGGCACGACGCTGCTCGCCGAGGGCAAGCGCTGCGACGGGCTCTACGTGCTCGTGCAGGGCCGGCTCTCGCTCAGCCGGCCGGGCGGGGTCGAGGATCGCGGCCCGGGCTCGATCCTCGGGATCCGGGCGCTGATCCACCGCGCCCCCGCCACCGCGACCGCGACCACGCTCACCGAGTGCGTGCTCCTGCGCTTGCCGGAGGCGCGCTTCACCGCCTTCGTCGCGACCTACCCGCCGGCGCTCGCCCACCTGGCCGAGATCGCGGCCGGCGCTCGCGCGCTCGACGGCGACACGCTCTCCTGACGGCGACTCAGCCGGCGCGCTCGAGCATCGCCTGGAGGAGGACCTGGCAGCCGGCGGCGCAGTCCTCCTTCGTGGCGCTCTCGATCTCGTTGTGGCTGATGCCGTCCTCGCAGGGGATGAACACCATCGCGGTGGGCGCGACGCGCGAGATGTAGCAGGCGTCGTGGCCCGCCCCCGAGACGATGTCGCGGTGAGACAGGCCGTTGGCCTCCGCGGCGCGCCGGACCGCGGCGACGCACTCCGGGTCGAACGGCACGGGCGGCGAGTACCAGATCTCCTCGAGCGCGACCTCGAGCTTCAGCGTCTCGGCCGTCTCGGCGATGACCGCGCGCACCTGCGCGTCCATGCGCGAGAGCGTCGCGTCGTCCGGATGTCGCAGATCGATGGCGAAGAAGACCTTGCCCGGGATCGTATTGCGCGAGTTCGGCGTGACCTGGACGAGGCCCACCGTCGCGCAGGCGAGCGGCGCGTGCTCGAGCCCGATGCGGTTGACGGCGTCGATCACCCGCGCCGCGCCGACCAGCGCGTCCCGCCGCGTCTTCATCGGCGTGGGGCCGGCGTGCGCCTCCTGGCCGGTGAAGGTGCACTCGTACCAGCGCTGCCCCTGCGCGTCGGTGACGACGCCGATGGTGCGCTCCTCGGCCTCGAGGATGGGCCCCTGCTCGATGTGCGCCTCGAAGAACGCCTTGACGGGCTTGCCCACGGGGGCCTCGCCCGCGTAGCCGATCCGCTTCAGCTCTTCGCCCATCGTCTTGCCGTCGAGGTCCGCGCGGCTCAGCCCGTACTCGAGGTCGAAGACCCCCGCGAAGACGCCGCTCGAGACCATCGCGGGCGCGAAGCGCGAGCCCTCCTCGTTGGTCCACGCGGAGACCTCGATCGCGGCCTGGGTCTCGGCGCCCGCGTCGTTGAGCGCGCGGATCACCTCGAGGCCGCTGAGCACGCCGTAGATGCCGTCGAACTTGCCGCCGGTGGGCTGGCTGTCGATGTGGCTCCCGGTCATCACGGGCGGCAGCGATGGGTCCTTGCCCTCGCGGCGGCCGAAGATGTTGCCCATGCGGTCGATGGTCACCGCGCAGCCGGCCTCCTCACACCAGCGCACGAACAGATCTCGCGCCGCCTTGTCGACGTCGGTCAGCGCCAGCCGGCAGACCCCGCCCTTCTCGGTCGCGCCGATCTTCGCCATCTCCATCAGGCTGTCCCACAGCCGGTCCCCGTCGATTCGGATCTCGCTCGTCATGACTCGGGAGGCTACCGCGCGACGCTCGCCCCTCGAAGCCAAACCGATTCCACACCGAAATAGTCAAGTACTTACGCCTGAAATCACTATACAATCACCGAGCCGCGGGGGTTTCCCGAGTGATCCGATTGACAATATCGGGGACGTCGCCCAAGACTGACTCGGCGAGGACGATGGAAGCGCTTCAGCTGGTTCGCCCGGGAGAGGGGCTCGATCTCGACGCGGTCAACGCCTCGCTCGAGGGCGCCGACGCCGAAGAGGTGATCCGCTGGGCGGCGGGCTCGTTCGGCGAGCGCCTGGTGATGACGTCGAGCTTCGGCGCGCACTCCGCGCTGATGCTGCACCTCGCCTCGCGGGTCGTGCCGAAGATCCCCGTGATCTTCCTCGACACCGGCTACCTGTTCCCCGAGACCTACCAGTTCGCCGAGCAGCTCCGAGCGCGCTTCGGGCTGCGGGTGGAGGTGTTCTCCCCGCGCATGACGGCGGCGCGTCAGGAGGCGCTCTACGGGCGGCTCTACGACGGCGACGAGGCCGAGCTGCAGCGCTACCAGGAGATCAACAAGATCGAGCCGATGCAGCGGGCGCTCGAGGAGCTGGGCGCGGCGGCGTGGCTCGCCGGGCTGCGCGGGCAGCAGACCGAGTTCCGCGCGGGGCTCCGTCGGGTCGAGGTGCAGAACGGCACCTACAAGGTCCACCCCATCCTCGACTGGTCGAAGGCGGACGTGCTGGCGTACTTCGAGAAGCACGACCTGCCGGTCCATCCCCTCTACCCGTGGGGCTACCGCTCCATCGGGGACGTGCACTCGACGGTGCCGGTGGACCCGAGCAGCGACGACGACCGCTCCGGTCGGCTCCTCGGCGAGAAGCGCGAGTGCGGCATCCACCTGCCGAGCTCGCCCGAGGAAGACGCGAGCCGCCGCTCATCTGGGCTATGACGGCGGGGCGTGCCCCCCGCGACCAGCGTCATCCTCCCCTACCGCGACGCGGCCTCGACGATCGAGATCGCGATCCGCTCGGTGCTGCAGGGCGAGTCCGCGGACGAGGTGGAGCTGCTCGCCATCGACGACGGCTCGCGGGACGACGGCCCCGCCCGCGTCGCGGCGCTCGGAGATCCGCGCGTCCGCAGGCTCGACGGCGGCGGCCGCGGCCTGGTCGCGGCGCTGGAGCAGGGGCGCGCCGAGGCCCGTGGCGCGTGGATCGCGCGCATGGACGCCGACGACGTCAGCCTCCCCGGGCGCCTCGCCGCCCAGCGGGCCGGACTCGCCGCGGCGCCGTCCGTCGGCGTGATCGGCTGCCGGGTGAGCTGCCCGGGCGCGGACGAGGGCATGCAGACCTACGTGCGATGGCAGAACGGCCTCGTCACCCCCGAGGACCACGCGCGCGACCTCTTCGTGGAGGCGCCGCTCTGCCACCCCTCGGTGATGCTGCGCCGGGAGGCGCTCGACGCGGTGGGGGGCTGGCGCGACGTGCCCTGGCCCGAGGACTACGATCTCTGGCTGCGCCTCGACGCGGCGGGCTGGGGGCTCAGCAAGCTGCCAAAGGTGCTGCTGGAATGGCACCACACGCCCGGCCGCGCGACGTTCTCGCATCCGCGCTACTCGGCCGCGCGGTTTCGCGAAGCGCGCGCCGCCTTCCTCGCCCCGAAGCTCGGCGACCGCCCCTTCGCCATCTGGGGCGCGGGCCGGACGGGGCGTCGCCTCGCGCGCGCGCTCGAGGCGCACGGGCTGCGCGCGAGCGCGTGGATCGACATCGACCCGGACAAGGTCGGCCGCGCCGCGCGGGGCGCGCCCATTCACGGCCCGGACG